>CAMDDU010000013.1:0-98571 GCA_945892985.1 Bordetella parapertussis
CTTGTCGCGTCCTGAAACCGTGGAGCGGATGAGGGGGCTGGGTGCGCTTGTCGTCAGCGATACGCCGGCTGAATTTGCCGCATTCCTGAGAAAGGATAATGAGCGCTGGGAGCGCGTCATCAAGGCCTCAGGCGTAAAGGCGGAATGACCCGCCACAAGAGGGCGAGGCTTCCTACTTGCTGGCGCCCATGACGTAATCCGGGAACCAGGTCACGGTCGCCGGGAATGCCGTGATCACGCCGATGCAAATCACCAGACAGACAAAAAACGGTATCGAGCACTTGGCGATGTAATTGCTGTCCTTGCCGGTCATGTTCTGCAGCACAAAGAGGTTGAATCCCACAGGCGGGGTTACCTCGGCAATTTCCACCAGCAGCACGATGAAGATGCCAAACCACACCAGGTCGAACCCCGCCTTCTGGATCATCGGCAGCACGACCGTGGCGGTGAGCACGATCATCGAGATGCCGTCCAGCGCCGTCCCGAGCAGGATGTACAGAACGCACAGCACGCCGATCAGCGAATAGGGGCTCAGGCCCATGGAGCTGACCCACTCTGCCAGCGCACGCGGGATGCCGGTAAAGGCCATGGTCATGCTGAGGAAGGACGCGCCGGCGAGGATGAACATGATCATGCACGACACGCGCGTGGCGCCCATCAGGCTGTCGAGGAAGTTCTGCCACGTCAGCGATTTACTCCACCAGGCGATGGCGAGTGAGCCGAGGACGCCAAAGGCGGCGCACTCGGTAGCGGTGGCCCAGCCGGCGATCAGCACCCAGACGATGAACACGATCAGCAGGGTGCATGGGATCAGGTTGCCGGACTTGCGCAGCTTGTCCATGAAACGCATGTCCGCATCCGGCGGCGGTGTTTTTTCCGGATTGCGTATGGCCCACCAGACGATGTAGCCGGAAAACAGCGCCATCAGGATGAAGCCCGGAATGAAGCCGGCGAGAAAAATGCGGATGATGGACGCATCGGCCGCAACGGCATAGACGACCATGGTGATGGAAGGCGGGATCAGTATGCCCAGGGTGCCCGCGGTGGCGAGCGATCCGAGCGCGATTTTTTCATCGTAACCTCGCTTCATCAGTTCGGGCAGGGCGACCTTGGCGATGGTGGCGCAGGTCGCGGCCGAGGAGCCGGACACCGATCCGAAAATGCCGCAGCCCAGGATGGTGGTGTGCATCAACCGGCCCGGCACCTTGTTCAGCCAGGGCGACAGGCCTTCGAACATTTCCTCCGAGAGCTTGGTGCGAAACAGGATTTCGCCCATCCAGATGAACATGGGCAGCGCGGCAAGCGTCCAGGATGCGTTGGAGCCCCAGAACGCCGTGAACAGGTTTTTACCCGGCGGCGTGTTGGTGAAGAACGCCATGCCTACCCAGCCGCAAATGGCGAGGGTCATGGCGATCCACACGCCGCCCGAGAGCAGCAGGAACATCAGGAACAGCAGCAGACCGCCGATCTGTATGAGTTCCATTACTCAGACGTCCTCGGTGAAGTCGCCGCGCGCATGCCGTTCCTCGACCGCGAGGACGTAGCCGGGGCGGTTGCCGCGCAATACGGTCACCAACTCATCGAGCACGGCGACCAGCAGCAAAATGGCGCCGACGACAAAACTCATTTGCGGCACCCACAGGGATACGACGATGAGGCCGTTGGACATGTCGTGGAACAGCCAGCTCTCGTAGGTGAATTTGCACGCCCAGAAAGCGAGGTAGCCGACGAATGTGGTGGCGATGGAAAGCGAGATGATTTCAAAAACATGGCGCGGGCGCGGGCCGAGGTTCTCCAGCAGCAGGCCGACGCGCACAAAATCGCCGCGCTTGAAGGTATGCGCCATGCCCAGAAAGGCCGATGCGGCGCAAAACCAGGCGACGAGGTCGTCCGAGCCGCCGGTGCGAAACCCGAGTTCGCGCATGGCGCTGGAACCCACCATCACGACGAAAATCGCTAACACAAAAAACGCCGCGAGATAGCCCGCGGCGTCGTAGAGAAAGTTCAGGCTACGGCGCATGCTGTTGTTATAGCGTCGCCGTACGCCGGATCACATCTTGCGGAAGGCGTCGACCGCGGCCTGGCCGTCGGAGCCGGCTTTTTTCAGCCAGTCCTGCAGCATGGTGTCGCCGACTTTTTTCAGGTCCGAGCTGAGCTGGGCACTGGGCTTGTGGATGGTCATGCCATTTTTGGCAAGCTGCTCGAAATACCAGCCGTTTTTCTCCTGGGAGATCTTCCAGCCGCGTGCCTCGGATTCGGCCGCAACCTTGAGCAGCGCGTCCTGCGTCGCTTTGTCGAGGGCGTCGAAAGCCTTCTGGTTGACGATGATGGCGTTCTTTGGGAGCCAGGCCTGGGTGTCGTAGAAGTTCTTGATGTACTCAAAGGTCTTGGTGTCAAAGCCGGTCGAGCCCGAGGACATGTAGGAGTCACATACGCCGGTGGCGAGCGCCTGGGTGAGCTCGGCGGCCTGCACCGTAACCGGTTGTGCACCGACCAGCTCTGCGATTTTCGCCGTGGCAGGGCTGTAGGCGCGCCATTTCAGGCCCTTCATGTCGGCGGCGCTGGCGAGCGGCTTCTTCGAGTAGATGCCCTGCGGCGGCCATGGCACCGTGAACAGCAGTTTCACGCCTTGCGCGGCAAGGAGTTTTTCCAGCGCCGGCTTGGAGGCCTTGTACAGCTTTTGCGAGTCGGCATAGCTGGTGGCAAGGAAGGGAACGCCATCGAGGCCGAACAGCGCATTTTCATTTTCAAAGTTCACCATCAGGATTTCGCCGGCCTGGGCCTGGCCGCCTTGCACCGCGCGCTTGATTTCCGGCGCCTTGAAGAGGGACGCGTTGGCGTGGACCTGGATCTTCAGCTTGCCGCCGGTGGCCTTTTCCACGTCATTGGCGAACTGCTGCACGTTTTCAGTGTGGAAGTTGCCGGTGGCGTAGGCCGTTGGCAGGTCCCACTTGGTTTGTGCGGTGGCAAGGCCGCTGGCAAAGCCCAAGGCGGTGATGATTGCAAATTTCCTGAATAGCATGATCGTCTCCCTTGATGTTGGGCCCGGGCTTGATGCGCCGAGTCCGGCACAGTGTGTCAGACGGTCCGTATTCGCGTCAATCCGGACAATTGCTTGTACGCGCTGCGGAATGTTTGTGAGTGTCGAGCGTGTTGCGGAAGTGGAAGGACGATATCGGCACCGTGGCAAAAGGTCAACAATTGCGTGGCCGCGGGGCATTTTGGGCGGGCTTGCCCGCATAAGCTGCGTTGTTCAGTCGGCGAGCAGGCCGGCGACCATATCGCCGAGTGCGAGCGACGCAGTTAGCCCGGGTGATTCGATGCCGAAGAGGTTGACGAGGCCGGCTACGCCATGGTCGCGCGGACCTTCGATCATGAAATCGCGGGCCGGCTCCGAGGGCGCCTGGATTTTCGGCCGGATGCCGCTGTAGCCGGGCGACAAGGCGCCGTCCTTGAGGTCCGGCCAGTAGCTGCGGATAGTGGCATAGAATTTTTCCACCCGCTGCGGATCGACGGTGTAATCGATCTTGTCTATCCATTCCACATCGGGACCGAAGCGCGCCTGGCCGGCGAGGTCGAGGGTGACGTGCACACCGAGGCCGGCCGCCTCGGGAATCGGGTAAATCAGGCGCGAGAAGGGCGCGCGTCCGGCGAGTGAGTAATAATTGCCTTTGCAGTAATAGCTTGGTGGCACGTGGGCCGGTGGGAAGCCCTCCAGGCTTGCCGCAACTTTTGGGGCGTGTAGTCCTGCGCTGTTGACGACGCGGCGCGCCAGCAATTGCATCGGTTGCTCGCCGCCGACCTCGAGCAGGATACCGTCGTCTTGTACGCGGCCGCCACTGGCCGGTCCAGTAAAGGCGAGCATGGCGCCGTGCGCCTCGGCATCGCCCTGGTAGGCGAGCATCAGACCGTGGCTGTCGATAATGCCGGTGGATGGCGAGTGCAGCGCGGCGACGCATTGCACCGCCGGTTCCATGTCGCGCACGCGCGCAAGGTCCACGGGTGCGAGATCAGTCACGCCATTGGCTCGCCCTTGTGCCAGTATTTTTTCCAGTTGAGGAATTTGCGCCGCCGATGTGGCGACGATCAGCTTGCCGCAGCGCTGGTGGCTTACGCCATGATCGGCGCAATAGGCGTAGAGCTGTTGCCTGCCCGCCACGCACAGCCGCGCCTTGAGCGAGTCCTTGGGATAGTAGATGCCGGCGTGGATGACTTCAGAATTGCGCGAACTGGTGTGCGTGCCTATGGCGTTTTCGGCCTCAAGCACAATGACTTCGCGCCCGGCCATGGCAAGGGCACGGGCCACGGCAAGACCCACCACCCCGGCGCCAATGACAACGGTGTCAACCTGCTCCATCGATGGGTTTTAGCAGGGGTCAGGCGATGAGGGCAAGATCCTGTACGGCGTAGCCAAGCGCGATGCTGCGCCCGAGTATCGGGTCGTGCAGCTCCATCTCGAAGCGCGGCGCCGGACGCACGCCGCCGATTGCGGCGAGCGTGCCGCAAAACAGGACGGTGCCGTCTGCCAGTTTTGCGCCGCCGGTGTACTTGTTGATGATGTCCAGATGCGGGCGCATTGCCGCGAGCGTGCCATCCTGGTAGGGCGTGCGTTTGCCATTTTCAATAATATGCGAGCGCAACACCAGCTTGTCCCAGTGGGGCAGCACATCGCTCACGCGCCACAGCGTGCGGCCGAGCATCTTTGCGCACACCTGCTTTGAAATCGCCACGGAATAGGCCTCGGTCTTGCGGTCGGTGTGGTCCGAGCCGGCGGTCACCCATAGTTCGCCATCCATGGCGACGAGCACGAACTCGGCTTCTCCGGATGTATTGGGGCCGACCACCTGCATGGTGTCGCCCTGCAGTGCCTGGTTGACGGCGCCCATGTAGTACAGGGGTGTCTTGGAGGGCGCCGGCACGCCCAGCGCTTTTAGTTCTTCGATGTGGTGGTGTACGGCCGCCTCGTCGCGCGCCGTCCAGCCGCCTATGACCAGGCTTTTGACGACGAAGCTGCGCGAATCGGTTCCGGTCGGGGTGATGCAGTCAAACTGAAGGACGGTGGTTTGCATGGTCTGGGGTCTGTAAAAAGGTTGCGATGGGTTGAGGGGCTCAGAGTACGGCAAGCTCGGCGTTGCGCAGGTCGGTCACCAGCATGCAGCCGGGTTTGTGGGTGATGCTGATGGGCGGTTTTGCGGTGCGAATGGCCGATTGCGGGGTCACGCCACAGGCCCAGAAAACCGGAATCTCGCCGCCCCGGATATCCACTGCATCGCCATAATCGGGCCGCGCGATGTCTTTGATGCCGATCGCGGCGGGGTCGCCAAAATGCACCGGGGCACCGTGCACATTGGGGAAGCGCGTGGTTGTCTGGATGGCGCGGATCGCATCGGCGGCGACAAACGGGCGCATCGACACGACCATGGGCCCGCCAAAACGTCCCGCCGCCGTGGTGGCGATATTGGTGCGGTACATCGGCACATTGCGACCCTGTTCGATATGGCGCACCTTGAGCCCCGCCTCGATGAGCGCCTGCTCGAAAGAGAATGAGCAGCCGAGTACGAAGGTGACAAAGTCGTCGCGCCATAAGGCCATCAGGTCGTCGGCTTCGCCCGCAGCTTCGCCGTCGCGGAATACGCAGTAGCGCGAGATATCGGTACGGATGTCAAGGTCCGCACCCAGGCGCGGCAGGCGCGGGTCGCCCGGCTCGCTCATTCCCAAGATGGGGCAGGGTTTTGGATTGGCCAGGCAAAAGCGCAAAAATTCCTCGGCATAGTCCTTAGTCAGGATGGCGATGTTGCCTTGCGCATAGCCCGGTGTCTGCCCTGAAGTCTGGCGGTTGAACGTGCCGGCGCGAATGAGTCGGCGAAGCTCGGCGGGTTGGCTGACGATCCTTGACGTGGTACTGGTGTTAGGCATGTCGAGTCTTTGGCGGGAGGATGCTAGCTTGTATTGTAGTGGTGGCTTGCCGCCATGTCTTGTCATCATGGGAGGTGATGACGGCGTGCTGCCTCGATGGCTGGGGAGGGGCGGGATGATCGCATGGATGGGCACCTTAATTCTTAGGGATTGACTGAACAAGGGGAAAAGCCCCCTTGTATCTTCCCCGCGGCAGAGGGAAGCCGCTCGAGAGCCTCTGTCAATGGACTCTCCCATTGGACTCTCATTGGCAGGACTTGATCAGTGTTGCCCCAGCTTACTCTAGTAAAACGATGACAAATTATCAATAAATAGCTATATTGCGCCGTTCGCCGCAACGAGCCCATGCCATGGTGCCGGTGGCACTCGGTAGACGGCCGGAGGGTTCTTCTCGCAGCGGGCGTTTTGTTGGGCGAGTTGGCGTGTTTCTTGCGGTTTCTGTCCGGTCTGTATGACCAGGCGGCCCGTGCCGCCACCTCGCTCTAACGTGCGGCCGAATGGCTGTGAATATGTCAAAGGCCGGGGCGCATCATGGGTTTGCCTGAGCAAGTGATGGAAAACGGTCCCGCGCCTTTCTTTGCATGGGATCTCGCCAATGAGTATCCCGCCACTTCAATCGCTGGCGAGGGTGATCTTGAATTCGCCCTGCATCTTGGGCGTGTTAGCGCAGGGCGTGTGCGCATTTGCGTCAAGACCGACGCAGCCGCCGGACTCAACACACGCGAGCAGTTTGAAGCAGTTAGCGCAGGCCGCATCATGCTGGCCGATTCTTTCGCCGGCGCGCTCGTTGCGCTTCATCCCTTGTTCCAACTGCCGTCCTTGCCATTCCTCACCCTTGGCACCGACGATGCCCGCCTGCTGTTTAATCTGGCGCGTCCGCACTACGAGCGCGTACTGGCCGGATTGGGGCAGAAATTGCTTTACGCCTCGCCCTGGCCGCCGACCGGACTTTGGACTCGTTTTCCCATCGCGGACGTCCAGACCTTGAACGGCTTGCGTGTGCGCACCTATGACGCGGGCAGTGCCCAGGTGTTTGGGCGAATTGGGGCGAAGGCGTTTTACACACCGTTCACGCAGGCGCTTGGCCTGCTCGCGGCAGGCGAACTCGATGGCGTGATGTCCTCGGGGGATGGCGGCGCCGGTGCCAGGCTGTGGCCGGTCCTGCCGTGTTTTACGCCGCTGCACTATGCTGTGCCACTCAGTCTGACGACCATGAACCTGGCAAGTTGGAACGAGCTTGATGTGGGTTTGCAGGCAGACATAGAGGCTTGCGCCGCGGCCACAATGCGGTCGTTGTGGCAGCGCATGGGCGCGCGTGTCAAGGAAAATTATGGTCGTTTGCGGCAGGCTGGCGGTGTTGTCGCGCCTGCGCTCTCGCCGGTGTTGCGCGCCGCTTTTGGCGCGGCGGCAGAAGTTGTTATGAACGACTGGCTCGCGCAAGCGGGCGACGAAGGAAAAATGCTGCTTTCGGCCTTTCGTGCCGCAAAGTCTGAACAAACCACCGGAATCATACGATGAACACACAACCCACATCACTGCGCTGGCAATTTTGGATAGATCGTGGAGGCACCTTCACGGATATCGTCGCGCGCCGCCCGGATGGCTCCATCGGCACGCACAAGCTGCTGTCGGAAAACCCCGGTCATTATCGTGACGCGGCGGTGGCGGGCATACGTCACCTGATGGGAGTGGCCGCCGGCGCGGCTATTCCAGGCGAGCAAATCGAAGCGGTCAAGATGGGCACCACCGTGGCCACCAACGCGCTGCTCGAACGCAAGGGTGAAAAAACACTGCTGCTGATCACGCGCGGCTTTCGTGATGCCCTGCGCATCGCCTACCAGAACCGTCCGCGCCTGTTTGACCGCAATATCGTGCTGCCCGAACTGCTGTACTCGAAAGTGACGGAGGTGGATGAGCGTACGGGCGCGCGCGGTGAGGTGCTGGTGCCGCTTGATCTTGCTGCGGCCAAGCGTGAGCTGGGCGTGGCCTACGCCGAGGGTTACCGTTCGGTTGCCATCGTATTCATGCATGGCTATCGGTTTTCCGGAAATGAAAAAGCCGTCGCCGCTGCGGCGAGGGAGGCCGGCTTCAGCCAGGTATCGGCCTCGCACCAGGTCAGCCCCTTGATGAAGCTGGTGTCGCGCGGTGACACCACGGTGGTTGACGCGTATTTGTCGCCCATCCTGCGCCGCTATGTGGATCAGGTCGCCTCCGAATTATCCGGTGTGCGTCTGATGTTCATGCAATCGAACGGCGGCCTTACCGACGCGCGGCGCTTCCAGGGCAAGGACTCCATTCTGTCCGGGCCGGCTGGTGGCATTGTTGGTGCGGTGCGCACCTCGCTCATGGCGGGCTTCGAAAAAATCATCGGTTTCGACATGGGCGGCACCTCCACCGACGTGTCGCATTTTGCCGGCACGCAATTGTCCGACCTCGAGCGGGTGTTTGAGACCCAGGTTGCCGGTGTGCGCATGCGTGCGCCCATGATGAGCATCCACACCGTGGCAGCGGGCGGCGGTTCCGTTCTGCATTTCGATGGCGCGCGTTACCGCGTCGGTCCCGACTCGGCCGGGGCGAACCCGGGTCCGGCCTCTTATCGAAAGGACGGCCCGCTGGCCGTGACCGACTGCAATGTCATGCTGGGCAAGATACAGCCGCAATTTTTTCCGCCTGTGTTCGGGCGTTCCGGCACCGAGCGTCTGGATGCCGATGTCGCGCGTCAAAAATTCACCGCCCTTGCCGCGGACATCCGCAAGGCCACGGGCAATGCGCGCACACCCGAGGCCGTGGCCGAGGGATTCATCGACATCGCCGTTGGCAACATGGCCAACGCCATCAAGCAAATTTCGGTGCAGCGCGGTCACGATGTCACTGAATACACGCTGTGCTGCTTTGGCGGCGCCGGCGGCCAGCACGCCTGCCTTGTCGCCGATGCGCTGGGTATGACGCGGGTGTTCATTCATCCGCTGGCCGGCGTTCTTTCGGCCTATGGCATGGGCCTTGCCGACCAGACGGCGATGCGCGAGCAGGCCGTTGAGGTAAAACTCGAGCCCAAGCATGTTGGCGAGCTCGAGTCGGTGCTCGACCGACTCGCCGTGTCGGCGCGCGAGGCATTACTCGGGCAGGGCCTGCCGCCCGAACGCGTGCGTGTCGTCAAGCGCGTGCACCTGCGTTATGACGGTACCGATTCGGCCTTGATCGTAAAGCTCGCCGCTATTCCCGGCATGGTCGCCGAGTTCGAGGCGGCCTATCGCATGCGCTATTCCTTCCTGATGCCCAATCGCGGGCTGATCGCCGAGGCGGTGTCGGTCGAGGCCATAGGCGCCTCGGATGCGCCGCCCGAGGCAATGCCGGCGCCCGGTACGCGCATAGGCACGCCGCAGGCGGCCCAAACGGTGCAGATGTTCACCGGCGGCAGGCATCACGCGACGCCTGTGTTCATTCGCGATGCGCTGCAAGCGGGTGACAAGCTCAAGGGGCCTGCCATCATTGCCGAGGCCAATGCCACCACCGTGGTGGAGCCCGGCTGGCAGGCCGAACTCACGGCGCGCGATCACATCGTACTCGAGCGCATTGAGGCGAGGCCGGAGCGCCACGCCATGGGCACCAAGGTCGATCCGGTGATGCTGGAGATTTTCAACAACCTCTACATGTCCATCGCCGAGCAAATGGGCCTGCGTCTGGCCAATACCGCCTACTCGGTGAATATCAAGGAGCGCCTGGATTTTTCCTGCGCGGTGTTCAACCAGGCGGGTGAACTCATCGCCAATGCGCCGCACATGCCGGTGCACCTTGGATCTATGGGCGAATCGATACGCACGGTGATTCGCGAGAACACCGGCAAGATGAAGGCCGGCAACGTCTACGTGCTCAACGCGCCCTACAACGGCGGCACCCACCTGCCCGACATTACCGTCATCACGCCGGTGTTCGATGACGCCGGCAGGCACATCTTGTTTTATGTCGGTTCTCGCGGCCACCACGCCGACATCGGCGGCATCACCCCGGGCTCGATGCCGCCCTATAGCAAGCACATTGAGGAAGAGGGTGTGCTCATCGACAACTTCCTGCTGGTCGAAGAGGGTCGGTTGCGCGAGGCCGAGACCGTGGCGTTGCTGCAATCGGCCAAATACCCGACACGCAACGTCGAGCAGAACATGGCCGACCTGCGCGCCATGATTGCCGCCAATGAAAAAGGCGTTCAGGAACTGCGCCGCATGGTTGTCCACTTCGGTCTGGAGGTGGTGCACGCCTATATGCGCCATGTGCAGGACAACGCCGAGGAGGCGGTGCGCCGCGTCATCGACGTGCTCAAGGACGGCGCTTTTGAATACGAGATGGACAACGGAGGACTGATCAAGGTCAGGATCACCATTAATCACGCCAAACGCAGCGCCGTCATTGATTTCACCGGCACATCAGGTCAGTTGCCGAACAACTTCAACGCGCCCTCGGCGGTGTGCATGGCAGCGGTTCTTTATGTGTTCCGCAGCCTCGTCGATGATGACATTCCGCTCAACGCCGGCTGCCTTAAACCTTTGGAGGTGATCATCCCCGAAGGCTCCATGCTCAACCCGCGCTTTCCTGCGGCGGTGGTGGCGGGCAACGTCGAAACCTCACAATGCCTGACCGACACGCTGTACGGCGCATTGGGCGTGATGGGCGCTTCGCAGGGCACCATGAACAACTTTACTTTTGGCAACAAGACCTACCAGTATTACGAAACCATTTCCGGCGGCTCGGGCGCGGGCGAGGGTTTCAACGGCACCGACGTCGTGCAGACGCACATGACCAATTCACGCCTGACCGACCCCGAGGTGCTTGAATGGCGTTTCCCGGTGCTGTTGGAAAGTTTTGAAATCAAACAGGGCTCGGGTGGAGGCGGGCGCTGGCATGGCGGCAACGGCGCGGTGCGTCGCGTGCGCTTTCTTGAGGCCATGACGGCGGCCATCCTGTCGGGTCACAGGCGCATTCCGCCTTACGGCATGGCCGGCGGCCTGCCGGCCCAGGTCGGGCGCAACCGCGTCGAACGCATAGACGGCAGCATCGAAGAACTCGGCGGGGCGGACCAGGCGGAAATGAATCCCGGTGATGTGTTCGTGATTGAAACGCCGGGTGGCGGGGGATTCGGAAAGGCCTAGCGGGATCTGCTCATCAGCTGGAAACCCGCGTCAATAGGCCGTTTCCAGTCGATACTTGCCTTATTTCAGGTCGCCGATCATCTCCCGCGCCGCGTTGTATCCGGGTGCGCCGGTAACGCCGCCGCCCGGATGGGCACCCGAGCCGCAGTGATAAAGGCCTTTTATCGGGCCGCGGTAGTCGGCGTGTCCTAACAGGGGCCTTGCGCTGAATAACTGGTCCGGGGTCAGCGCGCCATGGAAAATGTCGCCGCCGACGAGCCCGAATGTGCGCTCAAGGTCCAGCGGCGTGTGGACGCTGCGGGCGATGATACTGGCGCTGAAGTTGGGCGCAATGCGATTGACCACCGCGATGGCAGCATCGGCGGCTGCATCGCGCGCCGTGTCCCAGCACTGCCCTCCGGGCAATTCCGGATTGAAGTATTGGCAAAACAGGCTGGCGACATGCTGTCCCTTGGGCGCGAGTGAGTCATCGAGCGTGCTCGGGATCAGCACCTCGACCACCGGCTCACGCGACCAACCCAGCGTGCGCGCGTCAAAAAAACCGCGCTCCATGTAGCCGAGCGAAGGCGCGATGATGATGCCGGCGCCGTGATGTGGCTGCTGATTCTTGCCCGGGGCGCTGCTGAAGTCGGGTAGTTCCGACAGCGCCACGTTCATGCGCAGCACGCCGGAGGCGCATTTCCAACGCGCCATACGCGTGCGGAAGGTTTCCGGCAATACGTCTGCCGGCAGCAGTTTGTCGTAGAGCAGTTTCGGGTTGACGCAGGACGCCACGCTCCGCGTCGAAAACTCCCTTCCGTCTTCGAGCGCCACGCCGCTGATGCGCCCGGCGTTGACCCGCAGCTGCGCCACGGCCGCATCGGTGTCTATGAGTACACCGCGCCGCCTGGCTTCGGCGGCGAGGGCGTCGCTGATCGCGCCCATGCCGCCTATGGCATGGCCCCAGCTGCCGCGCTTGCCGTTGACCTCACCAAAGGCATGGTGCAGTAGGACATAGGCGGAGCCGGGCGAATACGGGCCGGCGAAATTGCCGACGATGGAGTCAAAGCCGAAGGCCGCTTTTGCCTGATCGCTTTCAAACCAGTCATCGAGGAGGTCGCCGGCGCTGCGCGTGAGGAACTCCCATAAGTCGCGCTGGCCTTCGAGGCCAATGCGCGACAGCTTGCGGCCCAGACCCAACGCGGACCACGCCGCGCGCCAGCCGCCGCCCAGATTGGGGGGCGTTTCGAGGATGAGTCCGCGCAGCGTATCGGCCATGCGCGCCACGAGAGCGAGATAGTCGCCGACGCGGGCGGCATCGCGTTTGGAGTAACGCGCGATTTCGGCGCGAAGTGATGGCACATCCGCGGGCATGCGCAGGCAGCGCCCGTCAGGGAAGGGCAGGAAATTTGGCAGGGGTCGCTCGACTACGCGCAAGCCATGCCCGGCCAGACCGAGGTCGGCTATGACCCTGGCTTGCAGCAGGCTGACGGTGTAGCTCAGCGTGGAGTTGCGAAAGCCCGGATGAAACACTTCCGTGACGGCCGCACCGCCGACGATTGCGCGCTTTTCCAGTACGCGGACCTTTAGTCCTGCTCCGGCCAGGTAGCAGGCGCAGACCAGGCCGTTGTGACCGCCGCCAACGATGATGGCGTCATAAGTGTCGTGTTTGGGCATTGTTTTGGATGAAAATTCTATGTGAGCAGGTGTGCGGCAGCGTGAAGCAGTTCCTTCACCGCCTCAGTCGGAATCCCTATAATGACTGTAAATTCATAGGAAATCAGCCTTTTCCAACACCCGCAAAATTGTTAGGGTGTGCTTGTGGATCGCGCAGGTGGGGGGCTGTGTTCGCCACCCTGAACGCGAAACCCGAGACTTGTCCCCCGACAGCCTAGACCTGAACCTGAAAGACGAGCATGGACCGCAGGACGGTATTAACCAAGACGGCCAAGGGTTTGATGGAGACCAGCGGCAAGACCAGCCTGCTCTCCCGCGACCTGCGCGACGTTCTCAAGGAGGTGGATGG
The DNA here is from genome assembly GCA_945892985.1 of Bordetella parapertussis. Lineage (GTDB taxonomy): Bacteria > Pseudomonadota > Gammaproteobacteria > Burkholderiales > SG8-39 > CAITSH01. Next base: position 13,063 of record CAMDDU010000013.1, read on the forward strand.
CAGGGGCACGGTCGGCGAGTTGCAAAAGCGGCTTGACCGGCCTGAGCCCAAGCTCCTGGAGGCGCTCAAGCAGTTGGTGAGGGAAGGGTTCATCCGCGAGTTTGTCACCGTGCCCAAAACCGAGTCGCCGCCGACGCAAAGTCCGGTGGTTGATGAAGACGATCTGGATTTCACCGCGGCCCCGTCCAAGGCGGCGCCCAAAGCGGCGGCCGTTCCGGTGGCGCAGGTCAGGAATCTGGAGGCGGAGCGGCAACAACGCGAGGCGGAAGAGATTGCCCGCACTGCTGCAGCCACGCGCGCGAAGGAACTCGCCGCGGCAAAACAAAAGCTTGCCGCTGAGACGGCGCAGCGTGCGCTGTCCGAGTCAGAGGCCCAGGCCCAGGCCAAGGCAAAAGCCGTGGCGCTTGCGCAAGCCCAAGCCCAAGCCAAGGCCAGGGTGGATGAGGTCGCGCGTGCCGATGGTGATGTGAAACGCAAGGCAGAGGCCGCACCCAACGCAGACGCTGAAGCTTTGCAGCGCAAGCTGGCCGAAGCGCGCGCCAAGCGGGAAATCGAAGATCAGTCGCGCAAAGCGGCGGAGGTGCTTGCGCGCACCGCGGCGGAAGAAAAAATGCGTCGTGAGCTTGCGGAAAAAGAGCGGCGTGAAACCGAAGAACGCCTGCGACTGGAGGCCGAAGCCAGAGCCAAGCAGGAGGCGGAGGAGCGCGCGCGCAAGGATGGCGCAGAAAAGGCCAGGCGCGATGAAGAGGATAGACATCGCGACGAGGAGCAGCAGCGTCTCAAGCGTGAAACCGAGGAACTGAAGCTCAGTCTGGCCACTGAACGCGCTGCGCGCGCCCAGACCGAACTCAAGGCGAGGGAAGACGCCGTGCGCCGCGCCCAGGACGATGCTGAGCATAAGGCGCGTGACCAGGCTGACCGGATCGCGCGTGAGCGGGCGGATCGCGAGGCGCGTGAGGAAGCGGAGCGTCGCCTCAGGGCGGACGCCGCACGCCAGGTGCACGAAGTTGAGGACAAGGCGCGCAAGGCGGCGGCGGAAAGCGCGCGCGTCGAAGCGGCGTTGTCGGCCCGTCTGGAGCTTGAGCGCAAGGCGCGTGAGGCAGCCGAACTCCGGACCAGGCAGGAGGCCAAGGCCAAGGCGGCGGCCGAGCGCTTGGCGAAGGAAGAATCCGAACGTAAGCAAAAAGAGGATGCCGAACGCCAGGTACGAGAGGCGGCCGAACTCCGGACCAGGCAGGAGGCCGAGGCCAAGGCGGCGGCCGAGCGCTTGGCGAAGGAAGAATCCGAACGTAAGCAAAAAGAGGATGCCGAACGCCACGCACGAGAGGCGGCCGAACTAATGGCAAGGCAAGACGCGGAACGCAGGGAGAAGGCCGACGCGCTGGCGCGAGCCGAGGCTGAAAACCAGGCGCGCCTGGCGCGTGAGAGCGCGGAAAAGGTGGCGCGTGAGGCTGAGGAGACGTCCAGGCGCGATACCGAGCGTCGCGAGGCGGAAAAACAGCAAGCGGAAAAACAGCAGGCTGCGGAACGCTCGCGCCAGTTGGCGGACGCCGGTGCACAGGCTGCGCTTGCCAAGCTGGCCGCGGCGGCCACAGTTGGCCCTTCTGACAAGAAGGGCGATGCTTTCCAACTGGACAGCCTTGAGTCCGACCTGAACGAAAGACTGGAAGCGGCGCAAAAAGAGCGTGAGGAAGCCGCGCGTCATGAACGCGAGCAAACCGAGCAAAAGGCGCGTCTGAGGGAGGAAAAAGCCAGGCAGGAGGCCGCGGCGGCGCTGGCAGAAAAAGAGGCGAAAGCGCGCGCCGGGCGCGAACGGGAAGAAGCTGAACGCCAGGCCGTCGCGGAAGAGCAGGCGCGCGAACAGGATAAAAAGGCCAGCGCAAAGGCCGAGGCCGAAGCCGCCGCCAAGGCGCGCAAGGAAGCGCGCTTGCGCGAAAAAGCCGACGCCGATGCGCGCAAGCAGTCGGATGCGGAGATGTACGACCGTAAGCAAGACCAGGCGGGCATGGGTGCCGACCGGGCTTCCAAGGCCGGCACATCGATGTCACGTCCATCCTGGCAATGGGGTAAGCCTATCGCCATTACGATGTTCGGGCTATTGCTTGCTGTCGTCGGCCTGGCGCACGTGATGCCGCTGAACGCTTACATCCCGGTCTATGAAAAACTGGCGAGTGCGCGTTTCGGCCAGCCGGTGACCATCGCTTCGGTGCGACTGTCGTTGTTTCCTTCGCCGCAATTGCGCTTTGAGAAAGTCGCCATCGGCACCGAGCCGCAAGCGCGCTTCTCGGAGGTGCGCGCTTCGCCCGAATTGGGTTCGCTTCTGGGCGAGCTTAAGATTTTCAAGTCTGTTGAACTTGATGGTGCGGTGGTGCCCACGGCGATGCTCGCCGCCGCGCTATGGGGTAATCAGGGCAATGCGGCCAAGCCGTTTGATGCGCAGGCACTGCGCATCGAACGCTTTGTTCTGCCTGCGCTGAAGCTTGAATTGAAAGGCCTGGTGCTGCCGCCGTTGAACCTCGAGGGCAACGTGGGAGCCGATGGCCGCCTGACGCGTCTGGGGATTGCGACTGCGGACAAGTCGCAGAACGCGCAGCTGATGTTCGAGTCCGACGGCGTGAAAGTTGAAATTGCCGCCAAAACATTCCCGCCGGCGTTTGGCGCTGCTTTCAACCTGGATGATTTTGCCGCGAAGGGCGTACTCACGCGCGACGAGCTGATGCTCTCAGAGTTTGAGGCGAAGGCCTTTGAGGGCCGTCTGAATGGTAAGGCAAGATTGAAATGGGTGTCCGAGTGGACCTTGGACGGCGAGGTTGCGGTGCGCCTGCTCGATCCGGCTAAGCTTGTTCCCCAAGTTTTTTCCAGCGGCAAGCTGGAGGGCAGGGGCGCCTACTCGATGCGCTCGGTCAATCCGGCCATGCTGTTCCCCTCAGTGCGTTTGGAAGGCAGCGTGAAAGTGGAAAAGGGCACGCTTAACAAAATCGACTTTACACGGCTGCTGCAGCAATCGGGAACGCAGGCCGGCGGCTCGACCCTGTTCTCGGAGCTCAATAGCGGCTTGGTCGTCGATGCCGGACGGGTGCAATTGCGCAACCTGCGTATTGCCGGCGGGCTGATGTCGGCGAACGGTGCGGCCGAGGTTGGGGTGACCGGCGAAACCACCGGCCGGATTCAGCTCGAACTGCGCTCCGGCCCGACGCAGTCGCGCGCCAGTCTGGCGCTGTCCGGAAACGTCAAGGACGGTTTGCAGCTGAAGCGCTGATGGGCGGGATGGAGACCCCACGCCGCCCCGCCGGTTCATCACTTGATAGTGCAATCACCGTTATAATTGCGCTTTAAAAGCAGCGCAAATGCCGGACATCCTTACTCTGCGCGGCGGAGCAGCCCTCTCCGCCCTTCGACTCGACAAGCTCAACGCACGCCTCGCCGGTCTGGCGACGGCCGGACTCTCTGTCCGCAGCACCTGTTTCTGGCATTTTGTCGAAGTCACACGACCGCTTTCAGTATCTGAGCAGGACAAGCTCGGGCGCATTCTGGCTTATGGTGACGCGGCGGCGGAAGCTTCTCCGTCGATGATCCTGGTCACCCCGCGCATTGGCACCATCTCACCATGGTCCTCCAAGGCGACCGACATCGCCCGCCAATGCGGCCTTGAGGCGGTGACGCGCATCGAGCGCGGTTGCGCCTGGTATTTTTCCGATGCCGCGGCTCTGGCCAAACATCGTGCCCAGGTGCTGCCGCTGGTGCACGACCGCATGGTCGAGGCGGTGTTGGAGCGGCTCGAAGACGCGCAGGCCTTGTTCCGTCACGTCGCGCCACGGCCGCTGGAAGTGGTCGACCTTTCCGCTGGCGGCAAGGCCGCATTGGAGCGCGCCAATCGCGACATGGGGCTGGCATTGTCGCCCGACGAAATCGACTATTTGTTCGACCATTTCAACGGCGCGGGCCGCAATCCGACCGACGCCGAACTGACCATGTTTGCACAGGCCAATTCGGAGCACTGCCGTCACAAGATATTCAACGCCTCCTGGGTGATAGACGGCAAGCCGCGCGGCGAAAGTCTGTTTGGCATGATCCGTGAAACGCACAAGGCCCATCCGCAGGGCACGGTGGTCGCCTACTCGGACAATTCGGCGGTCATGGAAGGCGCGCAGTTTCGACGGTTTTACCCGGATGGCAAAGGTGCCTATGCTTATCATGACGCGCTGACGCACACGCTGATGAAGGTCGAAACACATAACCACCCGACTGCCATTTCGCCCTTCCCGGGGGCGGCAACGGGCTCTGGCGGCGAGATACGCGACGAGGGCGCCACCGGAAGGGGCGGCAAACCCAAGGCCGGACTGGTCGGTTTCACGGTGTCGAACCTGCGCATTCCCGGGGCAGAGCAGCCTTGGGAAAAAGATTTTGGCAAGCCTCCGCGCATCGCCTCGGCCCTGCAAATAATGCTCGACGGTCCGATTGGCGCGGCTTCATTCAATAATGAGTTCGGACGCCCCAATCTCGCCGGTTACTTCCGCAGCTTTGAAGCCGAGGTGGATGGCGTGGTGCGCGGCTATCACAAGCCTATCATGATCGCCGGCGGCATAGGCAATATTGCCGCCGAGCATGTGCAAAAGCTCGGGCTGCCAGCTGGAACCCTGCTGGTGCAACTGGGCGGTCCGGGCATGCTGATCGGCATGGGCGGTGGCGCCGCCTCGAGTATGGACACCGGCGCCAACGCCGAAGACCTGGATTTTGACTCGGTGCAGCGCGGTAACGCCGAAATCGAGCGTCGCGCGCAGGAGGTCATAGACCGCTGCTGGCAGCTTGGCGCGGACAACCCGATCCTGTCTATCCACGATGTCGGCGCCGGCGGCCTGTCTAACGCGCTACCCGAACTAGCCCACTCCTCGGGTCGCGGCGCCCGCGTCAACCTGCGCGCAGCGCCCTCGGAGGAATCGGGCATGTCGCCGCGTGAGATCTGGTGCAACGAGTCGCAGGAGCGCTACATGCTCGCCGTCGCACCCGACAGGCTTGCGTTTTTCCGCTTGCTTTGCGAGCGTGAGCGCTGCCCGTTTGCGGTGCTGGGTGAAACAACCGAAGAGGACCGCTTGCTGGTGTCCGATCCGGACCAGGGTGATCGTCCCCTCGCACCCGTGGATATTTCGCTGGAGGTGGTGTTGGGCAAGCCACCGCGCATGACGCGCGACGTGGTGCACTTTGTGCGCCGCCTGCCGCCGCTGGATTTCAGTGCCATCACGCTCGATGAGGCCTGCCGCCGCGTGCTGCGTCATCCGGCCGTCGCCGACAAGACCTTTCTCGTTTCGATTGGTGACCGCACGGTCGGTGGCCTGTGTTCGCGAGACCCCTTTGTCGGTCCGTGGCAGGTTCCGGTGGCCGACTGCGCCGCGACGCTGTTCGGCTTTGAGGGACACGCCGGAGAGGCCATGGCCATGGGCGAGCGCACGCCGCTGGCGCTGATCGACGCGCCCGCGTCCGGCCGCATGGCCGTGGGCGAGGCCATCAGCAATATCGCCGCCGCGGCGATCGATGCTCTGGCCGGCGTCAAGCTATCCGCCAACTGGATGTCCCCGGCCGGATACGCCGGCGAGGACGCGGGGCTGTTCGATACCGTGCGCGCTGTCGCCGACCTGTGCATCAGCATCGGCGTCAGCATCCCGGTTGGGAAAGACTCGCTGTCCATGCGCACCGCCTGGAGCGACGATGGGGGCAAGGCGCGCGAGGTGGTCTCGCCGGTGTCTCTTATCATCTCGGCTTTTGCCGCCTGCTCGGACGTCAGGCGCACACTGACGCCGCAACTCAAACTCGATCAGGGCGAAACCGAATTGCTGTTGATTGATATCGCTGCGGGCCGCAACCGGCTCGGCGGTTCAATACTCGCGCAGGTTTTCGGGCAAATGGGCAACGCCGCGCCCGACGTCGATGAGCCCGCGGCGCTGCAGCGCTTTTTCGCCGCAATTCAGGCGCTCAATGCCGCTGGCAAATTGCTCGCCTATCACGATCGTTCCGATGGCGGCCTTTACGCCACGGTGTGTGAGATGGCCTTCGCCGGCCATTGCGGCGTGACCCTCAATCTGGATCTGTTGTCCTACGATGCGCAGGCCCTCGATGTCGATGGCAGCGAGCGCACGCCGGGAGTTTTGCAGGGGCGCAGCGACGAGCGCATGCTGGCCGCCTTGTTTGCGGAAGAGTTGGGTGCGGTGCTGCAGGTGCGCGCCGCCGAGCGCAACGCCGTGCTGGCGGCGCTGCGCGAACACGGTCTTATCGCCCACCTGATCGGCAACCCGAATAAAACCGGGCAGATACGGCTGGTGCGCAACGCCAAGCCGGTGTTCTCGGTGCCGCGTGTCGAATTGCAGCGCATTTGGTCAGAAACTACCTGGCGCATGCAAAGCTTGCGCGACAATCCGCAGTGCGCCCAGGAAGAGTACGACAGCGTGCTCGATGTGCTCGATCCGGGGTTGCACGCGCAACTTTCCTACGACCCGGCTGATGACATTGCTGCGCCTTTTATTGGCATGGGAGCGCGACCGAAGCTTGCGATTTTGCGCGAGCAGGGCGTCAACGGCCAGGTTGAAATGGCGGCGGCCTTTGATCGTGCCGGCTTTGATGCCGTCGATGTGCACATGAGCGACATCATCACCGGCCGCCGTTCGCTGGCCACCTTCAAGGGCTTTGCCGCCTGCGGCGGATTTTCTTATGGCGACGTGCTTGGCGGTGGCGAGGGTTGGGCTAAATCGATCCTGTTCAACCAGCGTGCGCGCGACGACTTCAGTGCGTTTTTCACACGCACCGACAGTTTTGCGCTGGGCATTTGCAACGGCTGCCAGATGATGGCCAATCTGACCGAACTGATTCCCGGCGCGGATTACTGGCCGAAATTTGTAAAAAACCGCTCGGAGCAATTCGAGGCGCGACTGGTGATGGTTGAAGTGCCGGAAAATCCGTCGCTGTTTTTTAGCGGCATGGCCGGTAGCCGTATGCCGGTGGTGATCGCGCATGGTGAGGGCCGCGCGGTATTCCGCGAGGTGGGGCACCAGGCGAAGGTCATCTCCGCCCTGCGTTTTGTCGACAGCTACGGCAAGCCGGCAGAGCGCTACCCGCAAAATCCTAATGGCGCACCCGGTGGGCTCACCGGAGTGACGACGGCCGACGGTCGCTTCACCGCGCTGATGCCGCACCCGGAGCGGGTGTTCCGTTCGGCGCAGATGTCCTGGACTCCGGCCGACTGGTTGGAGCACAGTGCCTGGATTCGCCTGTTCCGCAATGCGCGCAAATGGATTGCTTAAGGGCGGGTTGAGCGCGCTCGTATGACGCGCGCTTGAACCACCAAGGTCAAGGCGGCCTTGCTTGCGGCGAAGGGCCTGCCCTCGACCGCGATCAGCGTCGAGATTTACAAGGGCAGGGTGCAGTTGTCGGGCTTTGTCGACAACAAGGACCAGATCGCCCAGGCCGCAAAGGTGGTGTCCGCTGTGCCCGGTGTGAAATTACTGCAGAACAAGCCCGCGACCAAGTCGTTGCAAGCGGTACTACGGCGCGGGTAATCAAAGCGCCGCCCACCATGGAAAACGGGGCCCGCAGGCCCCGTTTTTTTATCCGCCAGCGGTAATTACTCGACCTTGGCTTTGGCGCGCAGGTCGGCGACGGCTTTTTCAAGTTGCTGCTGTTGCAGTCGCTGCTGCAGGCCGGCTTTCACTTCATCGAGGCCCGGGAACTTCACGTCGCGGACGTCATCGAGCTGAATGACATGGAATCCAAACTGGCTTTTCACCGGCACTTCGGTGTACTTGCCTTTTTCCAGTTTGGTCAGTGCATCGGAGAATTCCTTGACGTAGCTCGCCGGGGTGTTCCAGTCGAGATCACCGCCCTTGTCTTTTGATCCCGGATCCTTGGATGCTTTGGCCAGTTCTTCAAATTTTTCGCCCTTTTTAATCTTGGCGACGATGTCCTTGGCTTCGGCTTCCTTCTCGACCAGGATGTGGCGCGCCTTGTATTCCTTGCTGCCCATCTGGCCTTTGACCTTCTCGTACTCGGCCTTGATGACCTCATCGGTTACCGGATGGGCTTTGACGAAGTCCTGCAGGAAGGCGCGCACGACCACCGCCTGGCGGGCCATGTCGATCTGGCTTTGCATGTCGGCGTTCTTGGTCAGGCCGCGGCGGTTGGCTTCCTGGACGATGATTTCGCGATTGATAAGTTCGTCGCGGATGGCTTTGCGCATTTCCTCGTTGTCGGGCATGCCCTGCTGGGCGCGCTCCTTGACGATGGCGTCGACGCGCGACTTGGGGATGGCCACACCATTGACCGTGGCGACCTTGTTCGAGGCGGCGGGCGCGGCTGCCGGCGCAGCCTTGGCGGCGGGTGTGGCGGGTGCGGCGGTCTGCGCCGATGCGGGGGCGGATACGGCTGCGCTTAAAAGCACGGTCAGCAGTAGGCGGGAGGGGGTGTTCATGATATTTCCTTAGCGGTTGAATTGATTTCGTGGGGCGCACTCGCCTTGATGGCGAGCGCGTGGATGTCATGCTTCATCATCGGCCCGAGCGCATCGTACACCATGCGATGGCGGGCGAGGGTGCTCTTGCCGGCAAACTGCGGCGACACGATGGTCAGGCGGTAATGCCCGCCGCCGCCCTGCGCGCCGACGTGGCCGACGTGCTGTCCGCTTTCATCCAGCAGTTCCAGGTGTTGCGGCGCAAGCACTGCGAGGCGCTGCTCGATGTCTGCGGGGATATTCAGGGAGGCCATTATTTCGGATCTTCCTGCTGGATGTGTTTGGCGAGAAACAAGGCTTGGGCGATGACAAACACGAGCATCAGGCCCATGCCGCCGAACAGTTTGAAGTTCACCCAGTCATCGGTCGAAAAGTTGAACGCAATGTACAGATTGAGCACGCCCATTACGGCAAAAAAGCCGGTCCAGCTCCAAAGCAGATTTGTCCAGGCGACCTCGGGTAATTGCAGTTGCGCGCCCATGATCGAGCGCATCAGGTTGCGGCGGAAAATCAATTGTCCGCAACCCAGGGTCAGGGCGAACATCCAGTAGAGCACGGTGGGCTTCCACTTGATGAAGGTCTCGTCTTGCAGAAAGAGCGTGGCGCCGCCAAACACCACAATGATGGCGAGGCTGACCCAAAGCATGGCATCAATCTTTTTGCCGCGCAGTTTCAGCCAGCCAACCTGGGCAAAGGTCGCTGCTATGGCAACCCCGGTTGCCGCGTAAATTCCGGCGAACTTGAAGGCGATAAAAAACAGGATTACCGGGAATAGATCAAATAGGAATTTCATGGGGCACTATTATAGCCTCTCACCCTGCTGGAGCGGGTTGACCATCGCTTGGACGAATGTGGCCGGCTATCCGGGCTTTTTGTCGAATTTAAGGGAGGCCGAGTTGATGCAGTAGCGCAACCCGGTCGGTTTGGGGCCGTCTTCGAAAATATGGCCCAGATGCGCCTCACAGGCGGCGCAGTGCACCTCGGTGCGGGTCATGCCATGGCTGCGGTCAACGGTGGTTTCGACCTTGTCCGCATCGGCAGGCTGCCAGTAGCTCGGCCAGCCGCTGCCCGAGTCGTACTTGTGCTCGGAACTGAACAGTTCGTTGCCGCAGCAGACGCAGTGGTACACGCCGGAATCTTTGTTGTCCCAGAGCGCGCCGCTGAACGCGCGCTCGGTGCCGTGTTTGCGCGCCACCTCGTACTGCTCGGGGGTGAGTTCTTTTTGCCACTCGGCATCGGGTTTGACGACTTTGAGGGTGGTTTTGGTGTTCATTCGCTGCTCCTGTGGCGGGCTTGTCTGTGAGTGGGGCGGATCTGGCCCGGAATCTTTCCGGATTTTGCCCCATTTTGCGATATCGACCCGGATTGGTGCGGTAAATTGCGCCGTGCCGCCGCCCTCGGGTCGGCACCCTTGGTGGTGAAGCTGTCCTTGTTAGCGGCGAGCTGTAACATTTCACAACGTCGGCATTGAGCCTGGCAAGGATATCGCCGGGCATGGCCCCGGGCTTACGATTGCTTGCGGTATTGGGCGATGCGTGCTTTGAGACCGGGGTGCGACGCGGAGGCGACCAGATCAGCCAAGTCTGCTGCGCGCGTGTCAGCGACGGTTGCGGCATGCAACCGTGCCGTGGCGTCGGGTTCGAGCGTGATCGCCCGCGCCAGTTCCTTGGCCACCACCGCGTCCCAGTACCCCTGTTCGGCCACGTGCGTGACAAAGCCGATCTCGCGCGCCGCCATGGCGTCGAAGCTGCGGCTTTCGGCAAGAATCGCCCGCGCCTTTTCGGCGCCGATGCGTTGTGCGAGGCGCCGCGTGCCCAACTGCAGCCCGAAGCGCAGGCCGGGCATACGGAAGCTCGCATCGGGCGCTGCGACGCGCACCGAGGCCGCGACAAAAAGGTCGGCGCCGGCGCCAAAATTCTTGCCGTAGGCAATGGCCAGCGTCGCAAAGGGTGCGTGGTACAGCGCCTGCAGCAGCTGCTCAATGCGCACGAAACGCAGTACGAGGTCCCCTTCGCTCTGCTCGTCGTAGCCGCCGAAATCAAAGCCGGCGCTGAAGTTGCGGCCTTCGCCCTGGAGCACCAGCAGGCGCGTGCCATCGCTATGCGCCGCGGTAACGGCGCCAAGCAGCGCGTCGACCAGTTCGGCGTTGAGCGCATTGGCCTTGTCGGGCCGGTTTAGGGTGAGTCGTGTGAGGGTGCCGCTTTGCGTCACGATCAGGCTGCTCATCGGGCAAGTTCCGCAGCGGCCCTTATCTCGGCTGAACGATCCCAGAAATTGGGCAGAACGCTGTTGTGATAGCCCGACACAAAAGGCTTTGACGCGCCGGTCGCCGCATCGAACACATGCCGGCTGACCGCGCCGATATTGGCGCCGTAGACGTGGATGCTCAGCGACACTTCGTCGGCGAGGGCGTTGGACACGGTATGGATGTCGCCCACCGTGGGTGACACGCGATCGACGCTACCGGGGCCGACGCGGTGCTCGTTTTGCGCCTGCATGGCTCTTCCCGGCTGCGGCAGGGGATATTCGCGGCACAGTTCGGCGCCGCGCATCACACCCACCAGACCCCATACAGTGTGGTCGTGCACCGGCGTGCCCGCTCCTGGCGCCCAGACAAAGCTGGCCACCGAAAAGCGCTCGCGCGGGTCGCAATAGAGCAGGTACTGGCGGTAGGTTCCGGGTTCGGGTTTGGCGAACGCGTCGGGCAGCCAGTCATCATGCAGAACCAGCTCGCGTAGCAGTCCGGCTCCTTCATTGAGAATGCGGGCCTCATCGGTGCCGGCTTCGCCAAGCAGTTGATCAAGCGCCACGACAAAGTCGCGAAATCGTGCAGGATTATTCATGGCTCCGATTTTATACCGAGTCGATTGACCGGGGGCGGCGCAGGTGGTCCGGCGTCTGTTCCGGCCGCGCCGCCGCCCGCCGCGTCAAGGCGGCGTTATTCCTTGTTTTCACCGTTGGATGTCGGTGCCAGAAGCAGATTTGGCCGGGCGTGCAAGGCTCAGGCTTTGCCCTTGCCGTGCGAGGTAGGGCGCTTGGCCAGTTCCCTGATGGCGTCGGCGCGCGGGGTGAATCCCAGACCCGCTGTTTCAGGCAGAGGCAGGTGGCCGTCGACCGGCTTGGCGAGGCCTTCGAAGATCTGTTCGCACACCAGCACCGCAACATAGTGATATTCGACCAACCCGCCGTTGGCAAGCCCCGCGTGCAGGTGCATGTTGTGGTGGGGCCAGGCGCCGCCGTTGGCGATTGGAATATTGAATGCCGACGCCATGCCGGCGATCTTGACGCACTGGCTGTAGCCGCCGCTGATGACCGCATTGGGCTGTAGCACATCGACCGCGTCGGCGAGCAGCATGTCGCGAAAGCGAAAGGCAAGGCCTTCGTTTTGTCCGGCGGCGATGCGCATGCCGGTGCTGCGGCGTAATTGGGCCATCTGCCGCACATCGTTTTGCGTGACCGGCTCTTCGAAAAATGTCACGTCGCAATCGGTGATGCTGCGCACCAGGGTTTGCGCGTGAAACAGATCGAGGCTGCAGTTGGCGTCGATGTAAAGCTGCACATCCGGGCCGACCGCAGCGCGCACCGCACGCACGCGGCGTGCATCCTCGGCAATCACTTCGGCCAGCGGTCGTGCTTCCTCGCGGCGTTGCAAGGCATGGTGGCCGACGACCATTTTGAGGCGCCGGTGGCCCTGCGCGACCCAGTGTTTGGCGGCCTCGGCCAGTTGCTCGCGGTCGAATACGGCAAAACCGAAGGTGGTGTACACGGGCACCGTGTTGCGCGCGCCGCCCAGCAGCTTCCACACCGGCATTCCCAGCGCCTTGCCCTTGATGTCCCACAGTGCGATGTCGAGCGCCGCGATGGCGTGGCTGGCGTAGCCGGTCTGTCCGCGCGGTGACAGCAGCCAGTAGAGCTTTTCCCACAGACGTTCCGTGGCGAGCGGATCCTCGCCGACAAGGGCCGGCCCGGCGATCTCGCGCACGATGGCGGCAATGACTTCCTCTTCGCTGATGGCGGTGAAGCCGTGACCGATGAGGCCGGTGTCGGTTTCTATTTCCACCAGGCAGACGGAAAGCGAGGTGGTCTTGTCCACGCCGGCAAGCTGCACGCGGGCGGGAATGTCGAGGGGGGTGGCGGAGACGCGGGTTATTTTCATGATGCCATTCCGGATGGGTAAGCGCGGTTCGTATGATAGCCTGCGGGACGGGTGTGACGGACCGTTTGCCGCATCTGCTGCGACAGCGCTTCGAAAGCGCGTTAGCATGATGCGTAAGAAAAAAACTTCGATGTGCTCATCCAGGGAGAAGACTATGAAGTTCGCGTTTCGCGTCGCCATGCTGGCGGCCATGGCTTTGCCGCTGTTGCCGGCCCAGGCGCAGGATGCCTATCCGTCCAAACCCATCACCATGATCGTGCCGTTTCCGCCAGGCGGTGTGGCCGAGCTGACCGGGCGTCCGGCATCGATCATCATGGCCAAGTTGCTCAAGCAGCCGGTGGTCATCGTTAACCGGCCGGGCGCCGGCGGCGCCATCGGTGCCGCCGTGGTCGCAACCGGCAAGCCCGATGGCTACACGCTATTGATGGCGCTCGCCAGCGTGTCGACCAATCCGGAAGCCGATCGGGTTGCCGGGCGACCGGCGTCGTTCGAGTTATCGCAACTCGCGCCCATCGCACTGCTCTCGGCTGATCCGACCATATTGATGGTGCGCGCCGACAGCCCCTACAAGACGCTGAAGGATCTTGTTGACGATGCGAAAAAGCGTCCGGATGCGATCAACTATTCGTCATCGGGAAATTACGGCACCTACCACGTTGCCACCGAGATGTTTGCCAATGCCGCTGGCATCAAGATGAAGCACATTCCTTACGCCGGCGGCGGTCCGGCGCTCAATGCGCTGCTCGGCGGCCAGGTTGATGCCGGCCTGCTCGGCCCGTCCGTCGCCATCTCGCAGATCAAGGCGGGCAAGTTGCGTGCGCTGGGTAACTGGGGCGGCAAGCGCATTGCTTCGCTGCCAGAGGTGCCGACGCTCAAGGAACTGGGCTATAACGTCGAGTACAACATCTGGTCGGGCTTGTTCGCACCGGCCGGCACGCCAGAGGCGGTGATCAAGACCCTGCGCGAGACGGTGCGCCAGACCGTCGAGGATGCTGACTTCAAGACGGCGATGGCGAGGATCGAGACCCCGATTGTTTACATGGATGCGCCGGAATTCAGGAAGTACTGGGAAGACGACGCCAGGCGTTTGATCGAGGTGGTGCGTAAGATCGGAAAAATAGAATAATATTCCCCGGGCTTCGCCTATCGAGTGCGGGGCGAGTGCAGGGCGAAGAGATGGTGGACACAGACGGTGGACGCAAGGAGGAAGGGATGAAAAAAATCACCGCTGCTTTGGTGGCGTGCCTGGCAGTCACGGGCTTGGCGCAGGCGCAGGACTATCCCAACCGGGCGGTGCGGCTGATCGTGCCCTATGCAGCGGGTGGGGCACCGGATGTGTTTGCGCGTGTCATTGGCCAGCGTCTTTCCGATGCCCTGGGGCAGCAGTTCATTGTCGAGAACCGTCCCGGCGCCGGAGGTATTGCCGCCAGCGAGGCGGTGGCCAAGGCGGCGCCCGATGGCTACACCCTGCTGGTTCCGGATGTGCCGCAGACGGCGATCAATCCCTACATGTTTTCCAAGCTGCCCTATGATCCGGCAAAGGATTTCGCACCGGTCAGCCTGATCGCCACCATTCCGTTGTTTCTTGTGACGCAACCTTCCGCGCAGGTCAACACGGTGGCCGAACTCATTGCCGCGGGCAAGGCCGCACCTGGCAAGATGAATTACGGTTCGGCCGGCATCGGCAGCCTGCACCATATCCTGATGGAGTCGTTCAAGGCATCGCTCGGACTGGATATTGTTCACGTGCCTTACAAGGGGTCGGGCCAGTCGACGCCGGCCTTTATCGGCGGCGATTTGTCCATGCTGGTCACGGCGATTGCCGCCATCGGTCCCCATGTCAAGGCGGGTAAAGCCAGGTTGATCGCCGTCACCTCATCCGCACGCTCGCCGCTGGCGCCGGATGTACCGGCTGTTTCAGAGACTATTCCCGGCTATGATTTTGTCTCGGAAATTGGCCTGGTGGCGCCCGCTGGAACACCGCAGCCGGTGATTGCCAAGCTGGCGGCCGAGGTGGCAAAGGCGGTCAGGCACCCGGATGTCGTGCAGCGTTTGACCGCGCTCGGTGCGGTGCCGGTTGGCAATACGCCTGAAGCCTATGGCGAAATGATGAAGCGCAATCTGGCGCGCTACGCCAAGGCGGTAAAGGATTCCGGGGCCAGGGCTGATTGATGCCAGGGCTGATTTTATCCAGTGTCGATTGACCCCGGCGTCGATTGACCCCAGTGTCGATTGAGCGCTCAATCTGGCGCCGCAAGGCCGCGGCATCTACAATAAACACGTGCGATTCTGATCGCAAATTTGATGAGACTACAACATGAAAGCCAGCAAGCAGCTCAACCGCCTGATCGATGTTGCCGCACCTTATTGGGCGGGCGAGGCCGAGGTGTTCAGCACCTATTGGAAGTGGGACAAGCGCACGCGCGAGACCGACCGCGCCTGGCTCGCCTTGCAATGTTTCAAGGAAGTCTGGGGCGCCAGCACCGACGGCAAGAAAAAAGGCCTGTTTCTCGGGCCGCTCGAACAGCTTACTGAAATGTTTCCGAAAATCGACACTGGTGTCGACCGTCACGAGGTGCTCGATATCGCCGAGGGCCTGTGGGCCGAGTTTGCCCACTATTGCGCCTTTGCCGACGCTTACGACGCCCTCGGCCTGCCCGGCGAGGAAAAAATAAACCCGGCCGCGCTCTACAGCTGGCGTGAAGATAACCGTATGCCCGGCCGCGCCGAGGACGATGCACTGACCAAAATGCGCAACGAGCACGGTGAGCGCTACGGCACGCTGGGCCGTCGTGCGCTGCGTTTCACCGAGGGCGGTTACTGCACGCTGTTCTCCGAGGGCATGAAACTGCGCGACTACCCCTCGGCGGGCCATGAAAAGGCCGACCGCGCCATCGCCGAGGCCTGCACGCGCGTCTACGACGACGAATTCGGCCACATGCTCAAGGGCGTGGTGGGACTGGACAGCGAGGGACTCAGCGATGCTGACTGGAAGCTGATGATGGAAATCTCAGTCGAGCAATTGAAGGGGCGCATCCTGATGCGCAACGCGCAGTTTGGCAAGCCCGTGGCCGCCGCGCGCTTGCATGAATTGCTTGCCGGAAAGTGCAAGCCGCTGCCCTTCGACTACGCCCGGGCCAAGCTCGCGGCATGAGGCTTGACGGCTGGAAAGCCCCGCCTGGCGGGGATTTCCAGCCTGTTATGAAATAAAAAAGCCCGCCCCGGAAATCCGGCGCGGGCTTTTCACTTTGTGGTCGCAGGCCGGCTGTGACCGGCTTGCGATCAGCGCATAAGGATCAGCGGTGTGGTGGCGAGATGGGCGACCTTGGTGGCTGTCGAGCCCATTAGCAGGTTGGCGGCGGCCGTCATGCCACGGGTGCCGATGCAGATGAGATCACATTTGCTCTTGCTTGCTTCGGCGACGATGGTTTCAGCAATCGCCCCGACCTTGATCAGCGGTTGGGTCGCATAGCCGGCTTTTTCAAGCAGCTTGATGCTGGCGGAAAGGGCTTCACGACCTTCCTCCTGGTAGTAATTTTGCAATGCCGATTTGCCGATTACCGCGCCCATGCCCCCCACTTGCGGCACTGGCAGGTGTACAAAAAGCGGAATGATCTCCGGCGGGTTTTTCCATTCTGCTGCCATCGCAATCAATTTGCGCGTGGCGTTGAGGGCGTGTTTCGATCCGTCGATGGAAAGCAGTATGCGGGTCATGGTTTTACCTTGGCAGTTTGCAATGTTTTTGATTGTACGCTGAGGTTTCTTGCGCCTGTTGATTTACATCAAAAATCGTGTTTCAGCCTTGTATTTTCAGCCGGTCTTGAAGCCGAGGCAGAGCAGACCCTCGCGCAGGTGATCGGCCAGGCCGGGAATGCGCGCCAGACCGACAATGCCGAACCCGGCGATCAGCATGCCCGCGGCGATGCGCGTGGAGCGGCGGCGCAGTCGCCCACCAAAACGCGTCAGCAGCCAGGAGGCGGCAAGGAGGTTGGGTAGTGTGCCGAGGCCAAACGTGAGCATGATGGCCGCCCCGCGTAGCGCGCTGCCGCTGACCAGCGCCAGTGCCAGCATGCTGTACACAAGGCCGCACGGGGTCCCGCCCCAGGCCAGACCGGCGGCGAAGCGACCGCCGGCGGAGTCGCCAGAGGGCAGTCTGGCTGTGAGCGGTCTTGCAGCGCGCCATAATTTCGCCCCCGTGCTCTCGAGGGCAAGCATGGTGCTGCCGACGCCGGCAAGGTGCAGTCCGAGCAGGATCATCAGGCCGTTGGCGACGACAAACAGCATCAATTGCGCAGGGATCAAGCTACCCGCGGCGATGCCCGCGCCGCCAATGCCCCCGGCCAGCGCGCCGGCTGCGGTGTAGCTGGTGAGGCGGCCCCCGTTGAACAGCAACTGGGCCTTGGCCGAGGGCGTTCTTTCAATACGGCGCAAAGTCATCGCACCCACTACGCCGCCGCACATGCCCAGGCAATGCACGCCCCCGAGGACGCCCACGGTGAGCGCGGTGAGCAGCATTGCGTCCATCAGACCACCTGGGAATAGCGCGCGCGCTGTTCTGCGGCGCGCAAATAGCGGTCAAAGACCATGCAGATGGGGCGCAGCAGCAGGCGTCCGCGCGCTGTGACATTGATGTAGTCGCCTTCTATCGCGACCAGGCCGAGACGCGCGAGTTCTTCCAGGTCGGCGAGTTCTGCGGCGAAGTAGCGGCGGAAATCGATCATGCAGGCAATCTCCACCGCTGAAATGCAAAGCTCGAAATGGCACATCAGCGCCTGGATGACGGTGCGGCGTGCCAGGTCATCGGGGGTCAGCGCCAGTCCGCGCATGACCGGGAGAATGCCGCGATCGAGGCTGTCGTAGTACGCCGGCAGGTCGCGGAAATTTTGGCTGTAGGTGGCGCCCACGCTGCTGATGGCCGAAACGCCAATGCCGACGAGATCGGTGTTGGCGCGCGTCGAATAGCCCTGGAAATTACGGTGCAGCCGGCCCTGCAGTTTAGCCTGGGTGAGTTCGTCATCGGGTTTGGCGAAGTGGTCCATGCCGATGTAGACGTAGCCCGCGTTGGTCAGCGTTTGTATGGCGAGCACCATCAGGGCCACGCGCGTCGCCGGGGTCGGCAATTGCGCTTCATTGATACGGCGCTGCGGTTTGAACACACTGGGGAGGTGGGCATAACCATAAAGTGCGATGCGTTCGGGCGACATGCGCAGCACATGGCCCAGGCTTGCACTGAAGCCCTCAGTTGTTTGTTGCGGCAGGCCGTAGATCAGGTCAAAACTGATAGACCGGATGCCGTGCTGGCGCGCCTCGGTGACGGCGAGCTCGGTCTGTTCCACGCTTTGTACGCGGTTGACCGCTACTTGTACGCGGCTGTCGAAGTCCTGCACACCCATGCTGATGCGGTTGAAGCCCAGTTGGGCCAGGCAGGCCATGGTCTCGCTGTTGACTGTGCGCGGATCGATCTCGATGGAAAACTCGCCGTCGGGGGTGAGGTCAAAATTGCGCCGGATGAGGCCCATGATCTGGGTCATTTCCGCCAGGCTGTGGAAGGTGGGGGTGCCGCCGCCCCAGTGCAATTGTTCCACGGTCTGGCGCGTGCCAAGACTCTGCACGACCAGATCCATTTCACGGCCGATATAGCCGACATATTCGGTGGCCCGATCGCGTTTGCGGGTGATTATCTTGTTGCAGGCGCAGTAATAGCAGATAGAGTCGCAGAATGGCAGGTGCAGGTATAATGACACCGGTCTGCGGGAGCGTTGGCGACCGCGGTTTTCAAGGGTTTGGTGGTACGCCGTCTCGTCGAACGCCTCAACAAAGCGGTCAGCGGTCGGATACGAGGTGTAGCGCGGACCAGGTTTGTCAAAACGCGACAGCAGATTTGGATCGATAACCAGTCCATCCGGGTTTTGTTGGTGAAATTTTTGCACGGTCACGGACTTTCCCGGAAAAAATAAGGGGTTACATGAACGCGCCGGTAGCCAAGGTCAACCTCAAGCAACTCCAGACGCATTGTTCCACTTGCAGCCTGCGTGAATTGTGCCTCCCCATGGGACTCAGCGAAGAGGAGGTCGAGCATCTCGACCGGCTCGTTTCCAACCGGCGCCAACTCAAACGCGGTGACTGTCTTTACCGCAACGGCGATGCCTTCGCCTCCATTTATGCGGTGCGCAGCGGGTTTTTCAAAAGTCGCGTGACCAGCGATGACGGGCGCGACCAGGTCACCGGTTTTCACATGCCCGGAGAAATCATCGGCATGGATGGCATCGGCACGGAGCGCCATACGCTGGACACCGTCGCCCTCGAAGACAGTGAAGTCTGCGTCATCCCGTTCGCGCGGCTGGAAGAAATTTCCCACGAAGTAAAAAACCTGCAACAGCAGTTCCACAAGGTCATGAGCCGCGAACTGGTGCGTGACCAGGGCGTCATGATGCTGCTGGGCACCATGCGCGCCGAGGAACGCGTTTCGGCCTTCCTCATCAACCTGTCGCAAAGGTTTCTGGCGCGCGGCTGGTCCCCGTCCGATTTTCACCTGCGCATGACGCGTGAGGAAATCGGCAGCTACCTCGGGCTCAAGCTCGAAACGGTCAGCCGCCTGTTTTCGCGCTTCCAGGAAGAGGGACTCGTGTCTGTGCAGCAAAAACATATCCGTATTCTTGACGTGCCCGGGTTGAAAAAAATAGTCGGTCAGGAGCCCTGCTGATTCTGTTGGTCTAGCGGTACACCACCACCGGAATTTTCGAATGGGTCAGCACCTGGTTGGTCACGCTGCCCATCAGTAAGCCGGCAATGCCGCGACGCCCGTGCGAGGCCATGAAAATCGCATCGCATTTTTTCTTCTTTGCCGTGGCGACGATGCCCGCGTAGGGAATGATGGCCTTGGCCGATACGGTTTCACAGGCAACGCCTGCTGCGACGGCCGTCTTCTTTATCGCCGCAAGTTTTTTTCGGCCAGCTCCTTGGTCTGGCGTTCCAGGTTGTTGGTCATGCTCTTTGGCAGTACGTAGCCCTCAGAGTAAGCGTAGCGGATGGTCTCCTCTAGCGCTTGATATACGACCACTTTGGCGCCGACCGCCGCGGCGAACTCGATGCCGGCTTTGACGGCCTTGGCGGCGATTTTGGATCCGTCGGTGGGGATCAGGATATTCTTGAACATGGTGGTTTCTCCTTTGACAGCGTTATGAAATCCTGCGTTGATGTTGCGTTGGTGCTGCGTTGGTGTTGCCTTGATGTTGCCTTGATGTTGCGATAACAATGTTGGCTAGCAGCCCCCGGGCTCAGTCCGCTTCGGACAACCCGCCGGGCGCTCGGCGCCAGGCAGGGGGCAGCGGTTGATTTCGTAAGCTGAGCGCTGCAGCAGGCAGGTCATGCCACTGGCGCAGGCGCCTAGCGTCCAGAAAAAGAAAAAACCCAGGGTGTAGGCGCCCATGCGCCCGAGTTCCAGAGACTCGCCAAACAGGTGCATATCCGCAGGGTCGAACACAGTGAAGACGACGCCGACAGCGGGGATGGCGATAAAAAATGCCAGCCACAGAACCCAGATCAGGCGCTGCATCATTTTGCCGCCCCACCCGTAACGGCCTGGGCATGAGGCTGCGCCCGCGCAAACGGGGCTTGGGTACTCTGCCCCAGTGAGACCTGATCCTGTTTGCTGCGCCATGCGCCGACCAGACGCCAGCCTGCCTCGCGGTCTTCCAGTTGCAGGCGCCAGGTACCATCGCCGGTGGCCTGCAGGGGCGCCTCATAAAGGCTGGCGGAAACTCGTTTCAATGCGATGCTCTGGTCGCGCCCGGGGAGGGTGGGGTGGAGCAAGGAGAGTCGCAGTGACGCGGTCGGGCTGTCTTGTCCGATCAGCGTAACGCGAACCCGGTCGCGGCCGGGATTGAAAAGGATGTCGGCCGACAGGCCCAGCGTGCTGGCTTTTTCGTCACGTTGCAGGGTCTGGTTGATGACCAGACCCTGCTTGTAATAATCGTCCGAAACCAGTCCGTCGCTGGTGCGCCAGGCGATCACCGCCGTGATGACGCCGGCAACAACGACGATCGCCGGCCCGGCCATCACCAGCCACGGCCAGGGTTCGCGATACCACGGTTGTACTTGTGCGCTTGACATGAGTTTGCCTCCTTGGCGCTGCGCTACCGGGCGGGCCCGGGTATGAAGAAGCTCGATTTTTCCCTGATCGCAAACACCTCCGGTAGCAGGTGATTTTCGTCGTCGCTGGCTTCGATAATGAAATGAATGCGCTCTGATCCACGTTTGTCATGCTCGGGCGTTGCACGCACACGGACCGGGATGGCGATGGTGGAGATGGCGTCGATTTGCAGCGGCTGTTTGACGTCGGTCAGCACTTCGATGTCCTTGATGCCGTGTGCGTCGGCGACGCGGATGACAAAGCGGTGCGCCTTTTCTGTCGTGTTCATGACCTGCAGGCGGTAAATGTTCTCTATTTTTCCGCCGGCAACCTCGCGGCCGAGGCTGGTGCGGTCGCGGATGACATCGACCTTCACCGGCACGCGCAGCATCAGCGCGACGCTTGCGCCGATGATGACAGCGCCGAGGATGGCCGAGTAGATCAGCACACGCGGACGGAAGGCGTGGGCGACGATCTGGCGGAAATTCCAGCCGTTCTTGAGCGCATTTTCCGTTGAGTAGCGGATCAGGCCCTTGGCGTAGCCCATTTTCCTCATCACCTGGTTGCAACCGTCGATACAGGCGGCACAGCCTATGCACTCATATTGCAGGCCCTCGCGGATGTCGATGCCGGTGGGGCAGACCTGCACACAGATGCCGCAATCGACGCAATCGCCCAGACTCAGTGCCCTGTGGTCGGCACCGCGACTGCGCGAACCGCGCGGGTCGCCGCGCGATGTGTCGTAGGTGATGATCATGGTGTCCGGGTCGAACATGGCGCTCTGGAAGCGCGCGTAGGGACACATGTACTTGCACACCTGCTCGCGCATCCAGCCGGCGTTGCCGTAGGTGGCGAAGGCGTAAAACAACACCCAGAAAGTTTCCCATGGGCCAAGCGAAAGATTGCCGACCTCGCCCAGCAGTTCACGAATTGGCGTGAAGTAGCCGACAAAGGTGATGCCGGTCCACAGCGCCAGCGCGATCCAGGCACCATGCTTGAGGGCTTTGAGGCCCAGCTTGCGCGCGCCGAGCGGCTCACTGTCGAGGCGGATGCGGGCGCCGCGATCGCCCTCGATCTTGCGCTCTATCCAAATGAACATTTCGGTATAGACCGTTTGCGGGCAGGCATAGCCGCACCAGAGGCGGCCTGCCACGGCGGTGAACAGGAACAGCGACAGCGCCGATATGACCAGCAGTGCGGTCAGGTAGATGAAGTCCTGCGGCCAGAAAACCAGTCCGAAAATGTAGAATTTTCGCGCCCCGAGGTCGAATAACAAGGCCTGTCGGCCGCCCCACTCGAGCCAGGCCGTGCCGTAAAAGGCCAGCTGCGTGGCGATGATGAAGAACACGCGCCATCCGGCGAACCAGCCGTGCACCGAGCGCGGATGGATTTTTTTCCTGACCTCGTAAAGCGACTGCTCGAGTGTTTCTTCGCCGCCGGTGTCTGCCAGTTTGATCGGTATGACCGGGTTCGCCGGTTTGACTCGGGGCAGATCGGTGTTCTTCAGTGCGTCGTTCATTGCAGTTTTAAATTTGCGCTACTTTGCCGCAGCGCCTTGTTTTGTCTCAGGATGGGACAGGCTGTAGACGTAGGCGGCGAGAATATGCACGCGCGCTTCACCAAGAAAATCCTTTTGTCCTGGCATGACGTTGTTGCGGCCCTTGGTGATGGTCTCGATGATGGTTGCCTCCGAGGATCCGTACAGCCAGGTTTTGTCGGTCAGGTTGGGTGCACCCAGTTGCTGGTTGCCCTTGCCATCGGGCCCGTGGCAGGCGGCGCAATTTTGTGCGAATGCCGGTTTGCCGCGCACCACGCGAATATCATCGGTGGCGAGCCCGGACAGCGAGCGCACATAGTGGGCGACGTCCTTGGCGCCTTCGCCGGCGAAGACAGCGCCAAAGGGCGGCATGATGCCGTTGCGGCCGTTGAGGATGGTGGTCTTGATCACCTCCGGTTCACCGCCGTAGAGCCAGTCGCCGTCGGTGAGGTTGGGAAAGCCGCGGCTGCCGGCGCCATCCGAGGAGTGGCATTGCGCGCAGTAGGTGAGAAAGAGTTTCTGGCCGGCGGCGCGCGCGGCCGGATCGGCGGCGGCCTGCTTGATGTCGAGTGCGGCGAATTTCTGGAATACCGGACCGTAGTCCTTTTCCGCTTGCGCCACTTCGGCTTTGTATTCACCGATCGAGGTCCATTTTCCCGATCCGGCGTAGCTGCCCAGGCCGGGGTAGAACCACAGATAGGCGAGGCCGAACACGATGGTGAGGTAAAACATCCAGATCCACCAGCGCGGCAGCGGGTAGTTGCCCTCGACGAGGTCCTCGTCCCAGACATGGCCTGTGGTTTCCGAGCCGCCCGTGGCATTGACCGGAATACGCCGGCTGGACAGAGCCTTGAGCAGCACCGCGCAGGCGGCGATGCTGATCAACGTGATGATGGTGACGTAGAAGCCCCAGAAGTCGCTGGTGAAATCGGCCATTATTTTTCTCCCCGTGAATGGTCAGCCGGCGCGTCGTCATCCTCAAACGGAATCATGGCGGCCTGGTCGAACCCGCGTTTGCTGCCTGTGCCGTAGGCCCTGAGCAGAATGCCCATGAAAATAAGGAAACTGATCACGGTGACCGCTTCGCGAACGATATTGATATCCATAGTGGTTGGCGCAATGGGCTAGGCCCGCTTGCAGTTCCCCCGGCTCAGGTTGAATTGGTTCATGTTTGTGTCGTTGCGGTCGCAGTTGCGTCAGCGTGCCGTTTTGATGGCGGTGCCCAGCACCTGCAGGTAGGCGATCAGCGCGTCCTGTTCGGTCTTGCCGGCGAGCGCCTTGGTCGCCCCGGCGATGTCCTCTTCGCTGTAGGGATGGCCCAACGTGCGCAACACCTTTAATTTTTTCTCGATATGCCTTGCATCGGCGGTGCTTGTCTCAAGCCAAGGATAGCCGGGCATGTTTGACTCGGGCACCAGATCGCGCGGGTTGTTCAGGTGAATGCGGTGCCAGTCGTCGCTGTAGCGGCCGCCAACACGCGCCAGATCCGGCCCGGTGCGTTTGCTGCCCCACTGGAAGGGTCGGTCATAGACGAATTCGCCGGCAACCGAGTAGTGGCCGTAGCGCTCGGTCTCGGCGCGGAACGGCCGGATCATTTGCGAGTGGCAGTTGTAGCACCCCTCGCGCACATAGACGTCGCGGCCCGCCAGTTGCAGCGCGGTGTAGGGCTTGAGGCCGGACACCGGTTCGGTCGTCGATTTCTGGAAGAACAGCGGCACGATTTCCACCAATCCGCCGACACTGACCGTCAGGATCACCAGGATGATGAGCAGGGCGCTGTTTTTTTCAATAAGCTCGTGGCTGAATTTCATCTTCTTCCTCGATCAGGCGTGTGCGTGAGCCGGGGTCAGCATCACGGTCGGTATTGGTGCGTCCGTGGCGCGTCCGTTGGCGATGGTCATCCATACGTTCCAGGCCATGATGCACATGCCCCCGAGGTAGAGGACGCCGCCGGCGAGGCGGATGCCGTAGAAGGGGTAGGTCGCCTTGACGCTTTCGACAAACGAGTAGGTCAGGGTGCCGTCCGGACTGACCGCACGCCACATCAGACCCTGCATCACGCCGGCGATCCACATGGCAGCGATGTAGAGGACGATGCCCACCGTTGCCACCCAGAAGTGCAGGGTGATGGCAGGAATGCTGTACATCTCCCGCCGGCTGAACAGGCGCGGGATCAGGTAATAGAGGCTGCCCATGCTGACCAGACCGACCCAGCCGAGCGCGCCTGAGTGCACGTGGCCGACCGTCCAGTCGGTGTAATGCGACAACGCGTTTACGGTCTTGATCGACATCATCGGCCCCTCAAAGGTCGACATGCCGTAGAAGGACAGCGACACGATGAGGAACTTCAGGATCGGATCGGTGCGCAGTTTGTGCCAGGCGCCCGACAGCGTCATCATGCCGTTGATCATGCCACCCCAGGACGGTGCCAGCAGGATCAGCGAGAACACCATCCCCAGCGATTGCGTCCAGTCGGGCAGTGCGGTGTAGTGCAGGTGATGGGGGCCGGCCCACATGTAGGTGAAGATCAGTGCCCAGAAGTGCACCACCGACAGGCGGTAGGAATAAACAGGGCGCCCGGCCTGCTTTGGGACGAAGTAATACATCATGCCGAGAAAACCTGCGGTGAGGAAAAAGCCCACGGCATTGTGGCCGTACCACCACTGCACCATGGCGTCCTGCACGCCAGCGTAGGCGGAGTAGGATTTCCAGAAACTCACCGGAATCACGGCGCTGTTGACAAGGTGCAGCAGCGCCACGGTCAGGATGAAGGCGCCGAAAAACCAGTTGGCGACGTAAAGGTGCGGGGTCTTGCGTTTGGCCACGGTGCCGAAAAAAACCACGGCGTAGGATACCCACACCAGAGTGATCAGGATGTCTATCGGCCACTCGAGTTCGGCGTACTCCTTGCCCGAGGTGATACCCAGAGGCAAGGTGATTGCCGCGAGCAGGATCACTGCCTGCCAGCCCCAGAAGGTGAACCCGGCGAGCCAGCCGCAAAACAAACGCACCTGACAAGTACGCTGGACGATGTAGTAGGAGGTGGAGAACAGGGCGCACCCGCCGAACGCAAAAATTACCGCATTGGTATGCAAAGGCCGCAGGCGGCCGTAGCTAAGCCACGGAATGTTGAAGTTGAGTTCGGGTGCGAACAACTGGGCGGCGATAATGACCCCCACCAGCATGCCGACGATGCCCCATACCACGGACATCACTGCGAACTGCCTGACGACTTTGTAGTTGTAACTGGTGGCTTCCATCATCCCCTGGTCTCTCTATATTGTTGTTGCGAGGCGTTGCAGCGCGTGTGCCGGAATCTTAACAATCTGCAACAGGGGGCATTTGACTTGGATCAAGGCGGAGGTTCCTGCGGGGCGGGCGAGGGCGGTTTCGGATTGTCATCGTCGGCAAGGATCCGCAGGGCCGGCCCGTCCAGGTCATCGAACTGCCCGCTTTTGAGCGCAAACCAGAACACCACCGCGATGAGAAACACCAGCACGACGCTGAGCGGGATCAATAAATACAGGATTTCCATCAGGCCGATGCCTGAAAACCCGCGCCAGACCTGGCTTTGCAGTCGGATCGCGGATGAATGGCGCGGCGGATGCGCAGGGCGTTAAGCACCACCACCAGGGAGCTCGCGGACATGCCTATGCCGGCAATCCAGGGGGTGACCCAGCCGCCGAAGGCCAGTGGCAGCACGATCAGGTTGTAGCCTAGCGCCCAGGCGAGGTTCTGGCGTATCACCGACTGCGTGCGCCGGGCGACGGCAATGCCCGCAGCCAGGTCGGTGAGCGAATCCGATAGCAGCACGGTATCGGCGCGTACCCTCGCCAGATCGGAGCCGCCGCCCATGGCAATGGAGACGTCGGCTTGCGCGAGGACCGGTGCGTCGTTGACGCCGTCGCCAATCATCGCCACGCGGGCGCCTTTGGCCTGCAGGGTTTTGACATAAGCTTGTTTGTCGGCGGGGGAGGCGGCTGCCCTGACCGCGGTGATGCCCAGGCTGGCGGCGGTGCGCCGTGCCACGGCATCGTCGTCGCCGCTGAGTAGATGTAATCGATAGCCGCGCTGGATGAGGCCGGCAATGGCCTCGGCGGCTTCCGGCCGCAGGCTGTCGCCCACCCGGAATGCGGCAAGCCAGCCGCTTTCGTCCCCGAGCCAGACCACGGTGTCGGTGGTGTGCAGCCAAGCGATGGGCGCGACAAGCCGGTGCAGCGCGCCGACAAAATCGGCGCGCCCGAGGCGATAAACGCGGCCGTCCAGCCTTGCTTCAAGTCCGGCGCCGGGAATGTTGCTTGGGCTGTCCACCGGCGGCAGCAGGCCGTTTCCGGCAGCCTCGACCAGCGCCCGCGCCAGCGGATGTTCGGAGCTGCGCTCCATGGCTGCGGCGATGGCCAGGCAGGCGGCGCCGCTGAGCCTGTCCAGTGCAAGGGTTTCGAGCAGGTGCATTTGCCCCAGCGTCAGCGTACCGGTTTTGTCAAAAATCAGATCGCTGGCGCCGGCCAGTGATTCAATCGCGTGGCCGCGCGTGACAATCAGGTTGCGTCTGGCCATTTCGCCGGTGGCGACAGTCAGCGCAACCGGGGTCGCCAGCGACAGCGCGCACGGGCAGGTCACCACCAGCACTGACACGGCGATCCACAGCGCACGTGATGGATCGATCTGCATCCAGACCAGCGCGGCAATGGCGGCCAGTAGCAGGATGGCGCCGACAAACCAGCCGGCGGCGCGCTGCGTGAGTTCGATCCAGCGCGGTCGCTCGCCTGATGCGCGCTCCATCAGGCTGACAATGGCGGCGAGTGCCGTGTCCTTGCCGACGCGGGTGACGCGCAGGTGCAATGCACTGCCGCTGTTGACCGATCCGCCGATCAGCGAGGCGCCGGCGGTCTTTGTCACCGGTCGGCTCTCGCCGCTGAGCAGCGCCTCGCTCAGGGTGGCGCCGGCGCTCTCGAGCACGCCATCCGCGGGTAGCGTCTCGCCCGGGCGCACCAGCAAGAGATCACCGGGCAGGAGCAGGGCGCTGGCCACCGTCTCGGTTTCATTCAGCGCGTCGGCTTTGCAACGATTGGCCGTTTCGGGCGCGAGCCGCGCCAGGTATTGCAGTGTGCTGCCGGCACGCTGGCGTGCGAGCAGCTCAAGGTAGCGACCGGAGAGCAGCAGGAAGACAAACATGCTGACCGAATCGAAATACACCGCACCAGCGGCGTTGATCGTGGCCCATACGCTGGCCCCAAAAGCCACGGCGATACCAATGGCCACCGGCACATCCATGCCAAGGCGCATCAGGCGCAGGTCGCGCCATGCGCCGCTGAAAAACGGCGCCGCCGAGTAGGCCATCACCGGCAGGGTCAGCACCAGGCTGGCCCAGCGCATCAGTTGTTCGATGTCCGTGCTCATGCTGCCTTCTTCTGCGAGGTAGACAGGCACCGCGTACATCATCACCTGCATCATGCCGAAGCCGGCGACAAACAGCCGCCACACCGCGCTGCGGCGTTCGCCTTTTTCGATCAGCGCGAGGCGGCCCTCCTCGTAAGGCCAGGCACGGTAGCCGATGCGTTGCACGGCCAGCAGCAGGGACGAAAGACGGGTGGCGGCGGCGTTCCAGCGCACGCGCGCGCGATGGCTGGTGTAGTTCACCTCGACGCCGCTCACGCCTGGTGCGCGCAGCAAAGTTTGTTCGATCAGCCAGACGCAGGCGGCGCAATGGATGCCCTCGAGCAGCAGTTCGGCTTCGGGCTGTCCATCGACATCGCGAACAAAGCGCGATTGCAGCGTGGGCTCGTCGTAAAGTGAAAGATCGGGCTTGAAGCTGTCGTCGCTGTCGCCTGCGCCGCTGCGGGCCGGCAGGCTGTCGCGCAGGCGGTAATAGCCGTCGAGTCCCTGTCCGACAATGACCCGGGCGAGGGTTTCGCAGCCCGGGCAGCACAGGCTGCGCCAGGCGCCGTCAATTTCAATGCGATAGGGGCTGCCTTGCGGCACCGGCAGGCCGCAATGAAAGCAGGCCACCGTTAGCGGGGTTCCGGGTGTCGCTGCGGGCGTTATTTGGCCGGTGATTTGCAAGTGCTGAGGCCAAGGGGCACGTAAAGCGGGCAAAAGCGCATGAAGCCGGTGGCCACCGGGATCAAACCGAGCAGGCCGAACCAGCGCGCGCTGCCCGGAAGGAATAGGTAAAGGAGGGTCATGACGAGCAGGCCACCGACGATGCGGATGCTGCGGTCGATATTGCCGATGTTGGTTTTCATTTTTGCCTCCGATATTTCTGCCAAGGGTGGTCTGGCTGCTTTGAGCAGGGGTGTGTCAATGATAGAAGGTCTCGTCGCCAGGCTATTGACCTGGGTCAATCAAGCGGGCGGGGCCGGCTGGCATCGCGCTGGGCTGCGGTGAGGTCCGTTGGCCAGGCGCTCCAATATCCAAAGCAACCGTCTCGAGGTAATCGGGTACTTCACACGGCCAGCCCAGGTCTTTCTCGATTCTCTGACGCAAGGCGTCCGCCGGCCCCGGTTCGCCGTGGGTGATGAAGGTGCGCCGCGGCGGTGTCTCAAAGCCGTGCAGCCAGCCGATGATTTCATTGCAATCGGCATGTGCGGAGAGGTTGTTGATGATCGCCACCTCGGCGCGAACCGGCACCATTTCGCCGTGAATCTTGACCGCCGCTTCGCCGGCAAGGATGCGCGCGCCGCGCGTGCCCCCGGCCTGGTGCCCGGTGAACAGGATGGTATTGCGCGCATCGGGAGCGAAGGCCGTCAGATGATGGGTGACGCGTCCGCCCGTGGCCATGCCGCTGCCGGCGATGATGATCATAGGGCCTTTGCGCCGGTTTAGGGCCTTCGATTCCTCGGGAGTATTGACGATTTTTGCCGCACGGCACATCGCTTCGCAATCGACCGGACCGAGTCGGTGTTCCTTGCGATGTGTCATGAAAAGATGTGTTGCATTGGTGGCCATGGGACTGTTGAGATAGACCGGCGTGTCGGCGATCTTGCCGGTGGCCTTGAGTTGATGGATATAGTGCAGCAAGCTTTGTGTGCGGCCGACGGCAAACGCCGGGATGATCACCACGCCCTTGCGCGCGACCGTGCGGTTGATGATCGTCGCCAACTTGATGCGCGGGTCTTCGGGCTCATGGCTGCGGTCGCCATAGGTTGATTCGATGACAAGATAATCAGTGCTGGCGATGCGCATCGGCGCGTGCATCACCGCATCGTCGGGGCGGCCAAGGTCGCCGGAAAACAAGACCGAGTCGCCGCCGGCGGTAATGCGCACAAAGGCCGAGCCGAGCAAATGCCCGGAAGGATGCAGTTGCGCGCTTATGTCCTGCCCAAGATCGATCGCCCGTTCGTAGTCGTGCGCCATGAATTGCTTGAGACTGCGCATCGCGTCCTGCTCGGTGTAAAGGGGTAGCGCAGGTTTGTGGCGCGAGAAGTCGTGGCGGTTGGCATAGTTGGCTTCCTCCTCCTGCAGGCGCGCGCTGTCCGGAAGCAGGATGCCGCACAGGTCGCGTGTCGCGGCGGTGCAATGAATGCGACCGCGAAAACCATTGCGCACCAGCAGCGGCAGGTAACCGCTATGGTCGATGTGGGCGTGTGTGAGGATCACGGCGTCTATGTCGGCCGGGTCTACCGGCAGCGGCGACCAGTTGCGCAGGCGCAATTGTTTGTAGCCTTGGAACAGGCCGCAGTCGATAAGGATTTTACGGCTACCGTGCTGTAGCAGATATTTTGATCCGGACACCGTTCCAGTTGCACCGAGAAATTGCAGTTTCATCATGGCTCCGATTATTTTTTAGCGCTTGTATTCTTTTGTTCTTTTGTTCTTTGGTTTTGCGGTTCTTGGTTCTTCAGCCCGATGCTTCAGCTCGATGTTCCAGCATGAGCCCTTGTCGTATTTTTTAAGTTTATCCGCACTGCAAAATTCGGCTTTGCGCTGGGTCAATTGCGCAGGAATTTCTGCCTGTCGTGTGTCGGTAATCGACTCGAAACCGTCGCCAGTCGTGGCTTTCCGGTAGGTGTGTGATTATTTGTCTGACTTCTGACTTCTGACTTCTGACTCCTGACCCCAGACTTTCGGCCGCGGATCGCGCCGGTGGCGTTCAGTTGCGGTAAAAAACCGCAATCGCGACCATCCCGGCGAATACCGCCTGCGCTGCAACCCAGGCCGCGGCGCGCAGTGTGCGCGACAGGCCCGGTCTTAGCGCCAGCATGCCCAGTGCGATATACAGCAGCAGTCCGGCCAGTTTGGCGCTAAGCCAGTCGTGCGTGACCGGGTATTGATGCGTCAGTAGCGCCATCCAAACGCCGGAGACGAGCAGGAGCGTGTCGTTGACATGCGGAGCGATGCGTACGCAGCGGTTTTGTAGCAGCGACGAAGCACACAGCATCCAGATGCCGCGCGTGAAAAACATCGCCCATGACAGCGCCGCGGCACTGATGTGCACCATCTTGATGGTGGCGAAGTCCACTAAGGTGGGGGCAGTGCTGCTTTAACCGTCAAGCCCGTCAAGGCGCGGACCTAGCAGTACCGGCCAGAAGCGGATGGTGAACAGCGCAAACGCAAGACTCCAGAATATGCCCGATGCGATCGCCGCATGCAGGTACTGCCCCGGCGCGGCCAGCGGAACAAACACGCGCACCAGTACGGCAAGTTGCAACAGCAGGTAGGCGGCGGTTTCCAGTTTGCCGGGCTCCAGGCGCAGGCCGCTGTGGCCACGGGCTGTGCGCGTCATCATGCCCAGGGTAAGTCCTCCCACCGCACCTATGGTGAACGCGTGAGTGGCGAGCGAGGCTGGCAGCAGGTCGATTGACGATAGTGCGCGCAACAGCAGGCTGATCACGATCCACGCATAGGACGCGTGCAGTATCCATACCAGCGGTCGGCCAAGCGTGCGCCAGGGCTGCCATAGCGCGAGTCTTGCGCAATGGGCGGTGGCGGCGATGGCTGCGACTGCGCCTGTCACGGACAGCGGTGCATCTAGGGCATCGGCGGCGAGCAGCGCCAGTACGCTGGCGAGGCTGGCGCGCTCGAGCCAGGGTAGGCGCTCCGGCCTGGCGCCGGGCACGCCATTGGCGGTGAACATCGGGATCACGCGGCCGCCCATCACCACCATGCTGAACAGCAGCAGATCTAGCCCGGTTTGTAGTGCGCGCGGTGCGGTCAGTGCGATGAGGCCGGCCATGGCGAGGTGAAAGCACAGGTTGGCGGCACCCAGCGCCAGTAGCAGCGCAATGAAAAAATAGTTGCGCCGATTGCGCGCGGCGAGCAGTGGGCGCCCGAGACCTGCGGCGGCGGCGATTGCGAATGCGCTGTCGGCAAGCGCAGCCGGCAGGGGCCAGGAGGTCAGCACCAGTATCCGCGCCGCCAACCACAGGCCGACGACCAGCACCAGCGTACTGCGGCTTGGTGTGGGCTGGCCGCTCCAGTTGCGTCCGGCCGTGAATAAAAAACCGACGATCACGGCAAAGGCGTAGCCGAAAATCATTTCGTGGGCGTGCCAGAACGGCCCCCGCAGCGGGGTACTGCCGCCGGTCCAGTCGGCGAGTTGCGCAGTCCACAAAGCAATGCTGAGTGTTGCGAGCACGCCGGCCAAAAGGTAAAACGGCCGGAAGCTGATTGCCCAGAAGGGGTGTCCGGTGGCGTGTCCGCGCTGCCCCGGTGCCGGCAGGACCGATGATCCGGGCGCGCCTGGTTTCGGTAATATGCGCAGCGCGGGTAGATCCATGCGGATATTTTTTCTTCTAATGATGACGTGTAAGCGGTGAAAAGTTACGCCTCCAAGCGCGGTGTCAGCTTGACTCAGGTCAAATCCGGGTTAAATGTGGGGAAATAAAAAAGCCCTATTTATATAGGGCTTTTCGGGGAGGGCTTGAAGGGCTTAGTTCAGGCGAACATACTCATAGTCGACCGCGAGGTTGTTGATGCCCCGATCCGGCGGGGCCACCCAACCTGCCATTTTTCCCGGTTCGGTGACCCTTTGCATCAGGCTTTTAACATGGGTACGGTCGGCATCAGTAGGGATCCAGTCAAGGATGCTCTTGTCGAATTCCTCGCGGCTGATGAGCCGGCCATCCGGGCTTGTCGGCACGCCTGCCCAGATGCCGATACCGCGGCGAAAACGTGTCGAGGGCAGCGTTAGCGCCAGGTCGTAGCCGGCACGCTTGATCTGCATGTTCCAGCGCTTCACGCCGATTTCGCAGTCCTTCACGTAGGCGATGCGCGTCACTTCATTCATGGCGTTGCGCATGGCCACCGTCTCCTTGCCCTTGGGGCCGTCCAGCTCGAAGCTCGCATCGGTGCAAATGTGATCGGTGTAATTGGCTTCGTCCGGCCGGCCCTTGATACCGCTGGCAAACGAGGTCGCGGCGTTGGATGAAACCTCGGAGCCAAACAGGTCGAGCGAGGAGGTGAACCAGAAGTTGAGGTATTTTTGCAGCAGCGGCAGGTCGACCACGCCGGCGCGGCGCAGGGCGGCCGGGTCGTCGGTGCCCAGTTCCTTCATCACTTCAAGGGTGCGCCTGACGACGCGGCCGATGCCGGTCTCGCCGACGAACATGTGGTGCGCCTCTTCGGTGAGCATGAAGCGGCAGGTGCGCGACAGCGGATCAAAGGCCGACTCGGCGAGGCTCTTCAACTGGAACTTGCCGTCGCGGTCGGTGAAATAGGTGAAGCAGTAAAACGACAGCCAGTCGGAGATCGGCTCGTTGAAGGTGCCGAGGATGCGCGGCTTGTCAAGGTCACCCGAATGGCGCATGAGCAATTCCTCGGCTTCCTCGCGGCCGTCGCGGCCGAAGTAGGCGTGTAACAGATAGACCATGGCCCACAGGTGGCGGCCTTCCTCGACGTTGACCTGAAAAAGGTTGCGCAGGTCATAGAGGGAGGGGCAGGTGTGTCCGAGCAGGTGTTGCTGCTCGACCGAGGCCGGTTCGGTGTCCCCTTGCGTGACGATGATGCGGCGAAACTGTGAGCGGTATTCGCCCGGCACCTGCTGCCAGACCGGTTTGCCGAACGAATCGCCGAATCCGATGCTGCGATTCTCGACCTGGTCGGCAAGAAAAATACCCCAACGATAATCGGGCATTTTCACCGCGCCATACTGCGCCCAGCCCTCGGCATCGACGCCGACGGCGGTGCGCAGGTACACATCCGATGAGGCGAAATCATGCGGCCCCATGTCGCGCCACCAGTCGAGGAAGGCCGGTTGCCAGTGCTCGAGTGCCCTCTGCAGAGTTTTGTCGTTCGACAGGTTTACGTTGTTCGGGATGCGCTCAGAATAGTTTATTGACATGGTGTTCTCGCGATTCCGTTATTTCAAACCGATGTGGGGCATATACAAGGGGGCGTCGCCCTGGGCGTTGCCCCCGTGTTCGTTTAGGCCGAGGTTGATGTTGTTGGGGATTTTTTCGCTGTAGTTGATGGACATCGTGTAGCCCTTGGTGAAGGAGTGAATGAGTGAAGGCGTGAAAGGGCAATGCCCTGTTCAGAGTTTCCGCTTGAGTGAGGTGCTGAGGCCCATTAGGATTGCTGCGACCTCGTCAGTTGCCTTGCTAAGCGCGTCGTCCTTGAGATAGCCGAGACGACGGGCGATTTCAATGTGTGTGTCTAACTCGGAGAGGGATGCAGAAGCAATATTTACGAAATGCACCAACTCTTTGGTGCCGCCGCGGGCGGCACCTTCAGCAATGTTGGCCGGTACCGAAACCGCAGCACGCCGCATCTGCCCTGTAAGCCCAAACATCTCTTCTTTGGGAAAAGATTTGGTGGCT
The DNA here is from genome assembly GCA_945892985.1 of Bordetella parapertussis. Classification (GTDB taxonomy): domain Bacteria; phylum Pseudomonadota; class Gammaproteobacteria; order Burkholderiales; family SG8-39; genus CAITSH01. The sequence continues at coordinate 47,137 of CAMDDU010000013.1, forward strand.
GCGTAAACAGCCTCTACCAGATCGACGGACTTTTGCCAGGCCGCCAATGACCGATGAGCACGTTTCACTCCTTCACTCCTTCACTCATTCACGCCTTCAAATATTCACACCTCAAACCCGCTCCCAGTTGAACCTGGCTTTGGAGCCGGTGCCGAAGACCTTCAGCGCGCCGGTTTCGCCAACGGCATTGGGGCGGATGAAAATCCAGTTCTGCCAGGCCGACAGGCGGCCGAAAATGCGTGTCTCCATGGTTTCGGCGCCACCAAAACGCAGCGAGGCTTCAAGGCCGGTGAGAGCGTCGGGGGACAGGCTTGCGCGCTCCTCGATGGCGATGCGCACCTCTTCCTCCCAATCCAGATCATCGGGCGCATAGGTGATGAGCCCCAGGCTTTCGGCCTCGGTCGCGGCGATGGGTCTGCCGAGGTGTGCGTGCAATGCCGTCGCGGCGGCGGTATCGCCGCAAAAGCGCGTGGCAAGACGGCTGAGGCCGTTGACCTCGGGGAAGGTGCCGAAGTTCGTTTCTGAAAGTGTGATTTGCGGCGCGCCTGTTTCGTCGTCAGGCAGGGCCAGCATGTAGCTGCGGTCGCTGGCAAAAGCGAGTTCTGCCAGCGTGCCGGCAAAGCAGGAGCCCCGGTCGATGATGGCGAACAGCGTGCGCGATGACACATCAAGTCGCGCGAGGGTGCGGCGCAGCAGTGCGGTGGTCTCCTTCACCAGCCAGTCGCTGGCATGCGCTTTTAGTGTCGCGTCTATGGCGAGCGCAACCGGCGCCTCGCCGCGCGTCTGTAGCAGCCAGGTGCCGACCTCGGCGTGGTTGGTGCGCAGCATCAGGATGGCATCGTCGAGTTCGCGTGCCATGGCCAGAGGCCACCAGCGGGCGCCGGCGGCGTGTATGCCGGCCACATTTTGCGGGCCGGCATCGGCGGGTGCCGATACGGTCAGCGTGGCGGTACGCGCTGCGGCATCAATGCGGACGTCGACATGGGTGTAGTGGTAGCCGTTTGCGTCGGCGTTGCGTGCGACCGGGGTGAGTGTGACGCCCTTGCCGGCACCGGGCCGGCCGCTTTGACGCGCAAGGTTTGCAGCGTGCTGCCTGATCGCGTCCTTGAACACCTGCGGTTTGGCGACGTGATCAACCAGCTTCCATTGCCTCGCCCGCTCGGCGCGCACGCCCTCTGTGGTGGTGCAGAACACGTCGGCGAGGTCGCGGCGCACCTTGCGCTTGTCGGTCAGGCGGGTGAGCCCGCCGGTGCCCGGCAGCACGCCCAGCAGCGGCACCTCGGGCAGGCTCACGGCCGAGGAGCGGTCATCGATCATCAGGATTTCGTCGCAGGCGAGGGCGAGCTCATAGCCGCCGCCGGCGCAGGCGCCGTTGACTGCGGCAAGAAATTTCAGCCCGTCGTCGCGGCTGGAGTCCTCGATGCCGTTGCGCGTCTCATTGGTGAATTTGCAGAAATTGACTTTCCAGCCATGACTGGACAGGCCCAGCATGTAAATGTTCGCGCCGGAGCAGAACATGCGATCCTTGGCGCTGGTGAGCACCACCACCTTGACCTCGGGGTGCTCGAAGCGGATGCGGTTGAGCGCATCGTATAACTCGATGTCCACACCCAGGTCGTAGGAGTTGAGCTTGAGCTTGTAGCCGGGTTTGAGGCCCTTGTCCTCATTGACGTCCATGGCCAGCGTCGCCACCTCGCCTTCGAAGGACAGCTTCCAGTGCGCATAGCGCTCCGGGTGCGTGTCAAAAAAAAGCGGTGCCGGTTTGGCCAGAGTTTCGCTGTCTGTTGCGGTATTCATGCGGCTTGCTCCTGCAGTTGCTGCGTGATGGCCAGGCTCAGTTCCCGCAGGCTTTTTTTGGCCGGTTTGGCGCTGGTGTCGATTGTGATGTCAGCGCGACCGTAAAGGCTTGCGCGACCGTCCAGGATGCGGCGCAAGTCCTGCATCGCTTCGCGGTTTCCGGCCATCGGTCGTGTGTCGCCCTGGGCGATCACGCGCGCCATGTGCTCCTCGGGTAGTGCCTTGAGCCACACCGTGGTGCAGCTTGAGAGCAGCAAGGCATAGGCCTGCTGCTCTGACACAATGCTGCCGCCGGTGGCGATGACCACGCGCTCGTGCTGATCAATCAGGCGTTCAAGACAGCGTTTTTCGTGGCGGCGATAACCGGCCTGGCCGTAGAGTAGAAAAATTTCAGAAAGGCTGGTGCCCGCTTCGCGCTCAATTTCGACGTCCAGTTCGATAAAGGGCATGTCCAGTTCCAGCGCCAGGCTGGCGCCCAGCGTGGACTTGCCGGCACCGCGCAGGCCGATGAGCGCGATGCGTCGCGCCTTGTCGCCCCGTTCCTGCATGAGCGCGCCGAATTTGCGCTGTAATTCAGCGCGCACCGCGGGTAATTTTTGCGCCGGAATGCGCTGCACCAGCGTGTTGATACGCTCGAGTTCCGACGAGCCGCCGGCCGTGCGCCGCGACAGCAGTGCCGCCAGCGGCAGTTCGAGTGCGGTGGCCACGCGCAGCAGCAGCACGATGGAGATGTTGCCTTGCCCGTTTTCAAGCAGGGCGAGATAGCGCTCCGACACGCCGGAGTGCTGCGCGAGCCTGCGCCGCGACATGTCGCGCAGCGTTCGCTCCTCGCGGACACGCTCGCCCAGGGTATGTAGAAATGCCCCTTCTGCGTCCGCTTGTTCGGGCTTGTCACTGTGCGCGTGCTTGAGATTGACGACCCGATGGCGCGATGCCTGGGATGGGGGATGCAGGGGAGGATGCATGGCGCTAAGGGGTGTTTGTGCGGTCCGTCGCTTGCGACGTATTGTGGAGGCTTGTGGAACGCCGTAGAACTTGTAGAACGCCGTAAAACGATGGTGAAATATATTGCTTGATCGTGATATTTTTTATGCATTATAATACCTTTTATTGAAAATGCAATACACTGTCTGATGCATCAAAATGCAGGCTTAGAATAATTTTCGGTGGCGACTCTGTCGCGGTTTGAGCGCGCGGAGCGCAATGGTCAGGATCTGCCGTGAGCTCATCCCCGCGCTGCTTGGCAAAGGCGTAAAAGGGTATAGATATGGCACTCGATCTCACCATTCTTGTCGGCACCATGACCGGTACGTCCCAACTGGTGGCGCAGGAAATCGAACTGACGCTGGACGACGGTGAAACGCGTGTGCGCACGCTGGAAATGGATCGTCTGGACGCGACGGTTTTCGCCGCCGGCGGCATCCACCTCATCTGCACTTCAACCTATGGACAGGGCGACGTGCCAGATAACGCCAAGGCGTTTTACGACGCGCTGGCGGCTTCGCGACCGGACCTGTCCGCGCTGCGCTACGGCGTTTTCGCTCTGGGCGACCGCACTTATGGTGACACCTTCTGTTTTGGCGGCAAGAAATTTGACGCGCTGCTGGCGGAACTGGGCGCGCAGCGTATCGGCGATATGCTGTTGCATGATGCCTCCGCCGGCACCATGCCAGAGGAAGTAGCGCTCGATTGGGTGCGGGACTGGATTAAGCTTTGCAAGGCCGGCATCGCGGGTGGCGCTGGAGCCGGCGTCAGCAACAACGGCGAGGTTTTCGCCGGCTGAGGCATCGGTTACAACTGTTAGGATTGCATGCCGACACAGCAGCGGCGGCGATACCCTTGGAGGAGCAAGCAATGCCCAGTTTATCTTTGGCGGACCATGGCACCAGTCCGCCGCGCCTGCACATTCCCCGCGATTACAACGCCGCGTTCGACCTCGTGGAACGCAACCTGGCCGCGGGCCGCGCCAATAAGCGCGCTTTTGTCGATGATGCCGGCGAGGTGAGCTACGGCGAACTGGCTGAGCGCGTCAATCGTGCTGCGAATGCCCTCACCGCGCTTGGTCTGCGTATGGAAGACCGTATCGTGCTGGCCCACCTGGACAGCATTGATTTTGTCGCGGTGTTTCTCGGTGCGATCAAAGCCGGCATCGTGCCGGTCGCGGTCAACACGCTGCTCACCACGGCTGATTATGAATACATGCTGGCTGACAGTCGTGCCAAGGCGCTGGTGGTGTCCGAGGTCTTGATGCCTGTCTTCTCGCCCTTGCTTGACGCCGAACCGGCCAGGCTGCCCTTTCTGCAACACGTGCTGGTGTCCGGCCAGTCCGGACACCGTCATCTTCACCTCGGCGAGGCCATGGCAAAGGCGGCCGCGAAATTCGACGCTGCCCCGACCACCAGCGACGACGTCTGCTTCTGGCTTTATTCCTCAGGCTCCACCGGTGCGCCCAAGGGCACGCTGCACCTGCACTCGCACTTGATCCAGACCGCCGAACTTTATGCCGTGCCGGTGCTGGGCCTGCGCGAGAGTGACGTGGTGTTCTCGGCAGCCAAGCTTTTTTTCGCCTACGGCCTGGGCAATGCGCTGACCTTCCCGATGGCGGTCGGGGCGACGACCATCCTGATGGCCGAGCGGCCGACGCCGGCGGCGGTGTTCAAGCGATTGCAGCACGGTGGAAGCAAGCCAACGGTGTTCTACGGCGTGCCCACCCTGTTTGCCGCGCTGCTCGCCAGCCCCGATCTGCCGGGGAAAGCTGATCTTGCGCTGCGGGTCTGCACCTCCGCCGGTGAGGCGCTGCCCGCGGACATCGGCAAGCGCTGGACCGAACGCTTCGGCGTTGAAATACTCGATGGCATCGGCTCTACCGAGATGTTGCATATTTTTCTGTCCAACCGGCCGGGTGAAGTGCGTTACGGCACCACCGGAAAGGCGGTGCCCGGCTACGCCTTGCGCCTCGTCGATGAGACCGGCGCGATCATGGAGGGCACCGGCCAGATTGGTGAGCTGCAGATCAGCGGCCCGAGCAGCGCGTCCTGTTACTGGAATAATCGGGGCAAGAGTCGTGCAACTTTCATTGGTGACTGGACGCGCAGCGGTGACAAGTACACGCTCGATACGGATGGTTACTACACCTATGCGGGGCGTACCGACGACATGCTCAAGGTCGGCGGCATCTATGTGTCGCCATTTGAAGTCGAGGGTGCGTTGTCCACGCATGCCGCCGTGCTCGAGGCTGCGGTGATCGGCGTGGCCGATGAGGCGCAGCTGATCAAGCCCAAGGCCTATGTAGTGCTCAAGCCCGGCCAGTCGGTCACCGAAGAAGCGCTCAAGGCACATGTGAAATCGCTGCTTGCGCCGTTCAAGTATCCGCGCAGCATCGAGTTCGTGACCGAGCTGCCCAAGACAGCCACCGGAAAAATACAGCGCTTCAAGCTGCGCGCGCGGGCTTGATTGGGTCCGCGATCCGGCCTGACCGGCTAGGTCGGGTTCATCGTGACAGCTTGATGCGCAGGTCTTGCTGAATTTCACCCAAGTCCGTCGCCGCACGGTCCAGTTCGAATGCGTGGACGTATTTGAGCACGTTGTCGCATCGCCCGCGCAGCGCGGGAGGCAGGCTATCTGGAAGGTTTAGGCGCTGTAAGTTAGGAAGTGTCGATATTGCGGGCGTTTCGCGTCCTGCCCTGTTTAACAGCGCAGCAGGACGCGCACCCCCGGTAAGGGCGCGAGCTTATTCGCGCAGTTTTCGCGCTTCCTTTGCCTGTGGACGTTCGATGCTGGCCATCAGCCAGGCCTGGAGATGCGGAAATTTGCCGAGCTCGTATTTCATTGCGAAGAACGAGTAGCAGACGCTGGCCACCATGAAGTCGGCCATGTTCCATTTTTCACCACCGAAGAATTTGCTCTTCGCCAGATGCTCATCCAGAACCTTGAGCCGGGGCTGCAGTTTGGCATCAGCCTCGTCAGCCAGGTTGGCGTTGCGTTTTTCCGGCACAAACATGACGCGGTGCTGCATCACGGTGACCATGTGCGGCTCGATGTCGTTGGCGGTAAAAAACGCCCATTGCAGCATGCGGCCGCGCTCCTGCGGCGTGGCCGGCCACAACGGGCTGTTGTATTTTTCGGCGAGATAGAGGTTGATTGCGGCGGACTCCCACATGATCAGGCCGTCGTCGTCGATGGCCGGTACCCGCGCGTTGGGGTTGATCGCTGCGAACCATGCCTCGCCCGCCTGCGGCGCATCGCCGTAGATGGTGACGTTGACGTGTTCGTAGGCTATGCCCGATTCCTTGCACAGCCAGGCCACGCGAAACGCGCGCGAGCGGAATTGACCGTATAGCTTCAGCATTGTTGTCTCCCTTGATGGTTCATGGTCGTCATGGTTGTTGCATACCGTCCGTCAATAGCGGCGTGCGGGCATTTTAGCGTGGCTTGATTTTTCTGTGCAATTAGCTTTGCAACAAAGCTAATTTGACAATGCAATTGTCCGCGCGTAGGGTAGCGCAATGGCAGCTCCGAAAAAATCCAAAAGCGACGCGCGCACCATTTCGCGTCCGGCGCTTCTTATCGATGGTTCGGACGAGGCGTTTCGCGGCTTGATTCATGACCTGATGGCCTACGCCCACCATCTTGGCGCCTGCCGCGACGGTTTTGGCGCCATCATCGGACTGACCGGTGTGCAATACGAAATCTTCATGATCGTGCGGCGCTTCGGCGGTTCTGCAGACGCAAAGGCGGGCAACGCGAAAGCCGGGGATGCAAAGACCCCGGGTATCAGCGTCGGGCAGGTGGCGGCGCGGTTGCACCGCAGCGGCGCCTTCGCCACCATCGAGGCGGCCAAGCTGGCCGAGCGTGGTCTCATTGCAAAGCGCACCGACCCGGCCGACGGCCGCAAGGTTTTACTCGCCATGACCCCGGCCGGCGAGGCGCTGGCGCGTTCGCTTGCGCCGTATCAGCAGCAGATCAATGACGTCTTGTTCGACTGTTTCGACCGGCGCCGTTTCGAGGCCTTGTCGGCGATGGCGGGCGACATGGTGGCCAGTGGTGATCGTGCCGTCGCCCTTTCTGAATTCCTGGTTGCGCAAGTTAGCCAACGGCCGGTTGCGCGAGCGGCCTGATTTTCTTTTTTCGGAGGTGGTATGGATTCCAAGCAGCATCTTGAGTTTGTCGGTGTGGACATGGACGACCCGCGTTGGGAAGTGCCGCCAGGCTATCCGAGCGGATTCACGCAGCTCATTCTCGCCTCGGATATCGATGAGACGGCCAAGCGCGGCAGCCGCACGCGATTATTGCGCCTGCTGCCAGGCGCTTTCTCCACCGTGCCGTTTGTACATGACCATTGGGAGGAGGTGTTCCTGTTCAAGGGTGACCTTATCGTCGGCAACGACGACCAGGGGCGCGGTGGCAAGGCATCGCAGGCATTTACCTACGCTTGTCGCCCGCCCGGGGCTTATCACGGCCCCTTCACCTCGAAGGAGGGCTGCCTGCTCTACGAAATTCACTATTACGAAACCAGCGGCAGGCAAAAATAACTTCCAAAGCTGTGCTTGCGGAGCAAGCGCCGCAGAATCGAATTTTGGCTTTGAATGCAACATATTCTGCGCCCGCAATGGCCCCGGGGCGGCCGACGTGCCTTGGTGCTCGGGTCCCCCGGTATTAAGGCGAGGTAGTGTCTTTGCCCGCGATTTGAAGCCGTCAATTCAAAACAATTTATAGGACATTCTCATGCTCAAGACGGGCGCTGAACACCTGGAATCCCTGCGCGACGGTCGCGTCGTTTACATCGGCTCGGAAAAAGTGACTGATGTGACCGCACATCCGGCTTTTCGCAACGCAGCCCATAGCATCGCAGCCATCTATGACATGAAAGCGGCGCCGGAAAATCGCGACGCGGCAAGTTTTTCAGAGGGCGGGGAGCTTTACAGCGGCTATTTTCTGCGCGCGCGCTCCAAAGCCGACCTGGAAAAGCGCACCGCCCTGCATCGCAAGATCGCCGCCCTGAGTCACGGCCTGCTTGGTCGTTCGCCCGACCATGTGGCGAGCTTTGTCGCCGGTATGTCCATATTGCCCGAGGTGTTCGGCAAATACGCCGACAACGTCACGCGCTATTACGAGCACATGCGCAAGAACGACATTTACGCCTGCTATGCCGTTATTCCGCCGCAGGCGGCGCGCAACCCTGAGTTCTACGTCAAGCAAAACATCCCGATCCCGACCCTGCGCGTGGTGCGCGAGGAGGATGACGGCGTGGTGATCTCGGGCATGAAAATGCTCGCCACCGGCGCGGTGTTCGCCAATGAAATCTGGGTCGGCAACCTCATTCCGCTGGCGCCGACGCAACTGGCGGAGTCGGTGACCTGCGCCGTGCCCTGTAATGCCAGGGGCCTGACGCTGTGGTCGCGCAAGCCATTTGAGCGCGACGCCCAGGTCGAGTTCGACAGCCCGCTCGCCCATCGCTATGACGAGACTGACAGCATGGTGATGTGCGACGAGGTCAAGGTGCCGTGGGAAAAAGTGTTCGTGCACAACGATGCGGTTCTGGCGCGCGACATCTATATCAAGACGCCGGCGCATTGTTACGGCAATCACCAGTCGAACGTGCGTTTTCACGCCAAGATGCGCCTGCTGGTCGGTCTTGCCTCGCGCATCACCCAGGCCTCGGGTGCGGACCAGATTCCGGCTGTGCGCGAAACCCTTGGCCGGCTTGCCGCGCTGGAGGCGACCCTTGGTGGCCTCATCGCCGGGCAGATACAGGACGCCGAGGACTGGCCGGCGGAGCACAAAACCTACAACCGGCGCTATATGTACGCGGGGCTCAACTGGTGCACTGAAAACCACTCGCAGATCATCGATGCCATTCGCGAATTGTGCGGTGGCGGCGTGTTCCAGATGCCGGCGGACATTTCGGTGATGAAAGACCCGGCCATGCGCGACATGTTCGAGCAATACTGGCAGACGCCGCAGATGGGGGCGGTCGCACGCATGAAACTGTTCAAGCTCGCCTGGGATTTGGTCGGGTCTGAGTTCGCCGGCCGCCACCAGCAATACGAAAAATTTTACGCCGGCGCGTCCTTTATAGTGCGCAACCACAATTTCCGCGAAACGCCCTGGGATGAGTTGCACGGCGTGGTTGATGAGCTTCTGGCCGGTTACGACGTGCCCGATTGAGCGATAATCTGCCGGTCTTGAAATTGCGTGAAGGGCCCCGCCGCCCCGATTCGGCGTGAATCCTGTTCAGAGGCTAGAAAAATGACTTTGTTGCTCCGTTACGCTGCCTGTTGCGCCATGGTCGCTGGGCTTGCGCTGCCCCACGGGGCGGCGGCGCAGGCCAGCTGGCCGTCCAAGCCGGTGCGCATCGTTGTTCCGTACGCGCCCGGAGGCATCACCGACACGGTTGCGCGCCTTGCCGCGCCGAAAATCCAGGAAGCCATCGGTCAGCCGGTGCTCATTGAGAACAAGCTCGGCAATGGCGGCGCCCTTGCCACCGAATACGTCGCCAGGAGCGCACCCGACGGGTACACGATTCTGATGGGTTCGGCTGCGCCGCAGACGTTGAACCAGTACATACAGACCCTGGGCTACGACGGTCTCAAGGACTTCGTACCGATCACGCTCATCAACACCAACCCACTGGTGCTGCTGGTCAACCCCGGCGTGGCGGCGCAGAACCTCAGAGAATTGATTGCACTTGCCCGGGCCCAGCCCGGAAAGCTCAACTTTGCAGGTGCCGGCGGCCTTACCCAGTTCAGCGGTGAAATTTTCAAGTATATGGCGGGCCTTGACGTGGTCTACATTCCCTACAAGGGTGGTGCGCCCGCGACCGCCGCCGCAGTGGCCGGCGACGCGCAAATCACGTTTGCAAATTACTCGGACGCGCTGCCCCAGATGCGCGCCGGAAGGCTGCGCGCCCTGGGTATCACCAGCAGCAGGCGCTTTGCGCAATCGCCCGAAGTGCCGACGATCGCAGAGGCTGGCGTTCCGGGCTACGCGGTCGATTCGTGGAACGGTCTGTTTGCACCAGCAGGCACGCCCCCGGAGATTGTCAGTCGCATCGCGCTTGCCGTACAACAGGGATTCAAGGATCCGGTCCTCAGGAAGCGCATGGAAGATATCGGCGCCACGCCCGTCGGTGATTCGCCCGAGCAGTTTCGCGCCTTTGTCCAGGCCGAGCAGCAAAAATGGGGCAACTTTGTAAAACAGACTGGCATCAAGGTCGAACAGTAGCATCTCAAAAATCGCAAAGAAGGCTCATGGACTCCAGCACCCACGACGCAATTGACACGAGTTTTCGCGCCGGCATGCGCCGAATGCAGCGGGCGGGCCGCATTCACGCGTTTGCCGGCGAGGTTGATCCGGAATTCCAGATCGCCGGCATGATGAAAAAGCTCGATGGCGGGCCGGCCTTGCTGTTTCCCCGAGTCAAGGGTCACAGCATGGCGGTGCTTGGCAACATCCTGTCGTGCCGGGAAAACTGCGAAGCGGCGTTCGGCACCGACTACCGCGGCATCCGAACATTTGTCGCGCGCGCACTAGGCAATCCGGTAGCGCCGGTGCTGGTTGCCGCAGCGCCGGTGCATGAGAACATCATTCGTCCAGGTGAGCGCGCGGATTTCGACATTGGCCGTATCCTGCCGGTGCTGCGCCACACCGACGGGGACAGCGGCCGCTTCATCACCGCCGGTATTGTGGTTGTGCGCGACCCCGAGACGGGTGTGTACAACGCGTCCTATCACCGCCTGCAACTCATCGGGCCGCAACGCACCGGTATAAAACTCGATTTTGGCCGCCATTTGCGCGCCGCGTATGAGCGCGCGCAAGCGCTGGGCAAGCCCCTTGCCATCGCCGTGTGCATCGGCACCGACCTTGCGGTGCATTACACGGCGGCCACCATGGGTGCGCAAATGCCGGAGTCCGCTGACGAACTGGCGATTGCCGGCGGTCTGCGCGGGTCGCCTGTTCCTGTGGTGCAGGGGGTGACCCAGGACTTGTACTATCCGGCCGAGACCGAAATCGTGCTCGAGGGCGTGCTCCTGCCCGAGGCAATCGTGCGCGAGGGCCCGTTCGGCGAGTTTGTCGGCTATCTGTCGCCCGAGGGTGACGCGCCGGTGTTCGAGATCACCGCGATCGCACACCGCAATGATGCCATCTATCATGCGATAAACGGGGTCGGTCGCGAAACCATCATGCTGCGCAAATACGTGTTGGAGGCGAGCCTGCTCAAGGCGCTGCAGGCGGGGACCCCGATCGTGCGGGACGTGGAGATGACCGCCGGCGGCCTGCACCGTTTTCACGCCGTGATCAGCGTTAAAAAAACCAATGCGCAGCAAGAGGGCTTGCAGCGCAACGCCATCCTCGCGGCCTTTGGCACGCTGAAGGACCTTGACCTGGTGATCGCGGTGGACGAGGACATCGACATCCAGGACCCGTACGATGTTGAATACGCGCTGGCGATGCGCATGGAGGCCAGTCGCGATTTGTTCATTGTTCCGGGTGCCCGTTCGCACGAATATGTGCGGGTGAGCGATAACGGCATACGCGCCAAAGTCGGCATCGACGCCACGGTGCCGTTTGAAGAACGCTCGCGCTTCGAACGCGCGCCGTTCAGGGTGGTCGAGGTGTCGGCTGACGCATTTACGACCGACGGCCCGGCCTCCGTTGCCTGGCTCGCCTAGGCGGGGACGCTGTTGCACCCATGCGTTCGGGCAGAGGTTTGTGTGGTGCCGAAAATGCGCGGGCGTCGCGCCAGTTTAGGTAGAATGGCGAGCTGAATTTCATCGTTTCACCCGAGGAGAGTGCCATGCAAAAGAAGTCCTTCGACCGACGTCAATTTATCGCGGCAACGGCCGCCACCGGAGTCGCCGCCGGATTGGCCGGGTTTCCGGCCATCGTTCGTGCCCAGTCGGCAAAAATCAAAGTTGGCCTGATGCTGCCATACACCGGAACGTTCGCGCCGCTGGGCGTTGCCATCGAGAACGGCTTCCGCCTCGCGCTGCAAGAGTCGGGCGGAAAATTTGCCGGCCGCGAAATCGAATTCTCCAAGGTCGATGACGAATCGGACCCGGCCAAGGCCACCGACAACGTCAACAAACTGGTGACGCGCGACAAGGTCGACATGCTGCTGGGCACCGTGCACTCTGGCGTCGCGGCGGGCATGATTCGCGTTACCCGTGAAGCGGGCACGCTGCATATAATTCCCAACGCCGGCTTTGCGCCAGTCACCGGGCCGCTTTGTTCGCCGAACATTTTCCGCGCTTCGTTCTCCAACTGGCAGTCGGGTTTTGCGATGGGCTCGGTCATGGCAAAGCGTCCCAATGTCAAGAACGTCGTCACCCTGTCCTGGCGTTACGCCGCAGGCGAGGAATGCGTAAAGGGTTTCAAGGACGCTTTCCTCAAGGCTTCGGGCAAGAGCATCGTCAAGGAATTGTGGATTCCCTTCCCGAACGTTGAGTTCCAGGCGCTGCTCACTGAAATTGCCTCAATCAAGCCCGATGCGGTCTTTTCCTTCTTTGCCGGCGCGGGCGCTGGTAAATACCTCAAGGATTATGCCCAGTCCGGTCTGATGAAAACGGTGCCACTGGTCGGCCCGGGCTTTCTCACCGACGGCGTGCTCGAGGGCCTGGGCGGTGCGGCCGAGGGTGTCGAGACGGCGCTGCACTACGGTGACGGCATCGAGACACCGAAGAACAAGGCCTTCCGCCTGTCCTATGCCAAGACCTTCAAGATGCAGCCGGACGTCTACGCTGTGGCCGGCTATGACTCGGGCCTGCTGTTTGCCGCCGGCCTTGCCGCCGTTAAGGGTGACATGTCGAAAAAGGCCGAGATGATCAAGGCGATGGAAAAAGCCAAGATCGACAGCCCGCGCGGCGCATGGACACTTTCCAAGGCGCATAACCCGATTCAGGACCATTACCTGCGCAAGGTGCGCGGCAACGAGAACCGCGTGAGCGAGATCGCGGTCAAGGCGCTCGACGATGATCCGAGCATGATTGCTGCGTGCAAAATGCCTGCTTGAGGCGGGGAATGGGAAACGGTGAATGGGAAATAAGGAATAGGAATCGGTGAAGGGCTAACGGCGTCAGACCGGGGTCCGAGAGAGCAGGGCCGGCGTCAGCCGGCCTTCGCTTTTACGAATTCCCATTCGTCATTTCCCACTTCCCATTTTTCATTCACCGCGCACCCCAAAAATGGACTTCAACATCTTCCTGATCCAGTTGCTCAACGGCGTCCAGTACGGGCTGCTGCTGTTCCTGGTGTCCAGCGGCCTGACGCTGGTGTTCGGCATTATGGGCATCATCAACGTCGCCCACGGCAGTTTTTACATGATCGGCGCCTACCTCGCCTGGTCGCTTGCGGGGCAAGTGGGCAGCTTCTGGCTCGCCCTGCCGCTGGCGATCGCACTGTCTGTGCTCATCGGCCTGCTGCTCGAATGGCTGGTGGTGCGCTGGTTGTACAAGCGCGACCACCTTTACCAGGTTTTGTGCACCTACGGGCTTATCCTGGTTTTCGAGGAATTGCGCAGCGTGCTGTGGGGTGACGATGTGCGCAGTCTGCCGGTGCCCGACATCCTCAATTACTCCATACCGCTGAACGACACGCTGTCCTATCCGGTCTATCGCCTCGGCATCTCGGTGGTCTGCCTTGCCGTCGCGCTGGGACTTTATCTGGTCATCCAGAAAACCCGTCTCGGCATGACCATACGCGCCGGAGCCAGCAACCGCGACATGGTGCAGTCCCTGGGTATCAACATCCAGCTTGTGTATCGCGTCGTCTTTGCCGCGGGCATCGCGCTGGCCGCCTTTGCCGGCATGATCGCCGCGCCGGTGTCGGCGGTGGCACCGGGCATGGGTAACCACGTGCTGATCATCTGCTTTGTGGTGGTGGTCATAGGCGGCCTCGGTTCGGTCAAGGGCGCGCTGATCGCCTCATTGTTGATCGGCCTGGTGGATACCTTCGGCAAGGTGCTGCATCTTGAAGTGGCGGGGCTGAAACTGCTGCCCGAGCTGTCGAGCATGACCGTTTATGTGTTGATGGCGGTCATCCTGTTGTGGCGGCCCGAAGGCCTGTTCGGGAAAAAGTTTTGAACAGCGCACGTCCAAACCCAAGCGCGAGCGTGCAGGGCCAGGGCGCTTATGCCGGCCTCGTCGTGTTGGCGGTCGTGCTGCTCGCCTTGGCGCTGGTGCCGCACCTGGTCGAGAAATTCTATGTGCAGTTTTTCGCCAAGATACTGATCATGGGCATCTTCGCCATGAGCCTGGATTTGCTGCTCGGTTATACCGGCCTGGTCTCCTTCGGTCATGCCGCTTTTTACGGCGTCGCGGGTTATGCGCTGGCGCTGCTCACGCCGCAATACCAGGCGGCGAACTTCTGGACATCGTTTCCTTTGGCCATCGCGGCGAGCGGCTTGGTCGCGCTGCTCATCGGCTTTTTTGTCGTGCGCATGCAGGGCATTTATTTCATCATGGTGACGCTCGCATTCGCGCAGATGCTGTTCTTTTTATTTTATGACACCAAGATCGCCGGCGGCAACGACGGCATTTATATCGACATGCGGCCGGTGGCGAAAATCGGCGACTGGCAGCCTTTTAATCTCGATAATTTCACCCACGTCTATTACCTTGTGTTGGTGATGTTTGTGGCGGTCTACCTGCTGCTGCGCGTGGTGCTGGCCTCGCCCTTTGGCCGCGTCCTTGCCGGCATCAAGGCCAACGAGCACCGCATGAACTCGCTCGGCTACGCCACCTTTGGTTACAAGCTTGCGTGTTTCGTGCTCGCCGGTGCCACGGCCGGTGTGGCCGGTTATCTCGCGGCGGTGCAGTTCGGGGTGGTCAACCCGGAAATGATGGGCTGGCATTTGTCCGGTGCGGTGATGATGATGGTCATCCTGGGCGGCATGGGTACCTTGCGCGGACCCATCATCGGCGCGGCGGTGTGGATGCTGCTCGAACTGTGGTTTCAGGGCCTGACCAAGCACTGGCATTTGCTCATGGGCGGGTTCATCGTTCTGACCTCCATCATGCTGCCGGAGGGGCTGGTTGGACTGTTTTCGGGCCTGGTGCGGCGCCTGCTTGGCAAGCACAGGCCGGGCAGCGGGGGGCGGGCGTGAAGCAAGCCGTGCTGCGCACCGAGAGGCTGACGCGCCATTTTGGCGGGCTTACTGCCGTCAATGACGTGAGCCTCGAGGTCGGCATGGGTCAGGTGCATGCGGTGATCGGCCCCAACGGTGCGGGCAAATCCACGCTCACTAATTTGCTGTCGGGCGACCTGCCGCCCAGTTCAGGGCGCGTGCTGTTGCGTGGCGAGGACATTACCGGCCTGCCGGCACATCGTATTTCGCAGCGTGGGGTCGGCCGCAGTTACCAGAAGACCAATATTTTTTTGCCCTTTACCGTGTTCGAGAATTGCCGCCTCGCGGCGCAGTCGCGGCTGTCCTCGTCCATGCGCTTTTTGCGGCCCGCCACGGCGTATGTCGAGGTGAACCGTGCCGCGGAGTCGGCCCTCGCGTCGGCGGGCCTGGAGGCGCGCGCCGGTGTGCCGGCGATGACGCTGTCGCACGGTGAGCAGCGTCAGCTTGAGATCGCCATGACCCTGGCAACGCAGCCTAGCGTGTTGCTGCTCGATGAGCCGCTGGCTGGCATGGGCGCTGATGAGTCGGCGAGCATGGTTGCCCTGCTGCGCCGCCTGCGTGAAAGTCACGCCATTTTTTTGATTGAGCACGACATGGATGCCGTGTTCAGCCTGGCCGACACGCTTACCGTCATGGTCAATGGCACGGTGCTTGAATCGGGCACGCCCGAGCAAATTCGCTCTAGTCCGGCAGTGCAGGAGGCGTATTTGGGTACCGATGAGGTGTTGCATGAATAGCCCCACTGTCGGCTGGAAAGCCACGCCTGGCGGGCATTTCCAGCCATTTATTGGTTCCCTCCCCCTTGACGGGGGAGGGGGTGGGTTCGCAGCAGCGCTGACGCAGTCATGCTTTTCAGCACAAGGACTGTGCCCCAATGAGTGCTGAGCCCCTTCTGCAGGCTCGCGGCTTGCACACTTATTACGGTGCCAGCCACATTTTGCATGGCGTCGATTTCACCGTTGCGCGCGGTGAGACCGTTGGGCTGATGGGGCGCAACGGCATGGGCAAGAGCACGCTGCTCAAAAGCATGCTTGGCCTGGTGCCGCCACGAGAGGGCGAAGTCAGCGTCAAGGGCAGGGCGGTGACGGATGCTGCGCCTCACGCCATCGCCCGCATGGGCATCGCCTATGTGCCCGAGGGTCGCGGCATTTTTCCCAACCTGTCGGTGCGCGAGAACCTGCTGATGGCGGCGAGGCCCGGCGCGGACGGCCAGAACGACTGGACGTTCGAGCGTGTGATGGAAACCTTTCCCCGGCTCGCGGAGCGCCTCAGTCACGGCGGTGCGCAGCTGTCGGGCGGTGAGCAGCAAATGCTGACCATAGGTCGCGCGCTGATGACCCATCCCGACCTGCTGATTCTCGATGAAGCCACCGAAGGTCTTGCACCGCTTATCGCGCGCGAGATCTGGAGCATCGTCAAACGCATCAAGGCAGCGGGGATCGCTACCGTCATTGTCGACAAGAACTTCAAGGCCGTTTCCGCGATTTCGGATCGTATCGTCATCCTGGTCAAGGGGGTCGTTGTTTTTGAAGGCGCAAGCGCCGATCTGCACGCCCGTCCGGAGTTGCATCGCCAGCATCTGGGCGTGTGAGTCTCGCGGCGGGGCGGCAGGGAGAAGTTTTCGGCTGAACAGACGCGCTTGGCGGGTGTTATTGTTAATGCAGCAGACCGGCACAGGTGGATCGATGAAAATTCCGCGCAAGTTTTACCGGCCCGTCCACGTCGCCGTGCTCACTTCTATGATGGTGCTGGTCGTGACCTGTGTCGCGACCCTGGTCAATCGCGGCCTCGCCGATGGATTTGTTCTGAGCTGGCTTACGACCTGGTTGATGTCCTGGCCGACCGCCTGGGCGACCGCATTGCTGTGGGGGCCGATGGCGAACAAGCTCACCCGCCTTGTCGTCGACGAGCCCGCCTGAGATGCTGCTGCGCATCGAGTCGCTAGGGAAGACTTACCACGGCCTGCGTGAGCGCAAAGTGTTGCGCGATGTGTCGCTGGTGCTCGATGCCGGTGAGTACGTGGCCGTTATGGGCGAGTCGGGCATCGGCAAGTCCACGCTGCTCAATCTGGTTGCGGGCCTCGACACGCCCGATAGCGGCCGTATCCTGCTCGATGATCGCGATCTGGGCGTGATGGACGATGATGCGCTGACGCGCCTGCGCCGCGACGCCATGGGCTTTGTTTTTCAGGCTTTTCACATCCTGCCGTATCTGAGCGTGGCGCAGAACGTCGCCTTGCCTTTGATGCTTGCGGGCGCGGCCGATACAGCGATGCCCGTACGGGCCATGCTCGAGGCGGTGAGCCTGGGGGAGCGTGCTGATAGTCTGCCGCGGGAGTTATCGGGCGGCGAGTTGCAACGCGTGGCCATCGCGCGCGCGCTGGTGCATAACCCGCGCCTGGTGTTGGCCGACGAGCCCACCGGTAACCTCGATCCGGAGAGCGCGAGACAGGTGTTGGAGCTGCTGCGTGCGCGCATCAAGGCGGCTAATGCGGCGGGCATCCTGGTGACCCATTCCCGTGCCGCCGCCGCGACCGCCGATCGCGTGCTGATCCTCGGCGCCGACGGACTGCGGCCGGCCTGAGCATGCTTGTCATGGCGAGGAGCGAAGCGACGCCCCGAAGGAAGTCCCCGGAGGGGGCGAAGCGATCTCGTCACGGACCTTGTCATTGCGAGGAACGCAGTGACGAAGCAATCTCGTCGCATAGCGGCGTTTTTCGCGAGCGCAACGAGATTGCTTCGCTGTGCTCGCAATGACATGATTTTATTTTGAAACTGAATCCTAATCGGTCGCGATTGCTGCGCTTCCTGCCACTGGCCTATTTGCCGCTGGCACTTGCGCCGCTGCGCCTGCACAAGGGCAGGGCCTTCGTCTCCATGCTGGCCATTGCGCTCGGTGTGTCGATGGGCTATGCCATTCAAATTATCAACCGCGCTGCGGTGGCCGAAATGGAGCAGGCGGTGCAGACCTTGTCGGGCAGCGCCGATCTCGAGGTACGCGGGCCGCGCGGCGGATTCGACGAGGACCTGTACGCGCAACTGGCGCGCCGCGCCGAGGTGGCGGTGGCAAGCCCGGTGCTGGAACTCGAATTGCGGCTTTCCAATGCCCTCGTGCTGGCCGATGGAGGCAGAACTGAAGGGGCGCCGGCGCGACCGGGCGGCACGGCTCCAACGACGCTGCGGGTGCTCGGCCTTGACGTCTTTCGTGCCGCACAGATCCAGCCCGAGCTGGTGGCGATGCAGTCTGCATTGCCAGTGGGAATGCAATCTGGCGCGCAGCCGGCTGTACAGGGGGACGCAAAGCAGGACTCAAAGCAGGAGCCAAAGCCGACCGACAGCTTGGACATGCTGCGCCATGACACGCTATACCTCAGCCCCGCCGCGGCGAGCGCGCTGCAGCTGGGAGCGGGTGACAAGCTGGCGCTGCGCGCCGGACTGGGTGAGCGCGTATTTCGCATCGCCGGGCTGCTCGCAGCCGGGGGTGAGCGCTACGCCATCATGGATATCGCAGCGGCCCAGGAAGCCTTTGGTGTGACGGCCGGCGCCGGCAGGCCGGGCCTGATCAATCGCATCGACCTGCGTCTGCGTCCCGGGGCCGATACGCAGCGTGTGCGCGAGGCCATTGCCGCTGCGCTGCCCGCGGGGCTCTTTATCGAGGCGCCGCGCGCCAATGTCACGCGCAACGCCACGCTCACCCGTGCCTATCGCGTCAACCTCAATGTGCTGGCCTTGATGGCGCTCTTTACCGGCGCCTTCCTGGTGTTCTCGACGCAGGCGCTGACAGTGGTGCAACGGCGCAGCCAGTTGGCCTTGTTGCGTGTGCTGGGCGTGACGCGCCGCGGGCTTGCCGCGCTGCTGCTCGCTGAGGCCGGTGTCATCGGTCTGGCTGGCGCACTTTTTGGGCTGGCCCTTGGTCATGCCGCGGCCGCGCTGGTACTGGCGAAATTCGGCGCTGACCTCGGGTCGGGATTTTTTCGCGGCCTGCAACCCGAACTGCGCTTTGAACCGGACTTGTTGTTGCTCTTCTTGCTGTTGGGACTTGTCGCCGCGCTGGCCGGCAGTCTGGCACCCGCGCTCGAAGCGGCGCAGGCCGCCCCGGCGCAGGCGCTCAAGGCCGGCGACGAGCAGCAAGCCCTCGCGCGCCTGCGCCGCAGCTGGCCCGGCATCATCTGCCTCGCGATAGGGGGGCTGCTGACGCTCGTCGGCCCGGTCAACGGCCTGCCCCTGGCCGGCTATATTTCCATCGCCCTGGTGTTGTTTGGCACGGTCTTGCTGATGCCGCGCATGGCGGCGCTGGTCTTTGCGTACCTGCCGGCAGGCCGGAGTGTAGCGACGCGCCTCGCGCGCCTGCAACTGGCGGCCTCGCCGGGACAGGCGACGGTGAGCCTCGCAGCCATCGTGGCGAGCTTTTCACTGATGGTGGCGATGGCCATCATGGTCTCCTCATTCCGCCAGTCGCTCGATGACTGGCTGACCCGTGTGCTGCCGGCGGAATTGTATTTGCGCGTGCCCGCCGGGGCGGACGGCGTGTTCATTTCGCCGGAGGAACAGCGGCGTATTGCCGCGCTGCCCGAGTTGCGTCGCGTCGATTTCATGCGTGCGCAGCAAATCCTGCTGGCCGAGGGCAGGCCGCAGGTTGCCTTGCTGGCGCGCGAGATCGATCCGGCCGACCCGGGGAGGGCGCTTCCCCTTGTGGCTGAAGCGCCGGCAGACAAGGCGGCAACGGCTGCCATTAGCCATGCGCCGGTATGGGTGAGCGAAGCGGCGGCGGACCTGTACAAACTGGTGCCGGGTACAACGGTGGACCTGCCCATTGCCGGGCGCAAAGTGCGCTTTCGTGTCGCCGGTGTCTGGCGCGACTACGCCAGGCAACAGGGCGCATTCGTAATAGAGCGCAGCCGCTATGTTGCGCTGAGTGGCGATGCGCTGGCCACCGATGCG
This sequence comes from Bordetella parapertussis, assembly GCA_945892985.1. GTDB lineage: Bacteria > Pseudomonadota > Gammaproteobacteria > Burkholderiales > SG8-39 > CAITSH01. The sequence continues at coordinate 66,997 of CAMDDU010000013.1, forward strand.
GCGTTGCTGCTGGCCGCAGGTATCAACGCCGATGCGGCCAAAAAAGCCATACGCGACGTGCTGGGCGGTGAGGAGCGCATTGAATTCGGCGAACCCGGCGAGATACGCGCCCTTTCATTGCGGATTTTTGACCGCACTTTTGCCGTGACTTACGCACTGGAAGCATCAGCGGTGCTGATCGGCCTGTTCGGGCTGTCGACCAGTTTTGGTGCGCTGGTGCTGGCGCGGCGGCGCGAATTTGGCATGCTGCGCCATGTGGGCATGACAAGGCGGCAAATCGCCGCGATGATCGCGCACGAGGCCTTGTTGGTGTGCGGCCTTGGTCTGGCGGTCGGCCTCGCGCTCGGATGGGTGTTGTCGCTCATCTTGGTGCATGTCATCAACCGCCAGTCTTTTCACTGGGGCATGGATATCCATATCCCTTGGGACAAGTTGGGGCTGCTGGCTTCGGCGTTGCTGGCGATGGCAGTACTGGCGGCATTGCTGAGCGCGCGCCGCGCCTTGTCGGGTGAGGCCGTGCGCGCGGTGCGGGAGGACTGGTGAGGCGCCGCGATTTTCTTGTGGCGCCGCTGGCGCTGCTGTCGGCGCCGGCGGGTGCAGCGGACTACGCGGCAGCGCGTGCCGGTGTGCCCTTGGTATTTCCGCGCGACCACGGAAGCCATCCGGTATTTCGCACCGAGTGGTGGTATATCACCGCTTGGCTCAAGGACGCATCCGGTCAGGAGTTGGGCGTGCAGGTGACTTTTTTTCGCAACCGTCCGCGCGTGGCCGAGGCGAGCGCGAGCCGACTTGCCGCCAGGCAATTGTTGTTTGCCCACGCGGCGCTGGCCGACCCCGCGCTTGGGCGGCTTGAACACGACCAGCGTGCCGGCCGCGCCGGGCTGGAACTGGCCGAAGCGAGGCAGGGTGATGCCAATGTGTGGATTGATGACTGGTCATTGCGGCGCGAGGGCGAAGTGTTCATCGCACGCATTCCGGCGCGCGGCTTTGAACTCCAGCTTGAGTTTCGCCAGACCCAACCGGTGCTGCTGCAAGGTGAGGGTGGGTTCAGCCGCAAGGGACCGCGGGCGGCGCAGGCGAGTCATTATTACAGCCTGCCGCATCTGGCGGTCACCGGAGGCATCGTGCGGCAGGGCAGGCCGACTGCGGTGATGGGCACCGCCTGGCTCGATCACGAGTGGGCCAGCGACTATCTCGCGCCCGAAGCGGCCGGCTGGGACTGGACCGGACTGAATTTCACCGATGGCTCGGCGCTGATGCTGTTTCGCATTCGCACGGCGAGTACTGGGGTTGCTGGGGTTGCCGGGACTGCCCGCAGCGCAGCCACATATTGGGCCGGCGGTTCGCTGCGGCGCGCGGATGGCACGCGCCGCGTGTTCAAGCCGGGAGAGGTCAGCTTCCAAGCGCTGCGTCACTGGCAGTCTACGGCCAGCGGCGCCAGTTACCCGGTGGCGATGCGCATCCGGGCCGGCGAGCTAGAACTGGATCTTGAACCCATGCTGGACAATCAGGAACTCGATTCTCGCGCCAGCACCGGCACCATTTATTGGGAAGGCGCGGTCACGGCGAAACAGGGCGGGCGCCTAATCGCGCGTGGCTATCTTGAATTGACCGGGTACTGGCGGGCGCTGAAGCTCTGAGCTGCGCTACGCTTCGCCACGGGCCTGCGAGCTGGTTTGCGCGTGTGTTTGGGCTACACTTCGCGTGACTTTAAACATCGCGAAAATCATCCATGTCCGCCACACCGACCACTTTCGTTTTGATACAGGGCCGCAGGCTCGAAACCAGGCTGATACCCGGCGCCCGCGCCGGCGCGCCGGCTATCGTCATGCTGCACGAAGGCCTGGGTTCGATTTCGCTATGGCGTGATTTCCCGGAAAAAATCGCCGCTGCGACCGGCTGCACCGTATTCGCCTACTCGCGCCACGGCTACGGGCAGTCCGATGTGCTTGATGCACCGCGGCTTGTTGAGTACATGCACCGCGAGGCGCTGGACGTGCTGCCCGAGTTACTGGACGTAATGCGTATCAACCGGCCGGTTCTGGTCGGGCATAGCGACGGCGCGTCGATCGCGCTCATTCATGCGGCTGCGTACGCCGACCCGCGTACCGGGGTGCGTGGCGTGGTGGCGATGGCACCGCATGTGTTTGTCGAGGATGTGTCGGTCAAGAGTATCGCTGAGGCGAAGGCCGCCTTCGAGACCACGGACCTGCCGCAAAAGCTGGCGCGGCATCACGCCGACAGCGCAAAAACCTTTTACGGCTGGAACGACATCTGGCTGCATGCGGATTTTCGCGCCTGGAATATCGAGGCCTGCCTGTCGTCTATATGCTGTCCGCTTATGGCGCTACAAGGCATCGATGACGAGTACGGTAGCATGGCGCAGCTCGAGGCCATTGCGGCGCAGGCCGGCGGTCCGGTCGAGCTGGTCAAACTTGCCGCCTGCAAGCACTCGCCGCACCGAGACCAGCCCGAGGCGACGCTAGCCGCGATCACGCGCTTTGTCGCGTCACTCGGGTGATGGCGTGGTAGCCTTTTGCGCCGGGGCTGGCGAGCTTCAGTTTTTTGATGCAGGCCGTGGCGAAGCGTTGAAAACGAACATCGACACGATCACCAGCGCGGCGCCGAGCAGTTGCAGAGGATTCATGTATTGCTCGAGTATCAGCGCGGCGAAAAGGATCAGACCCACTGCCTCGAAGTTCATGAAAAATCCGGTGCGCACGGCACCCAACACGCTGATCGCCGTCATGGTGCCCACAATCGCCACAAAGTAGGCGAGGGGCGCACCGGCAAAGCCTATCCATCCGCTAGTTGTCGCCGGAAGCACCACATCGCCGGTAATGACGCATGCAAGGACGAAAATGCCGGTTGCGGACATGATCATGTGCAGGGTGTGTGTTTGAGACTTGCGGCCGCCCAGCATCCAACCCGACAGGTACATCAGGCCACTCCAGCTTGCCGCGGCCGATATCGCGTACGCAAGACCCAGCGGGTCAAGCGGGCCGCCCTTTGCCTGCAGCGTCAGTGCCAGTCCTATAAGCGACAGGATCAGCGCGGCGGCGACACGCAGTGTTGGTTTTTCCTTGCCGGTCATCCAGCTGACTATGCTCAGCAACACCGGGTAAGTGTAAAAAATGAGCAAGGCGTTGGAAACGGGCAGGAGGGCGATGGCTTGGTTGAGGAGAAAATTCGACAGCGCGAGCAGCACCCCCAGGGCGAGCGAGATATTGCGCTCGTTGGCAGGCAGGCGCCACTTTGCTCCGCTCCAGGCCAGATAAGACCACAGCGCCACCAGCACGAACAGCGCACGCGCGGTGATGACCGTGAGCACGTTACTGCCCCCATCGTAAGCCAGCCGGACAAAAATGGAGACCAGGGCGTACGCGAATGCGACACCGATGGCGTAAGCTGTGTTGACGGGGATTCGGGTTTGCAAAAGAAGTCCTTTGACGGGCAGTCGCCCGCTGGGTGAGGTTGATTCGGATGGGTGTGTCGGCGGGTGGTGGTGTTTGCGAGTGGCGGCTTTTTATTGTTCGATGGGCATGGCACGCTGGAATTGTGTGTTCCCGCGGCATTGCCCGGCGCCGGTAAGCAGCGGCAAAAGCTTAACGGATTTTTCCCTCGGGCGGCGCTGTGAATGCGTTGTACCGGATCTGTTTTTAGGCGGCATGGCACCCTCTGCCCAAGGCTATAATGAAGCTCATAACACTAAAGAAAGTCCCCGTTTGAATACTGCTTCGACGCTGCGCGCCGATGTGCGCACCATCGGGCTGATCGGGATTGCGCACCTCGCCAGCCATTTTTTCCAGCTCGTGATCCCACCCATGTTCCCGCTGCTCAAGGAGGAGTTTGGCGTCGGTTATACGGAGCTTGGCTTCGTGATGACGCTGTTTTTCATTATCTCCGGTGGTTTTCAAACGGTGGCTGGTGTGCTTGCCGACCGTTTCGGCGGAGGGCGCGTACTGTTGTGGGGCGTGGCCTTGCTTTCCAGCGGCATTATCCTCGCCGCATTCGCGCCGTCCTATCCGCTGCTGATCCTGGCGGCATTGGTGGCGGGTCTGGGCAACAGCGTTTTTCACCCGGCGGATTTCGCCGTATTGAACGCACGCGTAAATCCATCGCGCCTCGGTCATGCCTTTAGTGTTCACAACATCGGCGGGCATCTGGGGTGGGCGATGGCGCCGGTGTACACGGTCGCCATGGCAGCGTTCGGCTGGCGTTCCGCGCTGCTTGGCGCCGGCTTGCTGGGAGGCGCGATTTTTTTGCTGCTGCTGTGGCAGCGTGACGCCTTGCGCACCGATATTCGCACCGCCACCCCTGGCGGCACCGCCGCAACCGGGAGCGCGCGCGTGCTGCTGGCGCCGCGCGTGCTCCTGTGCTTTGTGTTTTTCGTATTGCTGTCGATTTCGATGGTGGGTACGCAGAACTACCTCATCCCTGTGCTGCGCTCGCTTTATGATGCGCCCCTCCTGCTGGCCAGTTCGGCATTGACCGCGTATTTGCTCGGTAGCGCGGCGGGGACATTCACCGGAGGCTTTGTCGCCACGCGCACCCGCCATCCGGAGCGTGTCACCGCAGCCGGTGTTGCGGCGCTGGCGCTGTTCTACCTGCTCCTTGCGAGCGGAGTCGTCCCGCAGGCATTGTTGCTGGCGACTGCCGCAGTTTCCGGCTTTGCCCTCGGGGTGGTCCTTCCGGCGCGCGACCTGATCGTACGCGATGCGGCGCCGCCAGAGAGTCGCGGCAAGGTCTACGGATTCGTCTATTCGGGCCTTGACCTTGGAGCGGCCATCGCCCCGGTGTTGATCGGCTGGCAGCTTGATCGCGGGCAGTCCGGCGGTGCTTTGCTCACGCTCGCTGTATTGCTGTCGGTCAGTGTCCTGCTCATTGTGCAGACTCAGCGCCTGCAGCTGCGTGCGAGATCCGTCTGACCCGGCTGCATCAATCCGTTTTTCCAACAAGGAGCATATATGCGTTACGAAAAAATATCGGCCCCCGGCGTGCCTGAGCCAAAACCGCGCAGTTACACCAACTGCAAGAAAGTCGGAGACCAAGTATTCATCTCCGGGATGGTCGCATGGGACGAGCAAGCTCGGCCCCTCGGCGGGAACGACGCCTATGAGCAGTCGCGTATCATTTTCGGCTACATCAAGGCCTTGATGGAGGCCTCCGGCGGCAACATCGACGATGTCATGACGATGACTGTTTACACCACCGACATGCGCCACCAGCCGGATTTCTGGAAGGCCCGATCCGAATTTTTTAGCGGCGACTTTCCGTGCTCGACGCTGGTTTGCGTGCATTCGCTCTTCCTGCCGCAACTGCTGATCGAAGTGAGCGCTACCGGTGTGATTGGCGCGGGCGCCGCAGCTTGAACGTGCGATCGGCCGCCCCCGGGTGTTGTCGTTCAAATGCAGTAAATATCCACCATCGAGGGTAGATAGTCGTTTTGAAGTACGGTTTTCTTTGCCCTGATGCGCCAGTCATCGCCCTGAAGGCTCAACGCGTATTCAGCATGACCGAACAGGGTGGTTGTTTTTTTGTGACGTTGCTCGAAAACGTGGCATGACCAACTGGAGCGCAATTTCATCGAGTCGGCACTTTGCTCGATGACGAGCACGGAGCCGAGGATGTGGGTGGTGCGTCGAAGCGGGGTGGTGGCCGGGGATCGTCCCGAACGGATACGCACGATGCGGTCCTCCAGGCCCGCGCGGCTGGCATAGTAAATATGTGCGATTTCTTTTTGCGGGTCTGTCGATAGATTTTCCTCGGTGAGCCAGGATGGCACCCAGTACTCGCAATCGGTGGAAAACAGCGCAAGCCATTCATCCCATTGCCGGTCGTCAAGGTAGGCTGCTTCGCGAAAGGGTATTTGCCGACCGAGTTCGTATTTGCTGTCCATGTCAAATTCCATAAGGCTTTGTTCCGGCTATGCCCGTCTGCAGCAGCCTGCCCCACTCCCGGTAAGTTGCATGGAAGCAGGTTTCGGTTTGCATGTCGTAGGGCCCCTGTGTGCTGGCGACTGGCGTCATCTGCAATTCAGCGGCACTGGCGTTGGCGCCCGGGGTTTCGGCTTTCATGCCACGTTGGTAGCCTTGCAACCAGTCAAGCCCGGCGCTCTGAAATCCGACCTGGGCATCTTCGTAGATGGTGGTGTCGTCCGGGGTGGCCATGCCACTGACATTGAAAAAATCTTCAAACTGGCGCAGGCGCCATGCTCTTATCTGCGGCGCTTCGCCCACCGGGGCAAGGCACCATACCCGCATTTCAGTCTTGTCGACGGCCAGCGGCCGGAAGGTGCGGATCAGCAGCGAGGTCGAGTCGGCGATTTGCATGTTTGGGAATATGGTCAGGTTGCGCAGCTTTAGCATCCATTCGGCCCGCGTTGCCCCGATGCGGGATTTCGCCTCTTCGATCGTGTTAAAAATCGGGCGGTTTTCAGGTTGCCCCTGGTTAAGCCAGGTCGAGGTGTGGCCGTTTTTAAACGTGAAGCTGCCGCCTTGCTGTGTAAAGCGCTTACTCCAGTCGAACTGTTTGGCCTCGAGATTGCCGGCTTTTGCCTGTACGCGGCGTTCGACCACCGCCATCAGGCTCGGATGTGTGGATGTCAGGTGATAGAAGTCGTTGCCGTTGTCCATCTGGAGTTTCCAATTGGCGTCATAGGTGTAGATGATGCGTCCCGGGACGAATTCCATCCCCTGCGGGCCCTGATCCATTGCAAGGTCGAGCAGTGCCGTTATCTCACCGAGAAATTCCCGCAACGGCGGCACGTCAGGGTTCAGGCTTCCAAATAAAAGTCCTTTGTAGGATTCAAAGCGCGGCAGTGGCAGTAAGTTATGGTCGTCCTTGTCAAAGCCCTCGCTGTAGCACCCCGCCTCGCGATCCTTGATGTCAACGCTTTCACCGGCGGTGTTGTACGCCCATCCGTGATAAGCGCACACCAGGTATTTTCCATTGCCGCTTTCGGTCCGGCAGACGAGGGCGCCCTTGTGGCGGCAGGCGTTCAGAAAAGCGCCAAGCCGCCCCTTTGGATCGCGTGCGACGATGACCGAGGTGCGACCTATGCTGCCGGTTATGAAGTCGTTGGCCTTGGGCAGCTGGCTATCGAGTCCAAGGAAGGACCAGGTGCGCTCGAAAATATGTTTCTGCTCGAGTTCAAACAAGGCCTCGTCAGAAAATGCCTTGCGATGCACGCGGAATACGCCGTCGTCCCGGCGGTCGTCCAGGTAGTTGCTGATGTCCATAGGGGGCATGTTCGATTCCTGCAAAAGGGACTTGCGCGTTGCGTTCGAGCCGTATCGGCTCGCGATGGCCTGCCCGCCTATTCGCGGAACGTTGGATCCAGTCGGGAGGCCTGTCGTATGCAGGCGTCCCAGTTCTTGGAGCGCGCCAGCTGCGGATCCAAATTTTCGACCTGCTGCACTGCGAACTCGCACACTTTTTCGTCTATCAGCGTGTATTCCGCACCGCCCGCCAATGCGGCGATCTGGCCGCGGCAGGCTGTCTCAAGGTAATGGTGATCGACAAAGGCTTCTTGCACCGTACGGCCACACACGAGCGAGCCGTGGTTGCGCAGCAGTGCGATTCGCATCAGGCCCAGGCTCGCCACCAGCGGGTCGCGCATTTCCATATTGAATTCGAAGCCACCGAAGTCGTGGTAGGCGATGCGCCTGTAAAAGCCAACGGCGTGCTGATTGATCATCAGCAGCCCGTGTTTCTGCGATGCCACGCCCATGTTGGCAGGCGTGTGGGTGTGGAAAACGGCGTTCAGATCGGGGCGCGCCTTGAGCACGCCGGCATGAATGACGAGGCCACCGCCGCGTAGCGGCGGGCTATCTTGCAGGGGATTTCCGTCGAGGTCGAATTTGAGCAGGCTAGACGCCGTGATCTCCTCGAACATCATGGTCATTGGCTTGATCAGCAGGTGGTTTGGCTCCCCCGGAACGCGCATCGACAGGTGGTTATAGGTCAGGTCGTTGACGCCGGCGTGGGCGAGCAGCCGGTGACAGGCTGCGAGGTCCACGCGTGCTGCCCATTCCTGCTCGGATACGCGATCACGGACTTGTTGCGGGGATTTGACGGCGCTCAGGTTCATTGCTTTTCCATTTCAAGGGATCAGGGATCACGGATGGCGGCTTGAGCCGACAAGCGCGATGTTTGCCTAGTCGATTCTGATGCCGTTTTCTTTCACCACCTCAGTCCAGCGCGCTACATCCGACTTTATCTGCTGTGTGAATGCCTGCGGGGTACTGAGATCTATCTCGAGGCCGTGTACGGCAAGACGTTGTTTCATCTTGGGGTCTTTCATGATCGCCGAAATCTCTTCGTTTAGCTTCGCCACGATCTCTGTTGGCGTCGCGGCCGGCGCAAGCACGCCGTACCAAAGGTCGACGTTGTATCCAGGCACCGTTTCGGCCACGGCTGGTAGTTCCGGCGCGACTGCCGAGCGCGTCGTGGCTGTCGTCGCAAGCCCGCGTAACTGGTTGAGCTTCATCGGCTGCAGTAAGGTGTTGATCGCGCCAAACAGCACTTGTACGCGGCCGGCGAGCATGTCGGGCACCATCTGCGTCGCGCCTTTGAAGGGGATATGCTCCATCTTCGTTTTTGTCGTGGCCTGAAAAAGTTCGGCTGCGAGATGCTGCACTGTGCCCGGACCCGCCGATGCGTAATTTAATTTACCGGGTGCCGATTTCAGGTGTGCAATCAACTCTTGCACGTTTTTTGCGGGGACATCCGGTGTGACTACCAATGCAATCGGGATGGTCGCGACGCGTGCGATTCCGGTGAAGTCCTTGATGAGGTCATAGGGTGAGTTGCGCGCCAGGACGGCGTTGATGGCTATGCTGTTGGCGGCCATTAGGATGGTATAGCCGTCGGCGGGGGCCTTGGCGACGAAGTCGCCGCCTATGGTTCCACCGGCGCCGGCCTTGTTTTCCACAATCACCGCTTGCCCGACCCGCTTTTGAAGTTCCTGTCCGATTTCGCGTGCGAGCAGATCGTTACCGCCACCGGGCGCAAACGGCACGATGAAGCGGATGGGTTTGTTGGGGTAGGTTTGCGCCATGGCCGGCGTAGCAAACCAGGCTGCCAGCAGGCAGACGGCAAGACGGTTGGAAATAGTCATGCTTGTACTCTCCACAAAAGCGATATTTCTGTACTGTTCGGGTGGGCGGGTTTGCCCGTGTCTACCTGGCTTCTCGCTGTGCGTGTCCGTGGTGTCTTTGGCAAGACAGCCTCATCCGCGGTGGGCGCATCTATTTGGGCATCGCGTCAGGTTATTCCGACTTTGCTCCGGAAATCTTTACCGCTTTGGAGAAAATCTGCAGGTTGCTGCGGATATTTTCTGCGTAGGCTTCGGGGGAATTGGCAATCAGCACAAAGCCCATCGTCGTCAGTTTCTGGTTGACCTCGGGGTGTTGCAGCGCTTTGCCGATTTCCGCGTTGAGTCGCGATACGATGGCTGGCGGTGTGCCTGCCGGAACTACGACACCCAATTCTGAGCTGAAATTGAATCCGGGCACCATGTCTGCCACGGGTGCCGCCTCAGGCGCCTGTGGCATGCGGTTGCTGGAAGTGATGGCGACGAATTTTGCCTTGCCGGTTTTAACGTGGGCTGCAAGCGCGGGGTAGGCGGACACGACGAGCGACACTTCTCCGCCTATGAACGCGGGCACAGCCTGGCCGGTGCCCTTGTAGGGCACGTGCACGATGTCCAGGCCCAGCGCCGCCTTGAGCGATTCCATGGTGATGTGGTGGATGCTGCCGATTCCGGCCGAACCGTAGGTGAGTTTTCCAGGATTGGCCTTGGCGTAGGTGACGAGTTCGGGAAGTGTGTTTATGTTGAGTGAGGATTGCGCGACGATGAACAAGGGGATGGATCCGGCCAGCGTTACGGGCGCAAAGTCCTTGGCCGGATCGTAGGGCAGTTTGTTGAACATGTACGGATTGATGGCCAATTGCTGGATGTCCGAGAAGAACATCACATAGCCGTCCGGGGGGGATTTTGCCGACGTTTCTGCCGCGGAGATGCCGCCGGCACCGGGCCGGTTTTCGACGACAAATTGCTGTCCCATGGATTCGGTCAGACGCTGACCCAGTAGGCGTGCGAGTACGTCCGGTGCTCCGCCTGGCGTGTAGGGCACGATCATGCGAACCGATTTGGCCGGATAGGTCTGGGCTGAGGCGACCGTCGCGAACAGGGTCGCGCAGGCGAGGATGATGCATGCCCGAAGGCGAGGTGACTTGATCATTGTGGCAATCTCCGTTGAAAAACCTCTTTGTGGCTGCGCGTCAGTGCGCTCTTACCGCATTTTTGGCCGAACTTCGCCACTTTATATTGATTCTGCATTGTTTAGAACGGCTGCGTAAGCATCGGAAAACGCTGGTCGCAGTTGGTAAGCTCGACTTTTTTCAGCACGATCTCCAGGCCTGCACCGGTGCGTCGCAGGGTATGGGTGTAGCGGCCGCCGAAGACCCGCCGATCGGCACCCTGACGGTCCTCGAGCATCAGGAATTTGGAACGCACGCGATATTCGTTGCCGTCGTCCGAGGCCCAATCGACTTTGAAGTTGGACAGCACGCGTACGCAGTTGGACTTGGGATCCTGACAGTGGATCATCGGGTGCTTCAGTCGCTGGACGCGTGTCTTCATCGTGTGCTTGTCATCGTAGAAGAGTGACACGTGATCGAGCCAGTTCGTCTGCTCCGGCTTTGCCGGCGCCCAGTACACGGCGTCCTCGGCGTAGAGCGCAACCCATTGGTCGAAGCGTTGCTCGTCCAGTAGGTCGGCTTCGTTTTCGATGAAGTCGCGCAGCTCTTCTATCGTCAAGGTGCTGCGTGGCGCTGTTTTGATCTTGTTTGCAGGGGTGCTCATGGATAGTGTCCTTTGTGATCGGGTCAGGCGCTCATCAGGTCGCGCCACATATTGTGCTTGGCGCGCATGCCCACTTCGCTTGAGCGGGGGCCGAGCAACACGCCCTTGCCCTCATCGATTTCGGCGCCCACGCCGCGCGCTATAAGGACCCAATCCGCACCCTGCGTCTTGAGGCCTTCCTGGCAGCGTTCGAAGGCCTCCAGATCGTCGGTCTGGATGAAGGACGAGGCCGAGTGTGTGATGTTGACGAACTTCACCAGGTCGGTCGAAATGACCTCCGGTGCACCCTTGAGCCGAACCGGCCAGATTTCCACCTCGGTGAGATCGACCGCGAGCGGTTTGACGATGCGCACCGAGGTCTGCGCGATAAGGATGTCGGTGGTCGGGAACAGCGTCAGGCTGTGGCGGCGGTTTTTCATGATTTCGGCGGTGCGCTCCTCGCCGAAACGGCTGACCATCAACGCGCGGTACTCCTCAATCACGCCGCCACGCTGTTCCTTGTCGAACAGGGATTGCTCCGAGCTGTGGCCGTTGGGGAATCCGCGCACGCCCAGTTGCGACACGATGGCCTCGCCGTTGGGGGCGAAGAAAGGTGCTGCGCCGCCCTCGGCGCCGGCACGGCGCTGGAATTGTCGCCCGTCCGGCCCCACTGTGGAGCCGTGGCAGGCCGCGGGGTGGTAGGTGTCGGCCATGTTGTCCATCTGCAGCTTCCAGTTGCCCTTGTAAATGTAGCGGTGGCAGCCGGCCCAGAATTGCACCTCGCCATCCGGTGCGCGGTCGACCATTTCATCTATGCCGCGGATCGCCTCGCCGAGGTAGTCCTTCAGTGGCATGACATTGGGGGCCAGGCAGGCGAAGACAAAGCCCCGATAGGATTCGAAGCGTGGCAGTGGCGCCATGCCGAACACCGGATCGTCGAGCACGCCTTCGGGAAAGTCGCCGCGCATCGGCACGCCGGCGAGTTTGCCGTCGGGTCGGAACCCCCAGCCGTGATACATGCATGTGAATATGCGCTGGTTGCCGCGTTCCTTGGACAGCACCTTGGCTCCGCGGTGGCCGCAACGGTTATAGAGCACGTGGAGCTTGCCGGCTTCGTCGCGGCTTAACACGATGGGCTGGCGGCCGAGTGTGGTGCAGTAATAATCGCCGAAATTGGGTACCAGGCTTTCGTGGCCGACAAATACCCAGGTGCGGCCGAAAATTTTCTCCATTTCGATCTCGAATATCTGCGGATCGGTGTAGACGGAGCGGTGGACCCGGTCGGTCTGCACCAGGTTGCGAAAATGCTCGTTGTTGTAGGCGCTCATTGGTGTTTCTCCATTCAAAGCGGATTAGCGGACCAGCACACCTTTGCCGGTGTTCTCGTCGTACTGGAAAAGGCCATTCAGGAAAATTTTGTGCCGCTCGTAGTACATCTGCTTGCGCGGTGCGGGCGGCGTGCGCTCGATCGGCCGACCCGACTTGAATATGTGGTCGAAGCGCGATGGCTTTTGCAGCAGCGTGATGTCTTTTGTCGGGTCGCCGTCAACGACCAGAATGTCGGCATAGCGTCCGACCTCGAGCTTGCCCACTTCATGGCCGAAGCGCTTGAGGATTTGCGTCGCGGCGTGGGTGCCGGTATTGATGGCCTCGAGCGGGCTGAGTCCGAGATATTCAACAAAAATCTGCATTTCACGCGCGTGCCACTGTCCGTAGGGTACCGGCGACCAGCCGCTCTCCGAGCCCTGGATCAGCGGCACCCCGGCGCGATAAGCGCGCGGCAGGTTTTGCACCGCAGCGTCGACCTCCCGCTTGAAGGCGTCGGCGATGGAGGCGCCGGCATTGGGAGGGCTGGCCTCGAGTATGTTCACCAGCAGGGGCAGGGTTGGCACGATGATGCACTTGTTCTTCAGGCACCAGTCAATGCCCTCGTCATCAATGAACGAGGCGTGGAAAATGATGTCAAAACCGGCCTTGGCCGCGAGCAGGATCGAGTCGCGGGAACGCGCGTGCACCGTGCATATCTTGCCCAGGCGGTGCGACTCGTCGGCGATGGCCTGGAATTCCTCGAGCGTGAAGGCGGCACCGTCAAGGGAGTCGGGGGTGATCAGCGAATCATTGGAACCCGAGACCTTGATTGCATCGACGTTGTCCTTGGCCTGGTAGCGGATTTGCTCGATGATTTCGTCGCGGCTTTTTACCAGCACGCCGGCCTGACCCGGGGGGAACTGCATCTCGTTGGGGAACGAGTCCTCGAGCCCCTGGTGCGAGGTGAGCTGCTTGCCTGAAACGGCGAAGCGCGGACCTTCGAACATGCCGCTGTCGATGGCATCACGCACCGATTGCGCGATGTTGTAGGTTGTTGCCGCATCGAAGGTGCTGGTGACGCCGGCCTGCAGCACTTTTTTGGCGTTCCAGATCGCCTTGAGGGTGCGAAATTCGACCGGCGTGTACAGCGCGAGCTCCTCTTCCGAGCGTGATTCGCCGAAGGAGATGTGGATGTGCCCGTCGATGAGGCCGGGCATGATGCTGCGTCCGGGGAGGGCGATGCTCTCATAGCCGGGAGACAGATATTTTTTCGGCAGCGCATCGGCATTGCCGACCCAGACGATACGTTCGCCTTCGGTGGCGACGGCGCCCTTGTTTATGGGCTTGTCCAGCGTGCCGTCTATGAGCTTGCCCTTGAGGACATAGCCCTTGGGCGCCTTGGTATGTGCCATATGTTGCTCCTTGCTAGGGGTGCCCGGTGCCGTCGAAAAATGACTCGGCTAGGGCGAGGAATTTTTTCGGGTATTCGAAGGCGACCGAATGCGAGCAGCGGCCGAGTAGAACGATATCGGCGTGCGGCAGCGAGCGGCCGACGGTCAGCGTCAGCGGCTCAGGCGGGAAGCCCTTGTCCTCGCGGCCGTGCAGCATCAGTACCTCGCATTTGACCTTGGACAGTTCCTCGGCACCGAGGACGGCCTGATCGATGTAGCGCAGCTTGTCGCCCTCGAACATCTTGCTGAAATAGGCTTCGTAGTCGCCGGAGAACAAAACCTTTTCGCGGCCGGATAAATAGGCCTCGTCAATGAGCGACTTGTCGTGGATAAGGCCTTCGGCCGTGAGGCGCAGTTCGTCGCGGTTTTTCGGGAAAGTCCAGGTGCGCCGCGACGCCTCGGACAAGGGGAACACCGCGCCCACGGTGGCCGTGGTCATGACGTGCGATACGCGTGGCTCGCGCGCGGCGAGCTTGAGCGCGAGGGCGCCGGAGATCGAATGGCCGACGATGCCCACGCGTTCACCCGGCATGCGCCGGATCATCTCCAGGCATTGCTCCACCCAAAGCGGAAAATCGAAGTAGGGTGGTGATGGCTTGCGACCGGATTTTCCGAATCCAATCAAGTCCATACCATACACGTGGTGATGCTCGGCCAGGGGCTCGAGCACCAGCCGCCAGTTGCCCTGGGTTGACGCGCCCGGGCCAGAGCCGTGGATCATTAGTATCGGAAAGCCCTCGCCGCCTTCGACGTAATGGACCGGGATGCCGCGGAAATCGAAGCTTTGATCCTTCATCATTTTGGGCCTTCGCTCAGATTGCCGCGATGGCCTGCACTTCGACAAGGAAGGGTTCTTGCACCAGGCGGTCGACCATCAGCAGGGTATTGGGCGGGTAGGCGCCGTTTGGGAACATGCCGGGGAATTCGCGCAGGCGGTAGGTCATGAATTTCGGGATGTCCTGCGAGTGGACGAGGTAGGTCGTGAATTGCACAATGTTGCCCCAGCCGGCCCCCACCGACTTGAGCGCGGCCTCGAGGTTGGCGAACACCTGCGTGCACTGCTTGTCGAAGTCATTCGCACCGACGATATTGCCGGCCTTGTCGCCGGCGAGCATGCCGGCGATAAAAATGAATTCGGAGGCCTTGACGCGGGTAATTTGCGAATATTGGCCGAGCGGTGTGCCCAGCGTATCTGGATTAAAAATTTTAATGTCAGCCAAGGCGCTCTCCAAACGGTGACGGGCAGATTGTGCGCTACCCGGCGCAATCCGGCAAAATGCCGGTATTGCATATAAATGTAGTAAAACAAGCTAGTTGCATTCATTTTTCGCAAGAACAAGGCCTGTCAATTGCTGAATGCTTCTCAACAATAGCTAGGTGCCAGCAGGCTGTCACACGAATTATCTTGCGAAAACACATGAGAAAAAATAAACTGAGCCATGACTTCGACGCTGCCCCCCCTGACGGCATTACGTGCTTTTGAGTCCGCAGCGCGCCACCTGAGTCTGAAAAAGGCCGCGGCTGATCTCAGTGTTACGCCGGCGGCTGTCAGCCATCAAATCCAGCAACTGGAGGCCTGGTTGGGGGTGAGGTTGTTTCGCCGCCGCCATCGTGCGATCGAACTCACTGAAATCGCGCAGGCCTGCCTGCCCAAATTGCAGGAGGGGTTTGATTGCCTGCGCCAGGCGGTAGACCGTGTGCGTGACTATCGGGGCACCGATGTGCTTACCGTTGGTGCATCGCCCTCCTTCGCTTCGCACTGGTTGATGCCGCGCTTGCATCGTTTTGTCATCAGTCACCCCGACATCGATGTGCGTGTGTCGACGCAAATGCGCCAGTTCTCGCGTCTACCGCGTGGTCAGCGTGGCGATTTCGAAAGCGTGCTGGCCTGGGCTGACGAGGTCGATGTGGTGGCGGTATTCGGTAATGGCGATTATCCGGGCATGCGCGTTGACCGCTTGTTGCCCCTGGACATCACGCCGATGTGCAGTCCGCTGCTGCTCGCCGGTGAGCATCGCTTGGAGACGCCGGCAGATTTGTGTCGTCATACCTTGCTGCACGATGACAGGGGCGTGCTCTACGAGGGGCGTTCGTTCTGGGACATTTGGCTGGAAAAGGCGGGTGTCGGGGGAATGGACACGCAGCGGGGCCCGCACTTCACCCATTCTGTGCTGGCGCTGGAGGCGGCGATGGCCGGGCTGGGCGTGGTCGCCAGCACTCCTGCGCTGGCGACCGCGGACCTGACGGCCGGTCGCCTGGTCGCGCCCTTTGCGCTGAAGGTGCCGTTGGCGTCCAGTTACTATGTTGTGAGCAATGATTTGTCGTCCAGGCGCGGTGTGGTTGGCGTGTTTCGCGACTGGCTGCTGGCCGAGGCGAGCAGGCAGGTTGGTGCCGCCAGTGCATCTGACAAGGTGGCGGCTAGCCGGTGAGTAAGCCGCGTTTCTTGTGCCACTCAAGAATGCCCTCGTCGGGATAGCGTGCAAAGGCGATGTTTTTGCGGCTAGCTTTGGCAATGTCGGACCAGGGGGCGGCGAAGTCCAGCATGATGTTGCAGTGTTGCGGCGGCAGCGGCAGTTTGCTGTCTATGGCTGAAGCGAAGGGATAGACCCATTCGGGCCAGCGCGGGTCGGCGACCCAAAGCGCACTGCCGCAGTGACTGCAAAAGTGACGGCGGCCGGTGCTGGTTTTTTTTGATTTGCCGCTGCCCAAGCGGGCGCGGTAAATGGAAATTGCGGCTTTGCCCTTTACTTTGAGCGTTGCCGCTTCGCCCATGATATTGATGGCGTAGCCGCCGCCGCCGTCGGTCTTGCGGCAGATCGAGCAGTAACAGCGCATGTAGGGGTAGGGCGTGGTTGATTTGAGCGTGAAAGCAACCGCACCGCAATGGCAGGATCCGCGCAACAGCATCGTTCATCTCCCGGATTGAATTTGCGTTTGGAATCACGCTCACGCTGGCTGATTATGCGGTGCGCGCCGCAGCAGGACTAAGCGATTTTCTTGACAGGCAACGCCGGGCGCACAACCGGCGCGCGTGAAGTCTCATTGAATGCGTTGCACAAGCGCGCGAGCAGGGTGGCGAGTTGCTTGCGTTCGGGGGCCGACAGCGGCGCGAGCAGCTCCTGCTGTGCACGCTCGAGCGACGGGCCGGCCTCGCGCAGCACATCTTCGCCTTCGCGGGTCGGCGCGATGCTGCGTCGCCGCCCGTCCTTGCCCGAAACGGCGCGACCGACGAGGCCGCGTGCCTCGAGACCGCGCAGCACCTGGCCGGTGGTGGCGCGGTCAAAGCCAAGGGCTTGTCCGATGCCAGTCTGGTCTATCCCCGGGCAGCAATGCGCGATCAGCAGCGCGCCGTGCTGCGCCTGGGTCAGCCCCCAGGGGCCGCAGGCTTCGAAGTGCACCGCCGCGGCGATCTGGTTGACCCGGCGGATCAAAAAGCCGGGACGCTTGTAAAGGGCGTCGAGGATGGCCGCGGCAGTGCGCGGCGCCGATTTTTTAAGTTGGCCGGTTTTTGTTCTCATGTTGACAAATGATACGCATTCTTACTAATATTTCAAACTTGTATGCATACATAATAGATGCCATGGTTGGTGTCAAGACTGGTGCTAAAACCCTGGTGCTAAAGCCGGCGCTAAAGCTGCTGCAAAGGCTGGTGCTATGGCTGGTTCGATCGCTGGTGCATTTCTCGCACCGCAGCAAAAGCGGTTTTCGAATCGGGCTTAAGCTGCACGGTCTGTTCCGGACCGTGTCCGTCATGTCAACAAGGAGGCTTTTCGCATGAACCGAAACCCGATTGCCGTACTGGCATTGCTCGCCGCGTTATCCATCAACGGGCCTTCACAGGCGCAAGCACAGGCGTATCCCTCGCGTCCCATCACTTTACTCGTGCCATTCACCCCCGGCACGGGCATGGATATGATCGCCCGCACCGTCGGCCCCAAGTTGTCGGCCCGGCTCGGTCAGCCGGTGGTGGTGGAAAACAAACCGGGCGCCAGCGGCAACATCGGCGCAGAAATGGTTGCGCGCGCGGCGCCCGATGGTTACACCGTGATGATAGGCGCCAACACCATGCTGATCGCCGCCAGCCTGTACAAGAATGTGCCCTTTGACCCGCTCAAGGATTTTGCGCCGGTGTCGCAGGCGGCTTATGGCACCTTGATGCTGGTGACCAACGCCAAGTCGGGCATAGAGAGCGTGCAGGACATGATCGCCAAGTCCAAGGCGAGGGCGGCAAGCCTGACCTACGCCTCGCCGGGCGTTGGCACGCCCCACCACATGTCGATGGAGCTGCTCAAGGACCTCGCCGGCATCGACCTGCTGCACGTGCCTTACAAGGGCACGGCTGGCGCCATCACCGACACGCTGTCGGGGCAGGTCAGCGTCATGTTCATGCCCATCCATGTGGCCATGCCACACGTCAAGGTCGGCCGACTCAAGGCGCTCGCCGTGGGCAGTGCCAAGCGCCATCCGAGCGCTGCCGATGTGCCGACGCTGACGGAACTGGGCATCAAGGGCGCGGACGTGGACATGTGGTACCCGGTCATGCTGCCCAAGAACACGCCGGCCCCCATTGTTGCCAGGCTCAATGCGGAGATCCGTGCCATCCTCGCCATGCCCGATGTCAAGGCAAGCCTGGATGGCCAGGGCATGGACGCTACCTCGTCCACACCCGAAGAACTGCAGGCCTTGATGCAACGCGACTTTGCCCGCTGGGCCGCGGTGATCAAGAAAAACAACATCAGCGCCGAGTAACACCGGCTTATTGGAGAATTCATGGCATTCCCATCCACGCTTCCCGTAGTCATAGCCGGTGCCGGACCGACCGGGCTGATGGCCGCGCTCGCGCTCGCAAAACAGGGTGTCACTGTTATCGTCTGCGAGGCTGAACCGGCGCTGACGCTGGACCTGCGCGCCGGATCGTTTCATCCGCCGACGCAGGAGATGATGGCCCCGTATGGCATTACCGAGCGCATGCACCAGATCGGCCTTAAGGTTGGCAACTGGCAGATCCGCGAGCGCCGCGGCGATCTGGTGGCGGATTTCGACCTTGGCCTGCTCTCGGACATCACGCCGTATCCCTACCGCCTGCACCTCGAACAGCACCGCCTGACACCCATTCAGTTTGACTTGCTCAAGCAGCAGCCCGCTGCATCGGTGCTGTTCGGCCACGCTGTCACCGGCTTTGAGCAGCGCGGCGACAGTGTCATGGTCTCGGTCGAGTCCGGCGGCAAAACACAGACCATAGAGGCGGCATGGCTGGTGGCGGCCGATGGCGGCAAGAGCGTCATCCGCAAGCAGACCGGCGTCAACTTTGAGGGTTTTACCTGGCCCGAGCAATTCCTTGTTGTCAGCACCGAATACGATTTTGCGCAGCACGGCTTTGCCATGAACGCCTATATTTCCGACCCGGTCGAGTGGGCGGCGATTTTCAAGGTTCCCGATGAGGGCCCGCCCGGCCTGTGGCGTATTGCCTTTCCCTGCAACCCCGAAGTGCCGGACGAAGAGCACCTTAAGGCGCCCAATGTCGAGCGGCGCATGCAGGGTTTCCTCGAACGCGATGTGCCCTATGAGATTCGCTACAAAAGCATTTACCGTGTGCACCAGCGTGTGGCCGACAACTGGCGCAAGGGCCGCGTGCTGCTCGCCGGCGATGCGGCACACCTTAACAATCCGCTGGGTGGCTTCGGTTTGAACAGCGGCATTCACGACGCCATCAACCTGTCGGAGAAACTGGGCAAGGTCTGGCGCGGAGAGGCGGACGAGACGCTGATGGACGTTTATGTGCGCCAACGCCGCAATGCCACGATCGAGCAGGTGCAGGCGATGTCCATACGCAACAAGAAGTTGCTCGAAGAGCGGGACCCGGCGGTGCAACGCCAGCGCGTCGCAGAAATGGTTGATATAGCGAAAGACCCGGTGCGTTGCCGCGAACACCTGCTCAATACCTCCATGATCAGCGGGCTGCAGCGCAGCGAGCTGGTGCAGTGAGATATGTCATTGCGAGGAGCGCAGCGACGAAGCAATCTCGTGGCAGTGTGACGGACCTGACTAACGCGACGAGATTGCTTCGCTGCGCTCGCAATGACGAAAAATTTTTTGAGCAATTTAAAACCAAGGACCTTACCCATGCGCGTTTGCCGCTTTAACGACAACCGCCTTGATCAGCGGGCTGCAGCGCAGCGAGCGGGTGCAGTGGGATATGTCCTTGCGTGGAGCGCAGCGACGAAGCAATCTCGTGGTCGTGTGAGAGACCTGATCGACGCGACGAGATGGCTTCGCTGCGCTCGCAATGACGAAAAATTTTTAGGGAAATTTAAAACCAAGGACCTTACCCATGCGCATTTGCCGCTTTAACGACAACCGCCTCGGCCTGGTGCTGGCGGACGGCATACACGATGTCTCCAGCGTGCTCGCCTCAATTCCTGCATCGGGTTATCCGCTACCTTCACATGATCTGCTGATCGCCAACCTTGCCATGCTGCGTCCACTGATTGAACAGGCGGCCAAGGGCACGCCCGCGATCAAGCTTGAGTCGGTGAGCCTGCTCAGCCCCGTGGCCAACCCTGGCAAGATCATCGCCGCGCCGGTGAATTACAAAAAGCATCTCGAGGAGGTGCTCGCCGACAAGGGCATACACCATGGCAAGCTCGTAGACGAAATCCAGCGCGCCGGCCTGTTCCTCAAGGCGACCAGTTCCCTGGTGGGTGCCGGTGCCGGGGTCGACCTGGTGCATACCGACAGGCGCAACGACCACGAAGTCGAGCTGGCCGTGGTCATCGGTAGCAGGGCAAAAAACCTCAAACTTGCCGATGCACTCGCGCATGTGGCCGGCTATTGCATCGGCTTGGATATCACCATACGCGGTCCGGAAGACCGCAGTTTTCGCAAATCGCCGGACAGCTACTGCGTGCTCGGCCCTTGGCTGGTGACTTCCGACGAGCTGCCCGACCCGTCGCACCTTGATCTTTCTATCAAGGTTAACGACCAGTTCCGCCAGCAGTCCAATACTTCCGATTTGATACTCAGCGTACAGGAGCTGATCGTTTGGGCTTCTTCGTTTTACACGCTGCACCCGGGAGACGTGATCATCACCGGTACGCCGCAGGGTGTCGGCCCGATCAAGCCGGGTGACGTGATGGACGCCGAGGTGCAGTGCATAGGTGCGATGCGGGTCGCAGTGCGCGCTTAGACACGCCAGCCGGGAGCGCCATCCTCAACCCCGATGGCACGCCCCCAAGCCCGCGCGGCATGGCGGCTTGACGACTCAGGCGCGGCTGAGAATGTTTTCTGCGGCAGCGGCGAAAGAAGCAGGCACAAGCCTGTCCCGTGAGCCCCCGGCCTCGCGCAAGTTTTCTCAAACGCTTTTTCGGCTCAAAGTGCAAATCCATGCGGCAAACTAATTTTTGAAATGACAGGGCCTCTCGAAAAGCTGCGTTTTGACAAATGGCTTTGGGCGGCGCGCTTTTACAAAACGCGCAGTCTTGCGCTGCAAGCCATCGATGGGGGCAAGGCCAAACTCAACGGTGAGCGCGTCAAACCCGCCCGCGATGTACGAGCCGGCGACACCGTGACGATTCGCGCCGGAGAGCTTGAATGGACGGTGGCGGTGCTTGGTGTGTCGGACCGGCGTAGACCGGCCAGCGTCGCGGTGCTGCTCTATGCCGAGGGCGAAGAGAGTCGAAATAAACGCGAATTGATGGTCGCTATGCGACGCACCGGCCCGCAGCCCGATCCGGACGCCAAGGGCCGGCCGACCAAGCGTGACCGCAGGTTGATCCACCGTTTTACCGAAGGCGATGACTGACGGTGAGAAAGAGCGGCAAGGGCATTTGGGTGGTTTGGGGGGGAGATGTGCTGTGGGGGGAGCGCTATCCGGTATGCTTGCAGGCCGGGTTGGCGCTTGGCCACGAAGATTGATCAAGTCTGGGCTGAAAAAACCCAAAGTTGAGGCGGCACCCGCCACCGCCATCGCATTTTTAGAGGAGTTAAATTGAACAAACCCAATCGATTGCTACGACATTGCGGCGCCGCGTTAAGCCTGCTGCTACTGGCGCTTACTCCGGCGGCCATGGCACAAAGCACCTATCCCTCGCAGACCATCAAACTGGTCGTGCCCTATCTTGCGGGCGGCGGCGTCGATATCGTCGCGCGCCTGCTGGGAGAGCAATTGCGCGCCCAAGAGGGCTGGAATGTCATCGTCGACAACAAACCGGGCGCCTCGGGCATGATAGGTACGCAGTTCGTCGCGCGCGCGCCGGCCGACGGCTACACCTTGCTGATGTCGGCTTCAGGCGAAATTGTCGTGACGCCGCACTTGTTCAAGAAGCAGATGGCCTACGATGCGGACAAGGACTTGCAGCCGATCACGCTGATGGTCAAGGTGCCCAACGTGCTGGTGGTCAACACCGACATCCCGGCGCGCAACATTGCCGAGTTGATCGCTCACGGCAAGGCCAATCCGGGCAAGTTGACGTTTTCATCCAGCGGTATCGGCAATTCGCAGCACCTCGCCGGCGAGTTGTTCAATACGATGGCCGGCACGCAGATCGTGCATGTTCCCTACAAGGGCGCTTCGCAACAGCTCACCGACGTCGCGGCCAAGCAGGTGTCGATGACTTTTGTCAGCATCGCCTCGGCGCTGCCCCTCATCAAGAGCGGCCAGATCAAGGCCATTGCCGTGACGTCGAGGGAGCGTGTGCCGGCGTTGCCCGACACGCCTGCCCTGACCGAGCACAAGCCGCTGGCAGGCTACGAGCTGGTCAACTGGTTCGGGTTTTTTGCACCCGCGGGCATTCCCGCACCGGTGCTGGCCAGGATCAGCGATGCGGCGCAAAAAGCCCTGAAGAACCCGGAGTTCGCGAAAAAACTGCTTGCCCAGGGCGGTGAGCCTACCCCAGACACGCCCGAGGGCTTTCGTGCCTTCGTGCGCGCCGAGTCGGCCAAGTTTCAGCGCATCATCATCGAGTCCAAGGTCACGCTGGAAAACTGAGCTGGGTGTTTTGATGACCGACATGCAAGGCCGGCTGCAGGCAGGTGGCAAGACCTATGCGCTGCTCAGTCTTCAGCGTGCATTGCCCGCGGACACGCTCCCGCGCATCCCGTATGTGCTGCGTGTGCTGTTTGAGAACGCGTTGCGCAACGAACCCGATTCGCTGGCGGCGATCACGCAGTGGGTCGCCGATCGCAGCCTCGAGCGCGAGATTCCGTTTTATCCGCTGCGCGTGCTGATGCACGACACCACCTGCTCGCCGGCCCTGGCTGATTTCGCCGCCATGCGGGATGCCGTGGCGGCGGGCGGGGGCGACCCGGCGCGCATCAATCCGGTGATCCCAGTGCATCTGGTGATCGATCATTCGATCGCGGTCGATCACTATGGCGTCGCCGACGCCATGGATCTCAACCGCAAGCTGGACTTTGCGCGCAATACCGAGCGTTACGGTTTTGTGAGATGGGCGCAGAACAGCCTGGCCAATTTTCGCGTGGTGCCGCCAGGAACGGGAATCATCCATCAGATCAACCTGGAGCTGCTTGCTGACGCGGTGACGGTCATCGAACGCCCCGGCGATGTGCCGCTCGCCTGCCCGGACACGCTGCTGGGTACCGACAGCCACACGCCGATGATAGGCGCGTTGGGCATCCTGGCATGGGGCGTGGGTGGTATCGAGGCCCAGGCGGCGATGCTCGGTCAACCCCTGGCCGTTCGCATCCCCGATGTGGTCGGCGTGCACATGCGTGGCGCGCTTGCGCCCGGCGTCACCGCCACTGACCTGGTTTTGCGCGTGACCGAGATGCTGCGTGCCCATGGCGTACTGGGCAAGTTCGTCGAGTTTTTCGGTGTCGGCGCGGGTAGTCTGTCGCTTGCGGATCGCGCGACGGTGGCGAACATGGCGCCCGAATACGGCGCCACCACGGCGTTTTTTCCGATGGACAAGGTGGCCATCGATTATTTGCGTGCGAGCGGTCGCCCGCCGGCGCTACTGGAACTCATCGAGTCCTATATGCGCGCCCAGGGGCTGTGGTGGGAAGAGGGCGCGGTGGTGCCCGAGTACAGCGGGCTGCTGGAGCTCGATCTGGTGGCGGTCGAGCCCTGCATGGCCGGTCCGCGCCTGCCGCACGATCGCAAACCGCTGTCGCGTGTAGGGCCGGGTTTTTTGCACGACCTGCCGGGGCTCGCCCCCAAAGGCGCGCCGCAAACGCCGCGTGTGTTTGCCGATGCTGGCGCCGGCTATGCGCTGTGCGACGGCGCGGTGGTGCTCGCCGCCATAACCAGTTGCACCAACACCTCCAACCCGGCTTTGGTGATAGGCGCCGGTTTGCTGGCACGCAAGGCGAGGGCGCTCGGCCTGACGCGCCAGCCCTGGGTCAAGACCTCGCTGTCGCCAGGTTCCAAGGTGGTGGCCGACTACCTGCAGTCCTCCGGCCTGCAGGAGGACTTTGACGCACTGGGATTCAACCTTGCCGGCTACGGTTGCATGACCTGCATCGGCAACTCGGGCAGTCTTGAGGCGGCGGTGGTGTCCGCGGTTGAGCAAAATGGATTGTGTGCGGTGGGTGTGCTCTCGGGGAATCGCAATTTCGACGGGCGCGTCAATCCGCATCTTGGCGCCGCCTATCTCGCGTCGCCGGCCTTGGTGGTCGCCTACGCGCTGGCCGGCAACATTGTCATCGACATTGCGAACGAGGCGCTCGGCCGCGCTGCATCGGGCGAAGCGGTCTACCTGCGCGACATCTGGCCTTCAGACGCAGAGATCCACGCTGTCATGGCCGCACACCTGACGCCGCAGGCCTATGTGGCGCGCTATCGCGATGTCTGGCAGGGCTCGGACGAGTGGCAGGCCATCAAGGCGCCCGACGATGTGTTGTTTCCGTGGGATCAGGTTTCCGATTACATCCGCCGCCCGCCTTATTTCGACGGCTTTTCTCCGCACCAGCCCGCGCCCCTGAGCTTAGAGAACGCGCGTCCCTTCATGATCCTGGGCGACAACGTCACCACCGACCATATCTCGCCGGCGGGCGCGATCCCGAAGGAAAGCCTCGCCGGGCGCCATCTTTTGTCGCACGGCGTGCCGGTGGCGATGTTCAACCAGTACGCCACGCGCCGCAGCAACCACGAGGTGATGCTGCGCGGCGCATTCAGCAATCCGCGGCTGGTGAATGAGTTGCCGGGTGCGGCTGTGCCCGGCGGTCCGACCTGCCTCACGCTCGACACCGATGGCGCGCAGCCTATGACCGCCTACGAGGCGGCGCAGAGCTTTCGCGAGCGCGGCTTGCCGCTGGTGCTGCTCGCCGGTAAAAATTACGGCGCGGGCTCGAGTCGCGATTGGGCGGCCAAGGTGTCGGCGCTGCTGGGCGTGCGCGCCGTGATTGCCGCGAGCTTTGAACGCATACATCGCAGCAACCTCATCGGCATGGGCGTCATTCCCTTGTTGCTGCCGGCGGGGCTGGAGCGCGGTGAGCTTTGCCGCCATGGCGGCGACACCTTGTCTTTCGACGGACTCGGGGCGCTGACCCCCGGGCCAAACCGCGTCACGGTGACGGTGTGCCGCACCGACGGCGGCGTCGCCGCATACGAGCTTGTGTGCCAGATGGACTCGCAGCGCGAAATCGACACCTTGCGCCATGGAGGCATCCTGCCTTATGTGGTCAGGGGAGCGCTCGCCGCCTGAATCGTTGCTGCGACACCTGGCTGATGGCTGGAAATGCCCGTCTGGCGCGGCTTTTAGGATAAGACGATTTTTTTGGTGGCGTGATGTTGGGCGGGTGGGGTAAAGCAAAACGGTGCAGTGGTCTTTGGATGGCTGCGCGCAGATGGGCGGTATGATGCTGCTGCTGTCGCCGACCTTAAAGGTTTAAGGTTTAAGGTTTGAGGTTTGAGGCCAAGAAGAGGCGTTCCGTAGCCAGGAATTTTGAATTTTCACCATGTTCGAATCTGAAACTGCCACGCTGCTGTTGCTCGTGACCGGGGTGTTCCTTACCTCCGGCTTCGTCAAGGGCGCCGTGGGTATGGGCTTGCCGTCTATTTCGATTGGCCTGCTCACGCTGTCGGGCATGTCGCCGGCGCACGCAGCAGCAGTGATGTTCCTGCCTGCACTGGTGACCAATCTTTGGCAGGGCCTGTCCGGGCCGGCGCTGGGCGCGTTGGCAGCTCGCTTCTGGAGCATGATGGTGCTGGCTTTTGTCGGAACGCTGCTCGGTTCCGTTGTCATGGTCGGCGCGAACGCCAAGCTGGCGGTGTTCGCGCTGGGCATCGTGCTCTTCCTGTCAACGGCCTTTAACATGTTTGCGGTGCGCTTTCGCGTGCCACGCCGACGCGAGTGGTGGCTGTCACCGATCATGGGAATGCTGACCGGCCTGATCACGGGAGCCACCGGGGCGTTCGTGTTTCCGCTCATTCCCTATATGGGAGCGCTCGAATTGAGCAGGGAGGAGCTTATCCAGCTGCTTGGCCTGACCGCCATTCTGTCATCACTCGCCTTGGGTATTGCCCTGTGGTGGCACGGTTCACTCGGGTTCTCGCTCGCCGGCACTGCGGCTTTTGCGCTGTTGCCGGCCTTTGCCGGCATGTTCATCGGCCAGACGGTGCGCCGCCATATCAGCGAGACGGCTTTTCGCCGCGTTTTCCAGATCGGTCTGTTGTCGCTGGGGCTTTATCTCGCGCTCAAGAATATTCCCTGATCAGCAGTTGTACTTGCAGACACCGCGCGTATTTTTCTGCCGGAGCGCTTACTTGCCCCGATACAGTTCCGGGAATTCCTTTTTTAGCGCGGCCAGTTTGGGCAGGTCGTTGAACACGATGTAGGGTTGGTTGGGATTGCGGGCGAGGTAATCGAGGTGGTAGGCCTCGGCCTGGTAAAAGGCTTTCATCGGCACCAGTTGCGTGACGATGGGCTTGGGGTAGGTCTTGGCCGCCTGCAACTGGCCGATATAAGCCTGCGCGATTTTTTGCTGTTCGACCGAGGTGTAAAAAATGGCCGATCGGTATTGTGTGCCGCTGTCCGGGCCCTGGCGGTTGAGCTGGGTCGGGTCGTGCGCGGCGGAGAACAAGACCTTCAGCAACGTACCGTATGAAACCTTGGACGGGTCGAACACCACCTTGACCGCTTCGGCGTGCTCGGTCGAGCCGCGGCTCACCTTGTCGTAGGTCGCCGTGTCGGCGCTGCCGCCCGAATATCCGGATGTCGACGAGAGCACGCCCTTGATGTTTTTGAACACAGCCTCTATGCCCCAGAAGCATCCGGCGGCGAATACCGCGGTCTCCTGGCCGGCGGCCTTGGCCAGGGGCGCATCGACAGCCGGCCTGGGCAGGGGCCTGGTTTCGCCTTCGGCGCGTGCCTGGCCGCAGAGGCTGCATAAAATGAGCGCGGTGCTGAGCAGAATGCGCACTTGGGAGAGCACGTGTTTGTTCATAGGGGCTGGTTCCTTTGGCATGTCGTGTGCATTCGTCGTTGCAGTGTCTCAAAGCTTACATCTATGCGGTATGGCCGCGCTCCGGTTTCCCGGCATTCAGTGAAGCAGGGGTGCCGAATTTCGAGGCGCGTTCCTGGTTCGGTATTGCCGCTCCGGCCGGGACCCCGCGTCCCATAATCGATCGCATTGCCGCTGACGTCTTGCGCGTCGTCCAGACGCCCGATTACCGCAAGCGCGTGGTACTGGATCTCGGGCTTGATCCCTTCGAAATGGGTCCGGACCAGTTCGCCGCTTTTCTGGTCAAGGATCGCGCCAAGTACGAGCAGCGCATCAAGAACGCCAACGTCAAGCTTGACTGAGCTTCTCGCCACGGCTGTATTGGCGGGCCGCGCGACTATCGGTGGCTGGAAAGCCCCGTCTGGCGAGGATTTCCAGCCTATTGCCGGATTTCAGGCGGCCTTGGGGTATTCGCAAACCTCGACCAGATTGCCGTCCGGATCGCGCAAATAGATGGAGCGCATGGGGCCGAGGGCGCCGCGGCGCGACACCGGGCCGGTGTCGATGGCGATGTTCTGGGCCTTGAGGTGGGCGATCACCGTGTCCAGTGGAACGGCTGCAACGAGGCAAAAATCGCCGGCACCCGGCGTCGGCACGCGCGCCTTGGTCGGTGTTTCGGTGGCGGCGTCCTGCAGGTTGATTTTTTGCCGACCGAACAGCAGGGCATGCCGCGGCTGGCCCTCGGGGCCGCGGAAAAATTCGCGTTCCATGCCCAAAGCGCGCTCGTAAAAACGGCTCGCCGCCTCGATGTCGCTGACGGTGAGCACGAGGTGGTCGACGCGGTCGATGAGCTCCATGCCCTGCGTTCCGGTTCAGCGCGCGGCCGGGGCCACGGCGACGCCTTCGATCTTGTGGCGCTCCAGCGCTTTGGCGACAAAGCCTGATGTTTTCATTTCTTCGATAAAGGCGCGCATGTACTTGATGCCCTCATCGCGGCCCTTGGAGGTGCCCATGGCTTGGTTTATTTCCATGAAGCGGCCATCGAGCATGCGCAAGCCCGGGAGACGCTTCATGTCTTTTTCAAGTTGTTGCTTCACGCCGGCGGCGACTTCGAATTTCTTTTCAATGAACATGTCGATAACACCGCCCGAGGTGACAGTGCGCTCAAGCGTGGCCTGCTTGATTTCGCGCGTCAGGAACAGGTCATAGGCACTTTTTGCCGCGACAGCGATGTGCGTGCCGGCCTTGTCGACATCGGCGTTGACCTTGATGGCGGAGTCCTTGCGCACGACATAAGTACCCTCGATCACGACGTAGGCGGCGGTGTAATCGGTGTCAACGCCGCGTGCCGGGTCGATGGCAAAAAAGGCGATGTCGGCCTGTTTGTTTTTGATCGCCTCAACCGATTTATTGGCGGCATCAAAGGGCAGCAACTCAAGCTCGACACCGAGGCGTTTGGCCAGCTCTCGTGACAGGTCCACTGAAACGCCGCTGACTTCGCCGGTGCTGGCGTCGCGCCTGGCAAGCACCGCGTTGCCGTAGTTGATCGCGGCGCGCAGCTTGCCACTGGGGGTGAGTTGGGATACTGCGGAGGCGGGCGCGCTTGTTTGGCTAGGGTTCATTGAGCAGGCAGTCAAAAGAATGATTGAGAAAAAGGTGATGGCAAATCCGGGCATCGTATTGATCCTTCCAGGGCTTTGCGGTGCCGGCCGGAATGGTGCCGTCGCGGTGTGGCGTGTGGCGTGTGTGTGGTGTGCGGCGTCCGGCCTGTAACGGTGTTGTGTATCGAGGAGGTCATTTTACCAGACAGGCTAGCCGTGCCCCGGCCAGCCGCGGTGTTTAGAGCTTAGGGTAAGGGCATGCTGTATGGCGGCGCTTGCACGCTTTGCCCTTCAAGGGCCCGGAGATGTCTCTGCGTAGGCGCGGCGAGGTGTTATGCGGTGAATTAGTTTGGCCAAAACACGGTCTATGTGCTGTTTTGGCAGGGATTTCTGCGTAAACATGGCAAGGCGGGCACTCTGGGGATCCCTCTTTCCGGTAGAATCGCGCCTCTCCGCAAGTGTCACCAGCCACCCATTACCGTCCATTGGAATCACATTGATCGTCACATCAGGCATCACCATACAGTTTGGCGCCAAGCCGCTTTTTGAAGGCGTCACCGTCAAGTTCGGCGACGGCAACCGCTACGGTCTTATCGGTGCCAACGGCTGCGGCAAGTCCACGTTCATGAAAATCCTCGGCGGCGACCTTGAGCAAAGCGCCGGCAGTGTGGCCATAGACCGCAACGAGCGCCTGGGCAAGCTGCGGCAGGACCAGTTTGCTTACGAGGACACACGCGTCCTTGACGTGGTTCTGATGGGGCACGACCAGATGTGGGCGGCGATGAGCGAGCGCGACGCCATTTACGCCAACACCGAGGCAAGCGACGAGGACTACATGCATGCGGCCGAACTCGAGGCCAAGTATGCCGAGTTCGGTGGTTATACCGCCGAGGCGCGCGCCGGCGAGTTGCTGATGGGCGTGGGCATTCCGATCGAGCAGCACACCGGCCCGATGAGCGCAGTGGCCCCGGGCTGGAAGCTGCGCGTGTTACTGGCGCAGGTCTTGTTCGCCGATCCGGACATCATGCTGCTGGATGAGCCGACCAACAACCTGGACATTAACTCGATTCGCTGGCTCGAGGACATCCTTAACCAGCGCAACAGCACCATGGTGATCATTTCCCATGACAGGCACTTCCTGAACAGCGTCTGCACCCACGTCGCCGATCTCGACTACGGCGAGCTGCGTGTCTACCCGGGCAATTACGACGAATACATGCTGGCCTCGACGACGGTGCGCTCGCAGCAGCTTGCCGCCAACACCAAGGCAAAGGAGAAGGTCGCCGAGCTGCAGGACTTCGTGCGACGCTTTTCGGCCAACAAGTCCAAGGCGCGCCAGGCCACTTCACGCGCGCGGCAGATCGAAAAAATCAAGATCGAGGATGTCAAGCCCTCGAGCCGGCAGTACCCCTTTATCCGCTTCGACTACGACGAGAAGGATAAGCTGCATCGTCTCGCCGTCGAGGCGAAAGACCTCTCCAAGGCCTATGACAAGCCGCTGTTCAAGAATCTTGACCTCGCCATCGAGGCGGGCGAGAAGGTCGCCATTATCGGCCCCAACGGTATCGGCAAGTCCAGCTTGCTGCGCTGCCTGCTGGGTGAGGCATCGGGCGGGTTAAAGGCCGACTACGGCACGGTAAAGTGGGCGGAAAAGGCGCGCCTCGGCTATTGCTCGCAGGATCACACCGGCGAGTTCAGCGACGATGACATCCTGACCGATTGGATGACGCAGTGGCGGCGCGAGGGTGACGACGACCAGGTGGTGCGCGGTATTCTCGGTCGCCTGCTCTTCTCTGGCGATGATGTGAAGAAAACTGCAAAGGTGATCTCCGGCGGCGAGGAGCAGCGCATGGTGTTCGGCAAGCTGATCCTGCAGCAGCCCAACGTGCTTCTGATGGATGAACCGACCAACCACCTCGACATGGAGTCCATCGAGTCGCTCAATGGCGCGCTAGAGCGTTTCAAGGGCACGCTGATTTTTGTCTCGCACGACCGCGAGTTCGTCTCATCGCTCGCCACGCGCATCATCGACATGCAGCCCGGCGGCGAGGGCAAGCCGGCGCTCATCAATGACTTCCGCGGTACCTACGAGGAGTTCCTGCGCGAGCAGGGCGTGCCCGAGTAAGTTTGCCCGTCTGCAGTTTGGACACCTGCGTCGGCGGCAGTCCAACGCCACGGGCTTGTTGCAGAAAAGCTATTTCAGGGGCGGCGTCGTTTGATGGTGTTGCGATGTTTCGAACGGTTTGTTGCGTCTAGCCATCGTCATCGTGTCGGACAGTGGTGCTTGAATAGCCCGCGCTGTCCAACGCGGTCGCGCGGAGCGTGCCCTAAGGCCTATGCTGATTCTTCGAAAAAAGAGGATGGAACGAATGAAACGATTCATGCTTGTGATGGGGGTTGCGCTGACCGGTTGTGTGGCGGCTCCCGTTACGGATGTTCGGGCCACCCTGCCTATCATGAGCTTGCAAATGCGTGGCGAACCGCAAGAGGCCGCAAAATGCGTGGTAATAGCCATCAATGCGCTGAAGATGGGCGCCGCAGTGCGCGACTTGGGTGCTGAAGTGCAGGTGCTGTGGGAGCCACAGCCTTTTGGTACACCGCTAGGACTATTCTCGTTGCGCAAATCGGCCGCCGGGCCGGGCAGCGCTGTAGAGATTCGCATGGGTGCTGTGCAAGATTTGGAGTCCTATCGCAAAGGATGGGCGCAGGCGCTTCAGGCTTGTGCCTGAAAGAACTTGGCCGGGATTTGCCAAGTTTCGTTTGGATGGGCTGGCTTGGCGAGGTGCTGGTACGGGTTTCGCACTTTGAATTGCGAAGCTTAGGGAATCACTGAACAAGTGATAGTTGAGACGAGAAACGTTGGAATCAAAGTCAATTTGATGATAAATCGGGCGAAAATGTGGAAGAAAGGGGGCTATGCCCCCGCTATTTCCTCACGCAGGGCGCACCTCTCCTGTGAGTGGCA
>CAMDDU010000014.1:0-95521 GCA_945892985.1 Bordetella parapertussis
GCCACTCACAGGAGAGGTGCGCCCTGCGTGAGGAAATAGCGGGGGCATAGCCCCCTTTCTTCCACATTTTCGCCCGATTTATCATCAAATTGACTTTGATTCCAACGTTTCTCGTCTCAACTATCACTTGTTCAGTGATTCCTTAGGTGTTGAACGCGATGTGTTGCCGCCGATGCCGGCAAACAAAAAGGCCGTGCGGGCCGGAGTGCGGGCGCGCACGGCATGGCTGGGTCAAAGATCAGGGTTCAAGAAACTTCGAAGCGGGCACGTCGCGCGAATACACCGGCGCGGCGAGGAATTCCTTCGGGTTGTAGGTCCAGAACTGGCTGACATTGGGATAGGTCTTGAGCACGACGTTAACGAGTTTGCCGTTCCTGCGCTCGACTTTGCGGATGTAGATGTTCTCCACCGGATTGCCGTAGCCATCGACCTGCCAGGTGCCGCGCGGATCGTTGATCGGGCCCGGATTGCGCAAGGCCTTCATGAAGGCCTCCTTGTCCTCGACCTTGCCGTTCACCGCCTTGACCGCCATTTCAAGCAACACGCCGGCTGAGTAGGTGCCCAGGGTGTAGTAACCCGGGTCGGCGCCAAATTCCTTATTCGCGGCGGCGACAAACCGCTTGCTCTCCGGCGTGTCAAGACCGGCGGCGTAGAAGCTGCCGCTGATCACGCCCAGGGCTTCGTCGCCCATTTGCTTGAGAATACCCTCGTCGGTGGTGGTGCCGCTGCCGAGCACCGGCGTCTTGATGCCGTATTCGCGCAGCTGCTTGAGAAAACGCAGACCGTTGGCACCGGCAAAGCCGGCGTAGATCGCGTCGACCTTGGTCTTGAGCTGGCCGATATAGGAGCCGTAGTCGGCGACGTTGAGCGGCGGCCAGAGTTTTTGCACCACCTTGCCGCCGGCGTCCTCGAATGCGCGCTGGAAGCCCGATGCCGTCTCGTGGCCATAGGCAAAGTCATCGGCGATGATGGCGACGCGCTTGTAACCTAGCGTCTTTGCGGCGTAATCGCCGACCGGGTAGTTCACCTGCGCCGAGCTGCATGAGGTGCGCACAAACCAGGGATTGGGTTTGCGTTGCGTGAGGTCTTCGGCGGCCGCCGACGGGGAAATGATGGGCGTCTTGCTCTGGCCGATGTAATCGTCGATGGCCAGCGCCTCGAAGGCGGCGAGCGGCCCGATGATAACGTGCACCTTATCGCGCTCAACCAGCTCCTGCGTCTTGGTCTTGGCGCCGACCGGGTTGCCGCCGGTGTCGGCGACGATCAGCTCGACCTTGCGCCCGCCTATCATGCCGTTGCGTTCTTTGAGGAAAAGCTGGATTCCCTCTTCCATTTGCTTGCCGCCGGCAGCGAGTGCGCCCTGGCGCACGGTGAGAAAGCCAACGCGGAGGGGCGCGCTCTGGGCCTGCGCCCAAACCGGAAGCGCCGAAGTCGCGGCCAAAGCGGACGATGCCGCGAGAAAGGTTCTACGGGACATGGTTTCTCCTCCTGAGAGTTGACGATTTGTTCTGCCGGAAAAGGCAGCTGCCGTTGCGACTGTTATTTATAAGGTGATCATTACGGCTGATGGATAGTAGCACTTGGCATACTACCGTCAACTGGCCCCAAACCGTGGGAAACCGCGCGGGCGTGGCGCGTCCGGGCGCGACCCGGCCGGGAATAAACAGGTGGGTGCAAAAGATCGCGTGCAAAAACGGGCCACGGATCAACCCAAAAGCCGCAATCGGCAGCGCGGCAGATCAGGTGGCGGCGCCGCATGCCGCCTGGAAACGCCCGTCTGGCGCCCATTTCCAGCCATCACACCGCGCAATAGCGTTCCTGTATCGCCTTGTCGGCGAGCAGGTTCGCCGCCGTGTCGTGGTGCACGATCACGCCCTGGTCCATGATGTAGGCACGATCGGAGATGGACAGGGCACGCTCGACGTTCTGCTCGACCAACAGGATGGTCGTGCCCTCGCGTTTCATTTGTGCGAAAAGCGCAAACATCTCATCCACCAGCAGCGGCATGATGCCCTCCGAGGGTTCGTCGAGCAGGATCATTTTCGGCGAGGCCATCATGGCACGGGCGATGGCGAGCATTTGCTGCTCCCCGCCCGACAGCGAGGTGCCTTCCTGATCGAGGCGTTCTTTGATGCGCGGAAAGGTGCGCGCGATGCGCTCAATC
This sequence comes from Bordetella parapertussis, assembly GCA_945892985.1. GTDB lineage: Bacteria > Pseudomonadota > Gammaproteobacteria > Burkholderiales > SG8-39 > CAITSH01. The sequence continues at coordinate 2,165 of CAMDDU010000014.1, forward strand.
AGTTCGTTCTCTTGCTTGCGCTTGGCCGAGGCGATCAGGCCCAGGCGCAGGTTCTCGCGCACGCTCAGGCCGGGGACAATACGCCGCTCCTCGGGAACATAGGCGAGCCCGAGGTGAAAGCGCGTGTGCGCCGGGTCGGGGAGGATTTGCCTGCCGTCAAAAAGCACGCTTCCCTGTCGCTTGGCGACCAGACCCATGATGGAACGCAGCGTAGTTGTCTTGCCGGCGCCGTTGCGGCCCATCAGCGTGACGATCTCGCCGGCCTTCACCTCCAGCGCTACGCCCTGTATGACATGGCTGCGGTCGTACCAGGCGTTAAGATTTTCCAGCTTGAGCATGCTCAGACGGACTTTCCAAGGTAGACGCGCTTTACTTCGTCGTTGTTGCGTATGTCCTGCGGCGTGCCATCGGCCAGCAGCTCGCCGTGATGCAGCACGATCAGGCGCTCGCAGATGCCCATGACCAGCTTCATCTTGTGCTCGACCAGGATTACGGTGCGCTCGGCGGCAAGACTGGTGATGAGGTTCATCATCACGCCGGTCTCCTCGGGCGACATGCCGGCGGTCGGCTCATCGAGCAGCAGCAGGCGCGGCTCACAGGCAAGCGCCATGGCCACCTCGAGGCAGCGCTGCTGGCCGTGCGCGAGATCGCGCGCCGGGCGCAGGCGCACGTCGGCAAGACCGACGCGCTCGAGCAGCGCATCGGCGCGCCCGATCAGTTCCGTCATCGATTCGCGCGGCGTGAAGAGGTTGAAGCGCGAATGCCTCATCTGCACCGCCACGCGCACGTTCTCGTGCGCCGTGAGTTGCGGAAAGACATTGGTGATCTGAAAGGACTTGGCGATGCCCATGCGCGCGAACTCGTGCTGCGCGCTGCCGGTGATGTCGCGGCCCTGGTAACGCACCTTGCCGGCGGTGGGCGCAAGCGCCCCGGTAAGCACGTTGAAAAAAGTGCTCTTGCCCGCGCCGTTGGGGCCGATGATGGCGGTCAGCCTGTCGTCGCTGAATTCGACCGACACATTGTGCAGGGCGGCGAAGGAACCGAAGTTCATCGTCACCTTCTCCACCGCGAGGATAGGTGTCTTCACCGGCGCACCCTCATCGACGTACCCAATGCAGTATCGAGCCCCAGACGCCGCGCGGGAAAAACAGCACGAACAGGATGAAGATCACGCCCACCAGCAGCTGCCAGTACTGCGTGATGTTGGTGGCCTCGTCCTCAATCAAGAGCAGCATGGCCGCGCCAACGAAAGGGCCGAAGAAGGTGCCCATGCCGCCAAGCAGGCTCATCATCACCACATGCCCCGAGGTGAGGTAGTGCAGCGAGTCGATGGGCACGATGGAAAGATGCAGCGCGCGCAGCGCACCGGCGAGGCCGCAAATGCCCGCCGACAGCACAAACACCAGCAGCTTGGTGCGCGCCACGTCGTAGCCGCAGGCGGCCGCGCGCTTGTCGTTCTCGCGAATAGTCTCTATCACCGCGCCAAAGGGCGAGGCGAGGATGCGCGACACAAACCACAGCGCCGCGGCGACGAACACCAGGATGACGTAGTACTTGGTGGTCGGGTTGAGGAAGTCGAGGGTGAAACCGAACACATCCAGCGCCTCGACCTTGACGCCGCGCAGGCCGTTTTCGCCGCCGGTGAATTTTTCAGCCTTGTAAAAGGCGTAGTAGACGCATTGCGCCAGCGCCAGCGTGACCATGGAAAAGTAGATGCCGCGGGTGCGGATGGCAAGATAGCCGATACCCAGGCCGATCAGCGCGGACAGCGCAACGCCGACGGGGATGGCCAGCCACCAGGCCCAGCCAAAGTGCACCATGACGATTCCCGCGCCGTAGCTGCCGGCGCCAAGAAAGGCGGCGTGTCCGAAGGACAGCAAGCCGGTGTAGCCAAACAGCAGGTTGAAGCCCACGGCGTAGAGGCCGAAGATCAGGATGTTCACCGCCAAGGCCTCGTAGGGCATCAGCCAGGGGAACACCACCAGGAACAGGATCACCGCCGCGACGCGGTGGCGTTCAATGAGATCGAAGAGGTCGCGCATGGCCGCCCTTCTAGCTCATCAGGCCGGTGCGGCCGAAAAAGCCCTGCGGCCGGAACATCAGCACCAGCGCCATCAGCACGAAAATCGACAACTCGGCAAGGTCGGGAAAATAAAGCGAGGTGATGCTGTAGACCATGCCCACCAGCAGGCCCGCGACCACCGCGCCGGGCAGCGAACCCATGCCACCGACCACGGTGACGACAAACGATTCGGCCAGCACAGGAATGCCCATTTCCGGGTTCACCGCGCGTATCGGCGCGGCGAGAATGCCCGACACGCCGGCAATGGCGGTGCCCAGGCCGAAGATGATCAGCCAGACGCGTGACACATCAATGCCCAGCACACGGACGATTTCCGCGTCGCGCGCGCCGGCGCGGATGATCAGGCCGTATTTGGTTTTTTCGATGAACAGCCATAGCGCAAAGACGATGGCCGCGGTGGCGCCGATGAGGAACAAGCGGTAGAGCGGAAAGTGGCCGACGCCGATGTCTACTGCACCGCGCAGCGCAGCCGGCGTGCCTATGGACAGGCCGTCGATGCCGAAGATCATGCGGATGAGGTCGATGAACACATACGACAGGCCGAAGGTCAGCAGCAGCGGATAGTCGATGCCGCGGCCGTAAAGCGGCCGCACCAACACACGCTCGGTCAGCAGGCCGATGGCGCCGACAATCAGTGGCGCCGCCGCAATGGCCAGCCAGAAATTGCCGGTCTGGCCCAGCACCCAGACACCGGCGTAGGCGCCGACCATGAAGTAGGCGCCGTGGGCGAAATTCACCACCGTCAGCATGCCAAAAATCAGCGACAAGCCGATGGCCAGCAGCACGTACACCGAGCCCAGGGCGATGCCCGTGACAACTTGCAGCAGGAAGAGGTTCAGATCAATCATCAGGGAAGGTGCGCCGCCGCTAACGCCCGCCTGCGCCGGCGGCGGGAATCAGCACCGGTCCCGTTCGCAAGGGCGGGGCCGGCGACAAGACTCAGCCGCGGAATCCGAGCTCCTGGCAGCTGCGCAGGTTTTTCTCGTCCGGCTTGTCAATGCCGACAATGTTGAACACGTCGTTCTTGTCCTTCATGCCCTTGGACTTGGACTCGATAATCAACACCGATTGCACCGATTGGTGGTCGCAGTTGCGGTAGTACTGCGGGCCCTTGAAATAGTCGTACTTGAGATCGCGCATGGCGGCGACGACCTTGTCGGTCTCGGTAGTGCCGGCATTCTTGACCGATTGCAGCACGGTGCGCACGCCCGAGTAGCCAAGCGCGCCGTAATCCGAGGGCACGCCGCCGTTGTAGGCCTTGCGGTACTTGTCGTTAAACACCTTGGCGGCGGGCGTCGTGCTCTCCATGCCCCAGTAGTAAGAGGTGCCGCCGACCACGCCGTCGAACACATCGGCGCCGCCGGCCATGCGCGCGGTGAACAGCAGCACGGGCGTGACGATGCGCGTGGTCGACTTGAGGCCGAAGTCGGTGGCCTGCTTGGTGGCGTTAAGCATGTCGCGGCCGAAGTTGCACATCACCAGCACGTCGGGCTTGAGCGACTGGATGCGCGGCAGGAAGGCCGAGTAGTCGGACGCGCCGATCGGATGGCGGATGTCGGCCAGCGTCTCGATATTGAAGGCCTTGCCCACGCGCTGGAAGCCGCGCACCATTTCATGACCATAGGCGTAGTCGGCGGTGAGGAAAACCACGCGCTTGCCATATTTGGGGAACACATAGCGGCCGACGGCGCTGGCGGTGATGTGCGGGTTGAGCGCCTCGTGGAAGGTGTAGAGGCTCCAGTCCTTGAGCTCGTTGATGGCGTCCGACTGGCTGATCGAGTTGAACAGGACCTTGCGTTCCTTGGTCACGTTGTTGATCGACAGCTGCACAGCGGCAGACAGTGAGCCGACGATGTAATTGACCTTGTCTTTCTCGATCAACTCGAGCGTGCGCGTGGCCGCCTCACCCGGGTTGAGCTTGTCATCGCGCACCAGCAGCTCGGCCTTGCGACCCTTGAGTCCGCCGGCGTCATTGAATTCCTTGATGGCGAGCTCGGCGCACCGCACCTGGTCCTGCGCCTCGACCCCATAGGGGCCGGTGAGCGGCACCGGGAAGCCGATGCGAATGGGGGCGCCTTGCGCCCTTGCAATATTGAACGAGAACGGCGAAACGGCTGCTGCGGCGGCAGCACCGGCGATGATTTTGCGGCGCGTGGTGTTCGGTTTGTTCATGCTGTCCTCCTGGGTTGGGCCTGCTGGTTTGCTGTGCCTATTTGCTCTTGTGCAGCGAGTCTAATTCATCCCTACCGTCTAGCCAATCTCGGCTCTGCCGTTTAGGCATTCCAGCGTTGGGGGCCTGACATCCAGGGCCTGGGGCCGATCACGGCAATGCCGCTCCCGGACCCATAGCGGGAACCGGCCCGAAGCCGATACAATAACCGAGGATGCGAGAAAATCGGCAAGACTGCCACCGCCTGTTATGACAGACTCATGCCTGCACTAAAGTCGCGCCAAAGGTCACACCCGAAGGTCACACCAAAGCTCACACCAAAGCTCACACCCAAAAATCGAGGTCGAATATGAATCCCATCCCATTTCCCAGAAATACCGCTCCCGTTTCCCCCAAACTGACGCCGGATGCGGCGATTGAGGCCGCCGCCGCGCTGGTACCGCGCCTGGCCGAGCGTGCCGCCGAATGCGAACGCCTGCGCCGTGTGCCGGAAGCGAGCATCGCCGAACTGCATGCGGCCGGCTTGATGCGCCTGATGCAACCGACGCGATTCGGCGGTTCGGAACTTGGGCTGGGTACCCTGATGGACGTGGTGCTCGAGTTGTGCAAGGGCTGCGCCTCGACGGCCTGGATCTACTCCAACCTCGCCTCGCACGCGTGGAATCTCGGGCAATTCGACATGCAGGCGCAGGAGGACATCTGGAACGACGATCCCAACGCGCTCGCCGCCACCGGACTCGCCTTTCCCTGCGGCAAGGCGACACCGGTCGAGGGCGGCTACCGCCTTTCCGGACGCTGGCCCTTTGGCAGCGGCGTCGACGCATCGAGCTGGATGCTGGTTGGCGGCATGGCCGAGCAGTCTGGTGGCGCACCGGAGCGGCGGTTTTTCCTGGTGCCGCAGGCCGACTTCAAGAGCCTCGATAACTGGCAGGCCTTCGGCCTCACCGGCACCGGCAGCCATGACGTCGAAATCAAGGACGCCTTCGTACCGGCGCATCGCAGCATGTCGGCGGAGATTTTCGCCGCCGGCCAGAACGTGCCGGGCGCAAAACTCTACAAAAACCGCCTGTTCCAGACACCGGTGTTCGCCGGCTTTGCCTATGTGCTGTCGATCGTGCCGCTGGGCACCGCCAAGGCGGCGGTGGAGCAGTTCACCAAGGGCATGCGCCAGCGCGCCGGCACCTACACCGGCGTGCGTGTGGCCGAACTCACCTCGGTGCAGGCGCGTATTGCCGAGGCCGCCGCCTGCGTGGAGTTCGCCGAAACAGTGCTGCGCGGCGACTGGCGCGAACTGGAGGCGAGCGTCGAGCGCGGCCAGTTTCCGAGCATAGAGACCAAGCTGCGCTGGAAGCGCAATGTCGCCTTCGCCACCCAGCTTTCGGTGCGCGCCATCGACGCGCTGATGCCCGCGGCCGGCGCCGGCGGACTGTCGCTGCACCTGCCGCTGCAGCGGCAGTTCCGCGACATCCACGCCTCCTCCTCGCACATCGCGCTGACTTGGGATGTGCATGCCGCCGCCTACGGCCAGAGCGCCCTCGGCCTGCAACCGCAGGGCGGCTTGCTGCTCTAACTCGCGTCATTTACTTTTCGCATAAATCTTCGTACACCATGGCAAATCCCGAACCGCGGTCTATCCACCCCCTGTCCCCTTGCGGGAGAGGGGATGTACCACGAAGACTTTCATAACGTATGGAATTCCAAGCTTTCGACCCGCGCTTTAACGGCCTCATCATTCCGCCCGCCGCGCTTGAAACACTGTGGACCGGCGGCCGCTGGACCGAGGGCCCGGCCTGGTTCGGCGACAGCCGCACGCTGCTGTTCTCGGACATCCCGAACGATCGCATGCTGCAATGGGCGGAAGGTCTGGGGGTGCGCGAGTTCAGGTCGCCCGCCAATTACAGCAACGGCAACACGCGCGACCGCGAAGGCCGGCTCATCACCTGCGAGCACGGCCGCCGGTGCATCAGCCGCACCGAAACCGACGGGCGCATCAGCGTGCTGGCCGACCGTTATCAGGGCAGGCGCCTCAATTCACCCAACGACGTCGTGGTGAAATCCGATGGCACGATCTGGTTCACCGACCCGTCCTACGGCATCACGTCCGATTACGAGGGCGACAGGGCCGAAAGCGAAATCGGCGCTTGCCATGTCTATCGCCTCGACCCGGTCGACGGCGCGCTCACCGCGGTGGCCGAGGATTTCGTGCGCCCCAACGGGCTGGCTTTTTCACCCGATGAGAAAACGCTGTATATCGCCGACAGCAGCGTCACGCACGACCCGGCCGGCAATCACCACATACGCGCCTTTGATGTGGTCGAAGGCAGGCGCCTCGCCAAGGGCCGCGTGTTCACCCAGATCTCGCCCGGCTTCCCGGACGGCTTTCGCTGCGACACGCAGGGCAATGTCTGGTGCAGCTCGGGCGACGGCGTGCAGGTGTTTGCGCCGGACGGCACGCGCCTTGGCAAGATCCTGGTGCCCGAACACGTTTCCAACCTGTGCTTCGGCGGCCCGAAAAAAAACCGCCTGTTCATCACCGCGACAACGTCGCTGTATTCGCTGTACGTCAACGCGAACGGCGCCTGAGCAGGCTCAGCCGAAGCTGCGCGTCACCGCGGTTTCGGCCATGACCGCCTCAATCGTGCGGTAGCGCTCGGCCATGGCCTGCTCGGCCGGGCTTTTGACCTGCGCCTGCATGTAGGCGCCAAGGTTGCGCGCATGTTCCACCACCTCGCGACCAAAGCGCAGGCGCTTTTTTTCGTAGTTGGCCAGCGCGTCGCCAAGCTGGGTGTGCGACTGCAAGGCATCGGCGAGCACGACGGCGTCTTCGGCGGCCTTGGTCACGCCCATGCCGCAATGCGGGCGCGCGACAAAGGCGGCGTCCCCCAGCACCGCCACACGGCCGAAAGCGAGGCGTGTCGATTCAAGATCGAAGATCGGCTGCAAGATGGGCTGCACCGTTTTGCGCACCAGTTCGGCAAACTGCGGCGCGAGCTTCGCTTCAGCGTCGGCACGCATGGCGGCCACCACTTCGGCGCGCAGGAGCTGCGGCGGGATGGCCGAGTCGTGCACGCGACCCGAGCTGTCGGTAAGCAGTCCGGGCAGGTCGGCCTTTTCGTCGGCAGGCCGGTACCAGACAAAGTTGTAGCTGCGCTCACCGGGTGCCACCGCATTGTCGCGACCGGCGACCGGGTAGCCCAGCATTTGCTCGCCCGCGGGCAGGCAAAAGCCGAAGCGGCCGAACAAGGTGTCGCGGGTTTCTTGCGACAGCGCACGCTCGTCGACGAGGCCGCGCCACGCGACATAGCCGGCGTATTGGGGCTTCACCCGCGGCAGGAAATGGCCACGCACCGCCGAGCGTATGCCGTCGGCGGCAACCAGCAGGTCGGCGACAACCTCGGTGCCGTCGTCAAAACAGGCCACCACGCCATCGGAGCGCTCGTCAACACGCACCAGCGCCTTGGCCAGGTGGTAACGCTCGTACGGAAACGCGGCCTTAAGCAAGGCATAGAGCCGGCTCCACGAGGTGTAGACCTGCGGTAACGCCAGTTCGCCGGCCACGCCGCCTTCGCGATCAAGGGTGACGCGGCCGGGTACGGACACGCCGAGCACTGCGCCGGCCGGGACGCCGGCGCGCACCATGGCCTCGAGCAGCGGCGGATGGGTGACGATGCCGGCACCGCGGCCGTCGAGTTCTTCGGCGGAACGCTCGAACACATGCACGTCCCAGCCGGCACGATGCAGCAGGTTGGCCGCGAACAGGCCGCCGAGCGACCCGCCTATGACGCTGGCGCGCTTCATCACACCGCCGGTTCAGGCCGGTTCGGCGGCGGGGTAATTGAGTTCGATGACCACTTCGCTCGGATCATCGAGAAAGATCTGGTGCAGGCCCATGCTCGGAACGGTACGCTCGCGATGCGGCACATTCCCCGCCTTCAGGTGTGCGAGCATTTGTTGCAGGCCGGTGGCGGCAAACGCGATGTGATCCACGGTACCGGTGCCCTTGAGACTGTCGAGGCTGCGGTCGCCAAGGTAGGCCTTGAGACCCTCGGGATTGTCGAGGTCGATGCCGATGATATGCACGACTGCGTTGTCATAGTTGGCGTGGTCGCCGTTGTAGAGCCACAAGCCGGGAAAATCAAACGGCGGACGCGGGCCGACGGTGAAGCCCATCACCTCGGTGTAGAACTTCTCCGATGCCTTGAGATCGGTGGTGCGGATCGAGTAGTGGTTGATGCGGTTGATGGCCATGCTCTTTGCTCCTCGCGCTTTGTTCGTATATTTTTGCCATCGAGTATAGCGCGGCCGCGGCCGCAAGCGACAGCCCGGCCTGCGCTAAGCGTCGGGGATAAAGCTGTCGTCGCCCTGTATGGCGCGCTCAAACTTGAGGAAGTTGTAATAGCCGCAGGTGCGTCCGTCCGGATACTCACGGCAGACTTGGGGCCGCGCCTCGTAGATGGTACAGCAGCGCTTTTCCTGGTCGAACATCATGCAGGTGGACTTGTAGATGTGATCCTTGCGGTGGCGCATTCCCAGCTCGCCGTCGATGACCTTGGTAAAGCGCTGCTCGGCCTTGTCCAGCGGCAGCTCAAAATGCTTCGCCAGTCGCTTCAGGTCGCGCTTGTTCACGGGGATGTGTTCGTAGTTGCAGCAAAAGCCGGGGCATTTGGCGCAATTGAAAGTGGGTTTGCCCATGTGCTCTTATTTGTCCCCGCCGTCGGTAATAGCGCCGATGCTGGCGGTCGAAACCAGTTTGAAGTACTTGCCCAACACGCCGCGGGTGTAACGCGGCTTGGGTTGCTGCCACTTTTTACGCCGCGCGGCGATTTCCTTGGCCGGAACGTTGAGCTGGATGAGCAGCTTTTTGGCATCGATGGTGATGGAATCGCCCTCCTTGACCAGGGCAATGGTGCCGCCAAGAAAAGCCTCGGGCGAGACGTGCCCGACGACCATGCCCCAGGTGCCGCCGGAAAAGCGGCCGTCCGTCAACAATCCGACCGATTCGCCAAGCCCCTGACCGATCAGCGCCGAAGTAGGCGCCAGCATTTCCTGCATGCCGGGGCCGCCCTTGGGGCCTTCGTAGCGGATCACCACAACATCGCCCGCCTTGATTTTCTTCGCCATGATGGCCTTCATCGCCGCCGGTTCAGAGTCGAACACGCGCGCCGGGCCGGTGATGGACGGGTTTTTCAGGCCGGTGATCTTGGCCACACAGCCCTCGGGCGAGAGGTTGCCCTTGAGGATGGCGAGGTGGCCCTGCTTGTACATGGGATTATTGAACGGCCGGATGACGTCCTGATCCTTGCGCGGCTCGTTCGGAATTTTTTTCAGTTCCTCGGCCATGGTGCGGCCGGTGATGGTGAGGCAGTCGCCATGCAGCAGGCCGTTGGCCAGCAGCATCTTCAACACCTGCGGCACGCCGCCGGCGCGGTGAAAATCCACCGCCACATACTGGCCCGAGGGCTTGAGGTTACACAACACCGGCACCTTGCGGCGCACGCGCTCGAAATCGTCGATGGTCCACTTCACGCCGGCGGCCGATGCGATGGCGAGGTAATGCAGCACCGCATTGGTCGAGCCACCGGTGGCCATGATCAGCGCGGCGGTGTTCTCCAGCGACTTGCGCGTGATGATGTCGCGCGGGCGGATATTGTTGCGGATGGCGTTAACCAGCACCTTGGCAGAGGCTGCGGCCGAGTCGGCTTTTTCCGGGTCGGGCGAGGCCATTTGCGAGGAGCCGAGCAGGCTCATGCCCAGCGCCTCAAAGGACGAGGACATGGTGTTGGCGGTGTACATGCCGCCGCAGGCGCCGACCGAGGGGCAGGCGTTTTTTTCGATACCGATGAAATCGGCCTCTTTCATTTTACCGGCAGAAAATGCACCAACCGCCTCGAAGGCCGACACGATGGTCAGGTCCTGGCCCTTCCAGCGGCCAGGCTTGATGCTGCCGGCGTAGACGTAAATGCCCGGCACGTTCATGCGCGCCATGGCCATCATGCCGGCGGGCATGTTCTTGTCGCAGCCGCCGCAGACAAGCACGCCGTCCATGGCCTGGCCGTTGACGCTGGTTTCGATCGCATCGGCGATGACCTCGCGCGACACCAGCGAATATTTCATCGCCTCGGTGCCCATGCCGATACCGTCGGTGATGGTCGGCGTGCCGAACACCTGCGGCATCGCGCCCTCGGACTTGAGCGCCGCCATGGCGCGATCCACCAGCGGCTGGATACCGGCGTTGCACGGGTTCATGTTGGAGTGGCCGTTGGCGACGCCGACGATGGGCTTGTCGAAATCCTTGTCGCCAAACCCGACGGCGCGCAGCATGGCGCGGTTGGGCGAGCGGGCGACGCCCGCGGTGATCAGTTTGCTTCTCCAATTGTCTGCCATGGCACTACTCCTTCTGAATGCTGAATAAGTTCCGCGATCCAAAGTCCGCGTTTAATGCCCGTTCATACGCGGGCAGGAGGCGGTGACGTTACCACCGCGTCCGGTCTGAAACAACTCATGATCGCGCCGCCGGCGACAAGGACAAAGCCGGCGGCATGGTAGGCGTGAAACACCTCGCCCAGAATCAGCACGGCGAAGAGGGTGGCGAACACCGGCATGAAGTGGGCAAAAATCCCGGCGCGCACCGGGCCCACTCTGTCGACACCGTAGCCAAACAACAGCATACCGGCCAGCGTCGGCAGGACGCCAATGTACAAAACGCTGAGAATTTCGCGCACCCCCATCTGTGGCAATCCGCGCAGCACGAACTCCACCGCGACCACCGGCGACGCCAGGGCGCTGCCGATCAGGGCGACAAGAAAGGCAAATGCAAACAGGGACAGCGACGCCGGCCTGTCCTTCAACTTGATGGTGTAAAGAGACCAGTTCACCATGCCGGCCAGGATCATCAAATCGCCCGCACCAAAATCCAGGTGTAGCAACGCGGCCAGGTCGCCGTGCGCCAGAATCAGCAGCACACCACACAGGGATACGGCAAGGCCGATGGTCTCGAGTCGGCGCGGTTGGCGCCCATGCCAGACCCAAGTGATGAATATGATCATCACCGGGATGGCCGAATTGAGCAAGCCAAGATGGATGGCTGTGGTGCCGGCGAGGCCGGCGTAAACCAGGCCGCTTTGCAGCGCACCACTGAGCAATGCGAACGACACCAGCAGGCGGCCCTGGGTGCGCATGGCATGCAGCATCGCCGCGCGCTCGTGCCAGACAACCGGCAGCAGCAGCAGCACAACCACAAGCCAGCGCAGCACACTGAGTGTGAACGGCCCCATGACAAGCTCGAGCGGGCGCGCCACGGTTCCGTTGCTGCCCCATAGCGCGCAGGTCAGCAGCAGGGCGCCATAGGCGGTGAAGTTGTGCAACGCGGATTTAGGCATGGACGGGGAAGGCTCGGCAGCCGAGACTGTAACCCTGTGCCCGCGTGATATCCAATAAAATGTGCGACGTATGCCGGCCCTGCCCTACACTCACACCCTGCTTCACCCTTGATTTCGCCCATTTGCCCTGATCGTACAGCTTGCACCGCCCGCACCGACAAACGATGCTCATCCACCCGCAATTTGACCCAATCGCGCTGCAACTCGGACCACTGGCCATACGCTGGTACGGTCTGATGTACCTCATCGGCTTCGGCGCATTCTTTTTTCTCGGCCGCATGCGCGCGCGGCGCGATGCCTGGCGCGGCATCAACGAGGCACTCATCGACGACCTGTTGTTCTTCGGTGTTCTCGGGGTGATCCTGGGCGGGCGCCTGGGCTATATCCTGTTCTACAAGCCGATATATTACCTCTCGCACCCGCTGGAAATATTCATGGTGTGGCAGGGGGGCATGGCCTTTCACGGCGGCTTTCTGGGCGTGCTCGTCGCCATGGCCCTGGTGGCGCGCAAGCACCAGCTGTCCTGGCTGGCGGTGACGGACTTCATCGCGCCACTGGTGCCGCTGGGCCTCGCCTCGGGCCGCCTCGGCAATTTCATCAATGGCGAATTGTGGGGCCGCGTCGCCCCGGCCGACCTGCCCTGGAGCATGGTGTTCGCCAGCGGCGGACCCTTGCCGCGCCATCCGTCGCAGCTTTACCAGTTCGCCATGGAAGGCCTGCTGCTGTTTGCGCTGCTGTGGTTTTACTCATCGCGGCCGCGGCCTATCGGTGCGATTTCGGGGCTATTTCTCGCCGGTTACGGTGTATTCCGTTTTGTCGCTGAATTCTTTCGTGAACCGGATGACTTTCTCGGACTGCTGGCGTTTAGCCTTTCCATGGGCCAGTGGTTATCGCTACCGATGATCGTGACCGGTATTGCCATGCTCGCCTGGTCATACCGGCGGGCTCAGGCATCCCGTTCAAGATGAATTTGCCGCGCGCTGGAACAGGCGACATCTCTTCGTTTCGTCACAAGCCCTAAAATAGCGTCATGGGACAAATCATCGACGAATCGCTGCACATGCAATTTCGGGTGCGTCTGCAAGAGCTTACGGTTGAACACCGTGACCTCGACGATGCCATTCACCGCATTTCCGGCGACCCGGTGCAAGACCAGTTTGCGCTGCGCCGCATGAAACGGCGCAAGCTGCTGCTCAAAGACCAGATCGTATGGATCTGCAAGCAGTTGGATCCGGACGTTCAGGCCTAGATTAGTCTGGGTCAGCGCGGGTCAGTCCCGGGTCCGCAGTTCAGGTGCCCGACAAACCGGGCGCAAAGAGTTCGTCCAGGCAAACCGCCCTCGCCTGTAAGCCATCCTCGCGCGACCAGCGCATCTGGGTTTCAAGCGTGTGCCGGTTGGCCGCAATACCGTAGGGCCAGAAATCCTCGCCCATCAGGGCGCGCGTGCGCCGCAGTTCGGCATTGATCCAGGGCAAGGTGACCTTGGGCGCCTGGATCACCTCGAGTTCGGCGAGCGCCAGCTCCTTCGCCTGGCAAAACGCCTGATAAAGCGCCAATGGCAGGCCAGGATGCGCCTCGACCAGCGTTTTTTTCACTCCGATGGCATGCATGATGGGGAACAGCCGCGTGTCGAGGAACCAATCGCGCTCGGCGTCCTCGGGCTGCGCAAACATGCGCCGCACCCGCACATCACCGACCCGGATGGCATCCGGTTCGCGCAGGGAAATGATGGCGTCCAGCTCTCCCGCAAGCATTCTTTGCTGCAGGCTGCGATCGGGGGAAAGAATCTCCATATCGAGGCGCGACGGCCTTTGTTTGAGCGGAAACTCCAGGGGCTTGGTGCGCTCGCTTTCGCCCACGCACCAGCGGATCGAATACGTGTCCAGCCCGTAGGCATCACGCAGCATGCCGCGCAACACCACGGCGGCGGTCATGTCGTATTCCTGCACCCCCACCCGCTTGCCGGCAAGATCAGCCGGGCCCTTGATGCCCCTATCGGTCCGGACAAACAGCGCCCCATGCCGAAAGGAGCGCGATGGAAACACCGGAATCAACCAGTAGGGAAACGGCCCCTGCGAAAGTGTTGTGAGCGTGTTGCTGAGGGAAAGCTCGGTAACATCAAAGGGCGCGGCGCCAAAGGCCAGCGCGAACGCCGCTTCCGGACGCAACACCTCGCAATCGAGCTCTACGCCTTGCGGGTGGATCCTGCCATCGAGCAGGGCCTGCGTCCGATCGTAACGCCAAAACGCCGCCGAGAGCCGTAATGTGCTCATGCCCCCATTAACTCATGTGCTCAGAGGCCAGGGGCTCTCAGCCAGCCGTGCGCTTGGGCGTGGCCAGTCCCCCGGGCAGTTCAAACATCCCCTTGGGCAGCGATCCGATGAATGCAAGCGCTTCTTCAACACCGACCACATCGGCGTACTTGGCGTGCATGTCGCAAAGATTGATCGCATGCGAAACCTCCACACGATCAAAGCATCCTTCGCCGACCACCGCCACACGGTAGTTGTTTGAAAAAGCGTCAATGACAGTCGCGCGCACGCAGCCGCTGGTGGCGACGCCGACAACAATCAACGAGTCAACCTTGAGGTCAACCAGAAAGGAATTGAAGGGGGTGCCGTAAAACGCGCTGGGTTTGGTCTTGAGCAACACCACGTCCTGCGGGGAGGGGGCGATGTCCGCGACAATTTCATTGCCGCCGATCTCCGCCTCGGTGTCCTCGAGCTCGCGCGAATTCTTCCAGCGCCAGCTGCCGGCGTCAAACCCGTCCGGACGGCGCGTGTTGGTGGAATAGAACACCGGAAGGCCCCGCTCATGGCAGGCATCGAGCAGGCGCCGAATGACCTTGATCGCCGCCCAACCCTCTTCGCCGCAGGAGTTGCGCCAGCGCTTGATCGACTCAAGTATGGGCGCCGGCTCGGCGCCAACAAAGTTGTAACTGACATCGACAATCATCAATGCGGGCCGCTTGCCAAAACCCATGTTCGCGCCATAGCCGGAGGCTTCAAGCACCGCCTTGTCGCGCGCGCTCATGTACTGCATCCATAGCGGTTCTTTGCCTGCTTCAGTCATCGGTGTCTCCTACCGTTTTGAGATCGCGCCTGTTGCGCGGGGTTTCAGGCGCGTCCGGCAAGCGCCTTCGCGTCCTTGATCCGGTGCGACACATGCCAGGGGCAGACCAAGCGCTCCGCCACGTCGACCAGGAAAAACAAAATAGTGCCGGCAACCCCGAGCAGGACGATGGAGGCGAACACGCGCACCGTCTGGAACATGCTCTGCGCCGTGATGATGACGTAGCCAAGACCTTCCTGGGATGCGACAAACTCCCCGGCTATCGCGCCAACAAGGGCAAGCGATATCGCCACTTTCATGCCGGCAAACATGTGTGGCAAGGCCCCGGGAAAGCGGATTTTCCAGAGCGCCTGCAAACGCGAGCCGCGCATGGTCCTGATCAGGTCAAGCGCGTCCGGATCCGCTGAACGCAATCCGAGGACAGAATCGATAACGACCGAGAACAAGGCAATCAGGAACGAAACCGCCACCTTGGATGGCGTGCCCGTCCCGAGCCAGATGATGAACAGCGGTGCGAGCGCGATCTTCGGAATGCTGTTGAGCGACACCAGCAGGGTGTAGAGGGTGTTCTCCAGCCAGCGCGAATAGACAATGCCCACCGCCGCCGCCACGCCCAGCACCATGGCCAGGCCGAAACCCAGCAAGGTCGTGTAAAGCGTATAGAGGGTATGCATCGCGTACCACTTGGGCTCGGCGCCTATTTCCAGCAACACGGCAGAGGGCGGCGGCAGGAAGTGCAAAGGCAGGGCGAGCAGCCTGACCAAGGCCTCCCATGCGGCGAAAAAAACCAGGATAACGACGGATACGGAAACCGCGCGATTGCCCATTCAGCCCCCGACCGCGGCAACGCCGCGCCCATGGCGCGCTGCTTTCATCACGCCCATCGACAGGAACAGGCCGCGAATATGGCGCACCATCGCCCCAAACTCCGGCGTCTCGCGAATATCCAGGTCGCGCGGTCGGGGCAGGGTAACGTCGATGATTTCAACGATGCGCCCGGGCGAGGGCGACATCACCACCACACGATCGCCCAGAAACACCGCCTCCTGGATCGAGTGGGTGACAAAGAAAACAGTTTTGGCATCTCCCATCCAGACCCGCTGCAATTCAAGGTTGAGCTCGTCGCGCGTCATCGCGTCGAGCGCCCCAAAGGGCTCGTCCATCAGCAGCAAACTGGGGTTCATGAGCAAGGCGCGGCAGATCGACACGCGCTGGCGCATACCGCCTGACAACTCCCACGGATGCCGGTCTTCAAATCCGGTAAGCCCGAGCAATTCAAGCAGTTCGCGCGCCTTTTGCTCCCAACCGGACGGGTCGAGGCGGTGAACCTCGATCGGCAGCATGACGTTGTCGAGCACCGTGCGCCAGTCGAGCAGGACATCGCGCTGAAACACCACCCCGAGACCTTCGGGCGGACCGTCGTGGGAACGACCGTCAATGACGATTTCGCCCGAACTCACCTGTTCCAGCCCGGCAAGGCAGCGCATGAGGGTGCTTTTGCCGCAACCGCTGGGGCCAAGCACGCTGACGAATTCACCGGCGCCGATGCCAAGATCGATGCCCGATAGCGCCGCCACATCGCCGCGGCGCGACCGATACGTCTTGCCTACCCCGCGTATCTCAACAAAGGCCGCGCCGGACGAAACCTGCGTCGCACCGGTACCGGCCTCATGGCTCATTGCGGGATGAATTTGTTGGTGTAAAAATCCACCGACTTCCAGCCCGGCTTGATCATGCTGGCCTGCTCCATGGACTTGAGCGCTTCCTGCCAGTCTGACTCGGCCTGCCAGCCCAGGGGCCTGCCTTTGGTCGCCGGGGTGGCGAAAAGGGGCATGTACATCTTCAACTGGCCCATCATGACCTTGCGGTCAAGCCGCAGGCCGGAACGCTGCGCCAGCATCGCGTCGATAGCCTCGTCTTCCTTGCCGGAGAAAATATAGTCCCACACGCGCTTGTTTACCGCCACCACCTTGGCCAGCATCTCGGCACGTTTGTCTACCGCGTCCTTTTGCACCACCAGGCCGTAGCCGGGGATGCGCAGGCCGACATCGGCGAACAGAATGCCTGTCGATGGGCGTGTTTCCGACACGATGGGCGCAAAAAACGCCACGGTCGATAGCGCGCCCTCAACCTGGCCCGACCCGTAGGTCGCCACCATGGCCTGGCTATCAACGTTGACCACCTGGATGTCGTTGCGTGAAACGCCGCCCGCCTTGAAAAAGGCATCGAGGAAGGGTGCGGTCGCGGCGCCGTTGGGAACAACGATCTTCTTGCCCACCAGGTCCTTGAGTGTCTTGTAGTTCCCGGCAATCGGCACAACCAGGCCGTTATCACCGGCGCGGACAAATCCCATGACCGAGGTCACCGGCAACCCGTTTGCCACCGCCGGCGCCATGGCGCCCAGTTGGGCAAAGCCGATGTCGATTTTTCCTGCGGCAACCTGCTGGATGGTGGAGACCGAGCCCCTGCCGTCCAACACCTCGACGTTCAATCCGGCTTCCTTGAACCAGCCCTTCTGAACCGCGAGGTGCAGGCCCGCGTGCATACCATGCGGCGCCCAGTCCACCATGATCGAAATCTTGTCCTGCGCGTGCGCGATGCCTGCAGGTGAGGCCATCACTGTCGCGGCGACGCCCGCCAGAATCAGGCGCCGCAGCGCCCTAAAAGAATGACCGAAGCCCATTTTATCTCCCAGAAAAAGCTGTTCGTCAAAAGATACCCGACCGCGCCGCCGGCGCGGTTCGCTTTTGCGCCTGCCCGGCACCACCCTTGACAGGGCCGCGGCGGATGCTGATACTTGAAAAAAATTGGCGCAACTAACCAAGCAGTACAATAATGTAACGGCATTTTTTGCTCTCCGCAACATGCGATGCAAAGATGGCCGGCACCAGCGCACTAACCGGGATTCCGGACGCATCCAAACACAATTTCGAGGCCACCCATGAACGCAGTCATGCCCCCCCCCACCGCACCCGGCATGGGCGCATTCTGGATGCCCTTCACGGCCAACCGTCAGTTCAAAGCCAGCCCGCGCATGCTCGCACGCGCCGAGGGTATGCATTACTACACGCCTGAAGGCCGCAAGATACTGGATGCAACCGCGGGCCTGTGGTGCGTGAACGCGGGGCACTGCCGCACAGAGATCGCCGATGCGGTGTCGCGCCAGGCGCGGGAAATGGATTTCGCCCCGACATTCCAGATGGGCCATCCGCTGCCCTTTGCGCTGGCAGACCGGCTGGCGGGGATGTTCCCCGGCGATCTTAACCATATTTTCTTCACCAATTCCGGATCCGAGTCGGTCGACACCGCACTCAAGATGGCGCTCGCCTACCACCGCGCACGCGGCGAGGGCCACCGCTTTCGCCTCATCGGGCGCGAGCGCGGCTACCATGGCGTGGGCTTTGGCGGCATCTCGGTCGGCGGCATCGTCGGCAACCGCAAGGTCTTCGGCCCGGGGATTCCCGGCACGGACCACCTGCCGCACACGCACGACCTGGCGCGCAACGCCTTCAGCCGCGGCACGCCCGAACACGGCGCCGAGCTCGCCGAGGCGCTCGAGCGCCTCGTCGCCCTGCACGACGCCTCAACCATCGCCGCAGTAATCGTCGAACCGATCGCCTGCTCCACCGGCGTGCTGGTGCCGCCCAAAGGCTACCTGGAGCGGCTGCGCGCGATCACCGAAAAGCACGGCATCCTGCTTATATTCGACGAGGTGATCACCGGCTTCGGGCGCCTGGGCAAGCCGCTCGGGGCGGACTATTTCGGCGTGCTGCCGGACATGGTCACCACGGCCAAGGGCCTGACCAACGGCACCATCCCGATGGGGGCGGTCGCCGCGCGCTCGTTCGTCCACGATGCCATCGTCCAGGGTGCGGAGAACATGATCGAGTTGTTCCATGGCTACACCTACTCCGGGCATCCGATGGCCTGCGCCGCCGCCCTCGCCACGCTGGACATTTATGAAAACGAAAAGCTGTTCGAGCGCTGCGCCGGCCTGGAAAAATTCTGGGAAGACGCGGTGCACTCGCTGCGCTCGCACAAACACGTAATCGACATCCGCAACAGCGGCCTTATCGGCGCGATCGAACTCGAATCGCGACCCGGGCGCCCCGGCACCCGCGGCTACGACGCGCTGGTGCGCGCTTTTGAGGCGGGCCTGCTGATCCGGGTGACCGGTGACATCATCGCGCTATCACCACCACTGATCGTCGAGCGCGAGCAGATCGGCACCATCATCGACATGATCGGCGGCATACTCAACACGCTCGACTAACCGACCGGATACGGCACCGCCCCTTCCCGCAGCAGGACGCCCCAGGACCCCATGGCAACAGCCGGCGCACCCCGCGTGCGCGACGCGCACCGCACGCGCGAGCGCATCCTTGCGCTCGCCACAGAGGAGTTTGCCGCGCGCGGGTACGACGGGGCGCGCATCGACGCCATCGTCAAGCGCTGCCGCATGAGCAAGAACCTGCTCTACCATTACTTTGACGGCAAGGAGGCGCTGTTCATCGAGGTCATGGAGCGCGCCTATGCCTCGATGCGCACACGCCAGAACGAGGTGACGCTGACCGGACGCGATCCGAGCGGTGACATGCGCACCCTGGTGCTGCACATGGTGCGGCACTTTGCCGAAGAACCCAATTTCATCAGCCTTTTGTCGACCGAGAACCTGCACAAGGCCAAGCACATCCGCAAATCGAAGGTCATCGGCGCGATGTTCAATCCGCTCATCGGCACCCTCAAACGCCTGCTGCGCGAAGGCAAGCAGCAGGGCGTGTTCCGCGCCGACGCCGACTGGGCCGATCTTTACATCTCGATCTCCGGCCTCGCCTCGTATTTTGTATCCAACCGCTACACGCTCTCGACCGTGCTCGACATCGACCTGACGAGCGCGCCGCGCATGAAACGCCGGCTCGATCATGTGCCTGAAATGGTGCTCTCCTACCTTTGCAACATCGAAAAACCGGCCAAGCGCAAGCCAAGTCCCCGATCGCGGGCCTGAGCAAACATCCGGGCACGCCAGCATGCCACCAACGAAGGCCACGACATGCTGACCCTCTATCACGACTGGGACGCCTTTTGCTGCATCAAGGTGCGGTTTTGCCTGGCGGAAAAAGCCCTGCCCTGGGCTGGCCGTGTCATTGATCTGCAAAAACTCGAACAACTGCATCCGGACTATCTCGCGCTCAACCCCAACGGGGTCGTACCCACGCTGATGCACGACGGTCACATCATCACCGAATCGACCGTTATCAACGAATACCTCGACGAGGTTTTCCAGGACGTCAGGCTAACCCCGGAAGATCCGCTGGAACGGGCACACATGCGCATCTGGGTAAAGTTCCAGGACGATGTACTGCATCCGGCGGTGAAAATGCCCACCTACCAACTGATGATGCGCCATGCGTTCGCCAAGCTGCCGCGCGAGGTCGTCAACCAACGCATCGCAGCCGCGCCAAGCAAGGTGCAGGCGGACAAGCTACGCTCGTCCGTCGGCGGCGCGCCGGCGGATCTCTCCGCCGTTGAAGCGGCGCGACAGATCATGGACAAGGCGCTGACACGCATGGAGAACAGGCTTACGAGCGTGCCGTGGTTTGCCGGCCGGCATTTTTCGCTGGCCGACATCGCCGTCTCGCCGTTTATCGACCGGCTCGAATGGTTGAGCTATGCCGGCATGTGGGACGATAAACCGGCGATCCGGGACTGGATTCACCGCATCAAGGCGCGTCCGGCCTACGTCGCAGCGATGCCCGGACGCTCACAGCGCCTGCCCGTGCCCGACCCCGGATAAGCCCGCATCGGGGAAGCCAGGAAGGGACAAAGCCGGCAAACGCCGGCTCAGGCGGCCTTGCGCGCGGCGCGAATCACATCCTCAGGCGTGATGGGCGTTGAATTGAACTCGGCGCGAAACTCCGACAAGGCGTCGCAGACCGCATTGGCAATGGCCACCGGCGGCGCGATCGCGCCACCTTCGCCAAGCCCTTTTACGCCAAGCGGATTCAAGGGCGAGGGTGATTCGTGGTGCAGCACCGTAATCTCAGGAACATCACTTGCCGTGGGCAGCAGGTAGTCCATGAATGAACCGGTAAGCAACTGGCCCTCGGAATCGTAATTAAAGCCCTCGAACAGCGCGCCGCCTATGCCCTGCACCGCACCGCCGATGATCTGCCCCTCGGCGAGCATCGGATTGACCACCACACCGCAATCATGGGCGATGACGTATTTTTCGAGCTTCACGTGCCCGGTGCGCACATCGACATCGACAATCACCGCATGCGCGGCGTAAGCCCAGGTGACCGTGGCGGGCTCCCAGTAGTAGGTTTCCTCGAGCCCGGCATCAACCCCCTCCGGACGCTGATGATCCCAGCCCGGACGCGATGCGCGCGCCACATCGGCGAGCGTCACCGACATATCGGGCACGCCGACAACACCGACGCGTCCGTCGCGCAACTCCAGATCGGCGGCCGCGCACTCGAGCATGTTTGCCGCGATGTTGAAGGTCTTGCCGCGCAAACGCTCGCTCGCAACATGTATCGCACCCGACAGGTTTACCGTGGAGCGGCTGGCGATGGTGCCAAAACCCATAGGGATGGCGGCGGTGTCGGCGAGTGAAAGGATCACGTCTTCCGGATTGACCTTCCACAGGTCGGCGGTGATCTGGGAGAAAATCGTCTCCATGCCCTGGCCCTGCGGGCAGGAACCGGCCGAGACATAAATCTTGCCGCTCGGATCGACGCGCACCGTGGCACCCTCAAAAGGACCGACGCCGGTACCCTCGGTGTACATACCAATGCCGAGGCCAAGGTGGCGACCCTCGGCGCGGGCGGCGCGCTGGCGCACCCGGAAGGCGTCGATTCCGCCGATTTCCGCCAACACCTTCTCCAGCACAAGCGGGTAGTCGCCGCTGTCATAAACAATGGGCTGGCCATCGCGGTAGGGAATGCCCGCGGCATAGGGCATATCGGCGGCGGTGACGAGGTTGCGCCGGCGCACCGCCGCCGGTTCCACGCCAAGCTCGCGCGCAATCAAGTCCATCAGGCGTTCGACCACCTGCACCGCCTCGGGTCGGCCGGCACCGCGATAGGGCGCATTGGGAACCTTGTTGGTCGCAACCACGCGCGCACGCACGGAAAAATTCTCCATTTTGTACGGACCGATGAGGTGCGAGGCGGTGTTGTACGGAATGCCGATGCCCACCGGATTCCAGGCACCGCAGTCCATGATCATCGAATCGCGGAATGCCAGGATTTTCCCCGAAGCGTCGAACGCGATTTCGGCGTCATGGATCTGGTCGCGGGAATGGCAGGCACTTTGCAGGTGCTCGCGCCTGTCCTCTATCCATTTGACCGGGCGGCCAATGCGCCGCGCCAGGTAGGGCAGCAGCAAATCCTCCGGATAGACGTGGCCCTTGGTGCCAAAGCCGCCGCCCACATCTAGTGCAACACAGCGCACCCGCGCCTCGGACATGCTCAGCGTAAGGGCGACCTCGCGCCGGACCCAGTGCACCACCTGCGTCGAAGACCAGATCGTGACAGCGCCGGTTCGCGCCTCATGCATCGCGGCGACGCCGCGGCATTCCATCGGAATGCCGGCATATCGGTGATGATAAAAGCGCCGCTTCAGCGTCTGTTTTGCTGCAGCAAAGGCACCCGCCACATCGCCCTTGGCAACGGAAAACTCAGCCAGCAGGTTGGTGCCGTTCTGTTCATGCAGCACGGCGGCAGCTGCGCCGAGCGCGGCCTCCGCATCGACCACGGCGTCGAGAAACTCATAATCGACGCTCACCAGATCGACCGCATCCTCGGCAAGATAACGGTTGTCGGCGACGATCACCGCCACCGCTTCGCCGACGTGGCGCACCTTGTCCCAGGCAAGCAAGGGCTGACGCGGGTCAAAAATCTTGTGCGGCACCGTCGTGCGCCACTTGCGCGGCAGTGGCAGCTGCTGGTCCTGGACCGGAGGAATTTCTTTCGCCAACTCAAGCCCGCTCATGACAAAGCGCACGCCAGGTGCCGCGGCAGCGCGGCTGAGGTCGACCGATTTGATGCGCGCATGCGCCACCGAACTGCGCACGAATGCGACATGCAACATTCCGGGCAGCGTGAAATCGGCGATGTACTGGCCCTGGCCGCGCAACAGGCGCTGGTCCTCGCGCCGCGGAACCGACTGCCCGACAAAACTTTTTCCCGATTTCGTGCTCATGTTCCAAGTGTTTTAGTGGCGTAAAGGCAAAATATACATACAATGCTAAGGTCAAAGCAAGAATATGGAGCAAGCAGTTTGAAGCCGCCAAGATTCGCGTACCATTCGCCGCAACAATTGGACCAGGCGGTACAATTGCTGGAAAAATACGCCGGCAACGCGCGCGTTCTTTCCGGCGGGCAAAGCCTGATTCCGATGCTCAACTTTCGCCTGCTTGCGCCGGACGCCCTGATCGACCTGCGCATGGTGCCTGAGCTTGCCCGGATCCGCATCGAAGGGGATAAATTGTGCATCGGCACGATGACGCGCCAGCGCGCCGCCGAGGCCTCGGCCCTGGTCGCGCAACACCTGCCGCTGATGACAGAAGCGCTCGGATGGGTGGGGCATTTGCCGACCCGGTCGCGCGGCACCGTCGGCGGCTCGATCGCGCACGCCGACCCGAGCGCCGAACTCCCGATGACGCTGCTCGCGCTCGATGGCGCCGTCATCGCAACCGGCGCCAATGGCAGACGCGAGATCGCCGCCGACGACCTTTTCAGCTCATTTTTCGCGACGACGCTGTCGCCCACTGAAATCCTGACCGAAATACGCATTCCGATCACCCCGCCCGGCTCGGGCTATGCGATCGAAGAATATGCGCGCCGCAAAGGCGACTTCGCCATCGTCGGCATCGCGGTGGCGCTGCGCGGCGACGCGCGCGCCTGTACCAGCGCCCGTATGGTGGTGGCCGGGGTGGGTGGCAGGCCGCTGCGCTTGCGCACAGCCGAGGCCATGCTCATCAAAGATGGCCTTGGCGCCGAAAACGTCGCTGCCGCTGCAGCCGCAGCTATCGAGGCCGTCCAGCCCACATCGGATCCCGGCGCCTCGGCCGATTACCGGAGACACCTCACCGGCGTCCTCGCCGAGCGCGCCATTTTGCGCGCCGCAATCATGCTCAAGGCCCCCCGCAATGGATGATCTTGTCGATATCAGACTTACCGTCAACGGCCAGACGCGCAGCGGCCGCTGCGAACCGCGCAAGCTGCTCGTCGATTTTATCCGCGAGGATCTCGGGCTTACCGGAACGCACGCCGGCTGCGAGCACGGCATTTGCGGAGCCTGCACCATCCTCATAAACGGCGAGGCCGGGCGCTCGTGCATCACGCTCGCCGTGCAGGCCGATGGCGCCGACCTGGTGACGGTCGAGGGGCTGGCCGGCGGCGAGCACCTGCATCCGCTGCAAAAGGCCTTTCACGAGCACCACGCCCTGCAATGCGGCTTTTGCACGCCCGGCATGCTGATGACGGCAGTTGATTTCCTCAACGCCTTCCCCAACCCGACCGAGGCGCAAATTCGCGATGCGATGTCTGCGGTCATCTGCCGCTGCACGGGCTACCAGGGCATCGTGAACGCCGTCGCGGCGGTGGCCGCATCGGCGCAAGCGGCCAAATAATCGACCGCGCCCGCCAATCCGATATGGCCGATGCCGGACAGCGCGGACACGATGTGGGCGGGCAGCCTGCCGGCGGCTGCGCGCGCGACGAACACGAAAACGCCGCTTGGGAGTTGCGCGCGGACGCGCTGGGCGAGGTAATCTGGGGCAAAGCCGCGCTGTTAAAGGTCGATGAATTGCGGCGCCTGCGCGAGGACCTCGGGCCCACCGCCTACGACCACATGGGCTATTACGAGCGCTGGATGCACTCGCTCGCCCAGGGCTTGATCGAGCACGGCACCATCACCATCGAAGAGCTCGCCAACGCCATGGCCTTGCCTGCGGGTGGGCATGCAGTGGCCGACGCGCCAGAACAGGCGGCCGCCCGCTTCAAAGCCGGGGACAGGGTGCGTGTGCGCGAACTGGATCCGCCTGGACACATCCGCACGCCGTGGTATTGCCGCGGGCGCGAAGGTGAAGTGCTGCGGTTTTGCGGCGTTTTCCGCAATCCGGAGGAACTCGCCTACGCGAACCCCGAGGACAAGGTTTCCCGGCAGCCTCTTTATTCAGTGCGGTTTTCCGCGAGCCAGCTTTGGCCCGGCTTTGCCGAAAATTCAAGCGACAGCGTGAACATTGAAATCTACCAACACTGGCTGGAGCCGGCGACATGAAAGACACCCAACCGGCCCCGCGCGCGCATGCGACCGACCCAACGGACTCTGACAGTGACAAACGCGGCTACTACCCACGCATGCAGGCGGCGGTGGAAGCCCTGCTCATCCTGAAGGGCATCATCAGCGCCGAGGACATAGAACGGGAAATCGCCGCCATGGCCGGGCGCGACTACCGGCGCGGCGCGGCGATGGTCGCGCGCGCCTGGGTCGATGCCGACTACCGGCAACGACTACTCGCTGACGGCGCGGCAGCGGCAAAAGAGCTCAGCTTCGACATCGGGCAGCTTCGCCTGATCATCGTAGAGAACACGCCGCAGACGCACCACTTGATCGTGTGCACGCTGTGCTCGTGCTACCCAAGGGCCTTGCTGGGCATCCCGCCCGGCTGGTACAAAAGTCGCGAGTACCGCAGCCGCGTGGTGCGAGAGCCGCGCAAGGTCCTGGCCGAGTTCGGAACAACCGTGCCCGATGATGTCGGCATCCTGGTGCACGACTCCACCGCGGATTTGCGCTACATGGTGCTGCCGATGCGACCAGCCGGAACGACGGATCTCGATGAGGCTGCACTCGCCGAGCTCGTAACCCGCGACAGCCTGATCGGCGTGGGGCTGGCAAAGGATCCTAGTTAGCGGCACCGCGTAGGATGCCCGAAGCTTCCAAGCGTCCAGATAGCCTCCGGCCTGTCGCAACAGCCCTCGTGCGAGGACGCGACCTGCTTACAAACCGCCTTGCACCACCGGCACATCGCCGTGAACACTGCGTTGCGAAACATGCCAGGGCAGCAGCAGCGACTCGGCCACATCGATCATGTAGAACAGGATCGTACCGAGCAGCGCGAGCAGCGTGAGGGCGACAAACACGCGCGGGGTGTCGAAGTTGCCCTGGCTGAGCAAGATGATGTGACCAAGGCCGATCGAGCCGGCGACGAATTCACCGACGATGGCGCCCACCAGCGAAAACGAGATCGCCACCTTCATGCCGGCGAATATCGACGGCAACGCGTTGGGAAAACGGATCTTCATCAGGATCTTGAAGGGCGAGGCGCGGCAGGACTTGGCCAGGTTGAGCATCTCCGGGTCGACCGACTTCAGTCCAAGCACGGTGTCGATGACGATGGGAAAGATCGCGATCATGATGGAAATGGCGATCTTGGGCTCGGTGCCTGTCCCCAGCCAGATCACAAACAACGGCGCGAGCGCGACCTTCGGCACGGCGTTCAGCGACACCAGCACCGCCGACAGGATGCGGTCGAGCAGTTTCGAATAGACGATGCCCACGGCACAGGCCACACCGAGGATCACCGCGACGATAAAACCGACCGAGGTGATCAGCAGCGTATAGCCGCTGTGCTTCAGGAAATAGCCTGGGTCGGAGATGAAATCCTTCAACACCAGGCTGGGCGCCGGCAGTATGAACGGCCGTATTTTCAGCGCCCAGCACAGCGCCTCCCACAGCGCGACCATCGCGACCAGCACCAGCACCACCGAGCGCAAGCGCTCGCTGCGATTCCACCATGAGCCCATGTCAGCCATCCTTGAGAATCCCCATTGCCGTGAATATTTCGCGGATATGCGCCGTGTAGCGCCCGAACTCGGGCGTTTCGCGCACCGACAGCGCGCGCGGGCGCGGCAAATCGATGCTGATGATCTCGGCAATCCGGCCGGGGTTGCGCGACATCATCACCACGCGGTCGGACAGGTAGACCGCCTCGGTGATCGAGTGCGTGATGAAGAGCACCGTCTTGCGCGTCTCGGTCCACATACGCTGCAGCTCCAGATTGAGCTCATCGCGGGTCATCGCATCAAGCGCGCCAAAGGGTTCGTCCATCAGCAGCAGTTCGGGGTCAACCAGCAGGGCGCGGCAGATCGACGCACGCTGGCGCATTCCTCCCGACAACTCCCACGGAAAACGGTTGGCGAATTCCTCAAGGCCAAAGAGCTTTAACAGTTGCATCGCCCGCGCCACATAGGAGGCACGCGGCAGGTCACGAAACTCCGCCGTGATCAGCACGTTGTCCAGAATCGTCCGCCAGTCGAGCAGCACGTCACGCTGGAACACGATGCCCATGTTCTCGGGCGGACCGGCGACCGGAACGCCGCCTATCGATATCGAGCCGCCGGAAATGCCCTCCAGCGCGGCGAGGCATTTAAGCAGCGTGCTCTTGCCGCAGCCGCTGGGGCCCAGAACGCTGACGAACTCGTGCTGCGCGATATCGAGCGAGATCGCCTCGAGCGCCTTGACCGGGCCGCGCGGCGAGGCGTAGGTTTTTTCGAGCCGGTCGATGCTTATGTATTTTTCGGGGGTTGCCATGTTTCGTTATGTCATGGAGCTTCGGCTACGGCATCTGCGCCGGCGGCAAGCCAAGAAACGAGGGGATGCGGCGTGCATCCCCTCGATCTCAAAGCCATCGCTATCGGTGTGGTGTTTTTACGCAGATGTTGTCTGGATGTTATTTGGATGTTGTCTGAATATTGTCTTTGCGCTTGCTCTTCGCGCCCGCTCAGTCGACAAACTGGTTGGTGTAATAGTCGGACGGCTTGCGGCCCGGCTTGATGGCGCCGGCGGCTTCCATCGACTTGATCGCGGCGGCCCAGTCGGCCTCCGACTGCCAGCCGGTGCGCTTGCCCTTGGTGTTGGGCGTGTCGAAAAATTCACGGTAAGCCACGATCTGGCCGCGCAGCAGATCGGGGTCAAGCTTGGCCTGCGGCCGTTCGCTGATGATCGCCTTGACGCCCTCTTCGAGATTGGCCGGGCTCTGGTAGATGTAGTCCCAGGCGCGGATGTTGACCTGCACCAGCTTTTTGAGCACCGCCGGGCGTTTTTTGATCGTTTCCTCGTTCGACACCAGACCGAAGCTGGGGAACACAATGCCGGCATCACCGGCGAGCAGGGCGCGCGAAGGCCGTGATTTGGCGACCAGTGGCACGCCAAACGGCGCCATCGACAGGAAGCCGTCGGCATTGCCCGAAGCATAGGTCGAAACCATTGCCGGCGGCGCCACCATGGTGACGGCGAAGTCGGCCTCGCTCAGGCCGGCGCCTTTGGCAAAACTTTTGATGAACGGCACCCAGGGGCTGCCGGTAAAGGACACAAACTTTTTACCGGCGAGTTCCTTGAAACTCTTGGGACCGGTCGCCGCATCGACCATGACCGCGAGGTCTCCACGCCGCGCAAAACCGGCGATGCCGACCACCGGCAGCCCATTTTCACGCGCCAGCGCCATCGGCCCCAGTTGCACCGCCGCCACCTCGATCTTGCCGGCACCGACCAGCTGGATGCCAGGCAGGGTTCCGGTGCCATCTTCTATGGTCACATCCAGGCCTTGCTCGGCGAACCAGCCCTTGCTCTTGGCCAAGTGCAGCGCGGCCTGGATGCCCCATGGCGTGAAATCGAGCCTGACGGTGATTTTCTCGGGCGCCTGCGCACTGGCGCCCGGCGCAGCAACCGACAACGCAGCGGCCAGAGCCACTGACAACAAAGTCCTGAACAAACCTGATCCGGTACGCTTCATTACGACCCCCCAATAAGTGAATGCCAAAGAAATTTATATGCATGCTGGCAGCGTTCTGCGCTGCCTGCCATACGTGCTTTCATCACAGTTTCATGCAACTTTCATGCCGCGCCGTTCCCGCCGGCGCGCAACGCACGCGTCGCAGCCTCGTCAAGAACACCGCTCGCCTGATCCACCACCACGCCGTGACGCGCCCGCGCAAATGCGGACGAGATCTTGCCGTTCCAGACATCGCGCGCAACCCGTGCCGGTTCGCGTTTCCATGGTTCACCGAAACCGCCACCGCCGGGCTGCGTATGCGTAATGAGCTCATTTTTCTTGAGCCACATTGTAACCTTGCCCGGAAGGGCTTTTTGCGCACCCGGCTCGCCGAGCAGGTTGCTTGCCGGCGCCGCCGCCTCGCCACCTTCGAGCCCGTAGGGGGAAAACTTGATGCGATCGGCACGCAGCTGCATGAAAGCCTCATCGGCCAGCAAACGGTAGCTGCGCCGTATGCCCAGCCCGCCGCGCCAGGTTCCGGCGCCGCAGGTATCGGCAACCAGTTCATAAGCCTCCACGCGCACCGGATGCTGCGCTTCCATCGTCTCCACCGGCGTGTTCGAAAGATTCTGCGAGGCGTTGGTGATGGCCTCTATGCCATCGGCCGCGGGGCGCGCACCCCAGGCGCCGCAGATCATGTCGACAATAATAAACGGCGATGCACTGCCATCCGGATTGGGCTTGCGCCCGGACAGGCAGACCACTGTGTTGCCACCCTCGCCGGCGGCCGGAATGCGATCGGGCACGATCTGCGCAAGCGCACCCAGCATGGCGTCAAACACACGGTAACCGGTGAGGGCGCGCGCCGCGACCGCCGCCGGCTCGCGCGGATTGAGCACGCAACCCTCGGGCACGACAACTTCAATCGCCCGGAACACGCCGGCGTTGTTGGGCACATCGCCCTTGAGCGCACAACGCACCGACAGGTAGGTGCATGACTGCGTGTAAGACAGCGTCGAGTTGATCGCCGCCTTCACCTGCGCCGCGGAACCGGTGTAATCGACGCTCACCCTGTCCTCATGCACGGTGATCGCGACGTTGATCTTGATCGGATCGGGCGACAAGCCGTCGTCATCAATGTAATCGGTAAAGCGAAAGGTGCCCTTGGGCCAGCCGCGGATCTCGGCGCGCGTCAGGCGCTCGGCGTAATCGAGCATTTCCTCGAGGTAGACCCGCGTGGCGTCCCGGCCATAGCGCGCAAACAGCTTGCCCAGTTCGCGCACGCCCACCTGCGCACCGGCGTACTGCGCCCGCAGGTCGCCCAGCACCCGGTCGGGAAGGCGCACATTCAGGCCGATGAGGCGCTCAAGCATGTCGTTCATACGCCCCTTCTCGTACAACTTCACCACCGGAATACGCAGGCCCTCCTGGAAAATTTCAGTCGAGTCACTGGCATTGGACCCCGGAACACGTCCGCCGACATCGGTGTGGTGGCAGATCACCACGCAAAAACCCTCGAGCCCGCCCTCGTAAAAGAACGGCACGAACATGAAGATGTCGGGCAGGTGCATGCCCCCCTGGTACGGGTCATTGAGGATCACCGCATCACCGGGCGCGAGATCCTCGCCATAGAGCAACAGCATCGAGGCCATTGCCTCGGGTATCGCCCCCAGATGAAGCGCGATGGTCTTGGCCTGCACCACCATGCGGCCGTGCCGGTCGCAGATCGCCGCCGAGTAGTCCATCACGTCCTTGACGATCTCCGAACGCGCGGTGCGCAGCACCGTATAGGCAACCTCGTCGGCGATGGAGTCCATCGCATTCTTGACCACGGCAAAGGTGATCGGGTCGAGCCCGGAGCGAATGCCGACCGGTGCCGGTGCGTTCATGCTGTGACCTCCTTTGCATCGGGGGCGGTGCCTTGCAAATCAAGGATGATGTTGCCCACCGCATCGGCGCGCGCCAGCACATCGGGCGGCACGATCACCGTGGTGTCATACGACTCGACGATCATCGGTCCGGGCGTCGGCGTCAGCGGCATGTCGGCACGCGCCAGCACCGGCGTTTTCACCGGCGCCTGGTTGCGTGAAAAACTCACCATCCGGCTGCCGGTCGCCGCCGCGAGCGCCGTCCCGCCCATGCGTATGCGCGCAAAATCAAGGCGCTGTTCGCGCCGGCCCCGCGCCGACAAGCGCAGGTTCACCAGTTCCAAGGGCTCGTCATTGGCGTAGCCGAAGGTCTCGCGGTAGGCGCGCTGGAAGTCGGCCTTGAGCGCATCGAGCGCCGGCGCATCGAAGCGTTCCGCGCGCAGCGGCACGGTCAGTTCGGACGACTGCCCGACATAACGCAGGTCGATCTTGAGTGTGAAGGTCACGGTGTGCTCCGGATAACCCTCGGCGGCCAGCGACACCAGCCCCTGGCGGCGCAAGGATTCGGCCACCGCCTCCAGTGCCACCGGATCGCAGCCCTCCATCCGGCGCAACACCGAGCGCAGAAAATCGTGGCCGGCATCGGCTGCCAGCATCCCGGCCGAGCAAAACACGCCGGCCATCACCGGCGCAATGACCCGCCGGATGCCCAGCAGCCGCGCCACATCCACCGCATGCACCGGCCCGCCGCCGCCAAAGGCGATCAGCGTCATGTCGCGCGGGTCGCGCCCGCGCTCGACCGTCACCGCGCGGATGGCCCGCGCCATATTAACGTTGGCGACATGGCGAATACCGTGCGCCGCATCGAGCAGGGACAAACCCAGCCCGGATGCGATGTGCCGTTCTATAGCCTTGTTTGACAGCTGCGGATCGACTTTCAGGCTGCCGCCGGCCAGCGCGTAGGGATTAAGCAGGCCGAGCACCATATTTGCGTCGGTGACGGTCGGGCGCTCGTTGCCCAGCTGGTAACAGGCCGGACCCGGATGCGCACCCACCGACTCTGGCCCGACCAACAACAGGCCGCCTGCATCGATCGCGGCCACCGATCCGCCGCCCGCACCAACCTCGGCGATATCAATTGCCGGCACCTTGAGCACATAGCCGCCGCCCTTGACGAAACGGCTTGGCGAGGAGATGCCATCGCGAAACTCATATTCGTTGGTCAGCGAAGGCAGGCCGGCCTCGATAATGGAGGCTTTGGCCGTGGTGCCTCCCATATCAAACACAATCAGGTCGGTATCGCCGGTTACGCGGCCGAGGTGGGCTGATCCGGTCACCCCGCCGGCGGGGCCTGAAGACACGGCGAAAACCGGCTTGCCGCTGGCTGCGGCAATACCCATCATGCCGCCGTTTGAGGCCATGACCTGGATAGGCGCGGTAATGCCGATTGCGGTGAGATCGCGTCGCAGATTGGCCAGATAGGCGCGCATGGCCGGCAAAATATAGGCATTGACCACGGTGGTGCTGGTGCGCTCGTACTCTTTCATCTCGGGCAGCACTTCGCAGGACGCGGTGACCAGCAACTGCGGAAACTCCGCTTCGAGGATCAGCTTGGCGGCGAGCTCATGCACCGGATTGGCGTAACTGTTCAGAAAGCAGATCGCCACCGCCTGGACGCCTTCGGCGACGAAAAACGCCGCCACTTGGCGCACCTGTTGCGGATCCAGCGCACGCACCACCGAGCCGTCGGCGGCAACGCGCTCGTCAATCTCGCAACGATAACGCCGCGGCGACAGCGGTTCGGGCTTTGACCAGCCCAGATCAAACATCGTTGGCGTGCGAATGCGGCCGATCTCGAGCACGTCGCGAAAGCCGCGCGTTGTCAGCACGCCGGTGCGCGCACCGACCTTTTGCAAAATCGTGTTCGACGCCGTTGTGGTGCCGTGAACGATTTCGGTCACTTCCTTCGCGGCAACACCGGTAATGCGCAAAATCTCACGGATGGCCTCGACCACGGCCCGGCCCGGATCATCGGGCGTGGTCGACGTCTTGTTGATATACAGCATGCCGTCCGCCCGTTCGGCGACAACATCCGTGAAAGTGCCGCCAATGTCACAGCCGATACGCACGCTAGAAATCCCTGGTTGGCGGGCCGCGCAGGAGCGCGATCGCCGTTATTGGACTGAATGGTTAGTTGCTATGGTCTATGCAAATCGCATCTCTTGTCAAGAAATGCTCATCTTGCACCGGCCCGCGCATCGATGCCTCGCCCGACGTGCCGCGCGATAGCGCGCCCAAGGAGGCCGAGGGGAGGCCAGGGACGCGTAGAGCGCTTAACGCGTTCAGGGGCGTTTAAGCGCGCTTGCCCGCAAGCAAAAATCCCGGATTGAGGCCGGTCGCGACGGCTGCGTTTTCCAGACGCAGGAACGAGGCGTAGCCCTCGGGCACAATCTCAAAACCAAACTTGAGCCTGCCCTTGAGGCGCACCGCTTGCGCGCCGAACAAATCGCCGCGCGGCACGTACGCGGGCAGGTCGATGAACGGCACCGGCGATTCGGCGCAGTCGGGGCAAACACCGGCCTCGCCGGCAAGAACGATCTGCTTGGGATTGGCGTGCATGGCGGCAAGATAGCCGCGCAACTCCACGTCCTGGCCTGAAAGCGCCTCGGCGCGCTTGCTGAACTTCATGCGCGCATCGCCGATGTGATCGAACAAATCCTTGAAACTGATGCTTAAGCTGATGGGTGTCATGTCGGATGTCGGGGGGTGGCTGGCTCATCGGCTGAAAACCCGCACGAGGCGGGCGTTTCCAGCAGAACTCATTGCCGCGTACTAGGCCAGATGTCTACGCCGCGCCATGGTAGCGCAAGGCGGCGCAACCCGCCGCGAACTTGCCGTGGCGTTTGCGGCTTCACGTGTCCGATGCGGTTTTGCCGGATGCGCGCAAGCAACTCTTGCGCCTTCTTGACGCGTTGCCGCATTGCCGCGTTGCCACCGCCGTGGGTGCGATTCAAACGAATAAAACGAATACGCAGGCCGCAACCGCGCCTTGTGACCGAATCAGGCCGCAGGCGATTGAAGGATGGAATGGTTGTGGGACGTCCAGTACTGGCAAACCGCCGAGATCCGCTTCATGTATTCGGTGAAGCCCACCGGCTTGACGACATAACCGTTAGCACCCAGCGCGTAGGCGTCACGCATATCGCGCGCCTCAGCCGATGGGGCAAGCATGACCACCGGGATGCTACGGGTACGTTCGTCGCCTTTGATGCGGCGCAAGACATCCAGACCGTCGAGCACTGGAAGCTTCAAATCGAGCAGGACGACTTTGATACCGCCCATAGTGTCGCGATTGGCGTAGGCACCAGTGCCAAAAATAAATTCAACCGCCTGCATCCCGTCTTCGACGTGAAACACCTGCTGATCAATTTTGCCGTCGTTCTGGCGCAGCGCCTGCAAAGTCAGCTCCGCATCGTCCGGATTGCCCTCGCCCAACAGTATGTTGGCACCACTCATGTCAACGCTGCGCAAGATACTCTCCCCTCATCACGCCGGTTCAAGCCGGCCCAATCATTAATCGTTGGCACGTTCAGTATCCGTGTTCCGCGCGGATTGCGATATCCGCCAAAGGTCGTGCTTCATGCCATCGCAATAGCGCATCACACCCAGGCTGCGGGATACGGGGCTTGGCGCCTCTCATGCCGCAACAGCGGTGCCAGCAGCCAGCCAAGATCACAGAAGAAACAAAACCCAAGGAAAAATATCCATAATTCTTGCTTTACATTACTTAATTATTGTCTTATCAGGGTATATTAAAAGATATGGCACCGACAAGCAAAAAACGCCAAACCAAGCTGGGACAAGCCGGAACAACCCGTAAAGAAGCTGTCCCGCGCCATTTCGGCAAACGCATCAAGGCAGCCATGTCCAGGGCGGGCATCGACTCGTCAAAAGAAGCGGCAGTAAAGCTGTACGGGCTCTGGCAAGCCCGTTACCCGGACATCCCCATCAGCCGTCAGCGCTGTTACGACTGGCTGGACTCGGAAACAGCGAATATCCGCGCCGACCGCCTCTACTGCCTCTCCGACATGTTCAATGTCAGCGCACGGTGGCTGGCCAAGGGCGAGGAATCCATAGTCCGGTTGAAGGAGCTTGGCATCGTGGAGCGCGAGCTGCTGGAGACCTATTTCGCCTTACCGCAAATCAGCCGGGAGAAGTTATTCGCTGAAGCGAGATTCCTGCTTAAAACCACCGGCAACCGCGGCCAGGCCAAGCCCTTTGGCCGCAAATAAATCACTACCCAAGGGCGCCATCCAGCAAGGACTTTCCCCCTGCCAAACGGTAACTTTTTCTTGATCCAAAATTAAGTCTTATTTACAAGAAATTTACGCAACACTTTCAAGAAAGCAATACCGATCATGGATGTCTTGCTCGTTGACGATCACCCCCTATTCACGGCCGGTATGCGCTGCCTGCTCCACGGGCTGGACAATGCGCTAAGCATGGATGAGGAGAATACTTGCGAAGATGCGC
This sequence comes from Bordetella parapertussis, assembly GCA_945892985.1. Lineage (GTDB taxonomy): Bacteria > Pseudomonadota > Gammaproteobacteria > Burkholderiales > SG8-39 > CAITSH01. The sequence goes on from CAMDDU010000014.1 coordinate 37,050, forward strand.
TCAATCGACTAAAGACCACACATTACGATTTGCTGCTGCTGGACCTGAATTTGCCGGGCATCCAGTTCATGGGTGCGCTGGATAGACTGCGCGCAGCCGCCCCCGACACCGCGATCGTCGTCATAACGGCGGAGGACGACCCGCGCATCGTGCGCGACGCAATCGAGCACGGCGCGCTGGGCTTCATACCCAAATCATCGACGCCAGAACTGCTCATTCACGCGCTCAAGGTGGTGCTCGCCAAGGGCATTTACCTCCCGGTCACGGCGCTGGCGCTGGTGCGGCCGCACAGCGCGCCCCTCCCCGCCCAGACCGAGGCCAATACAGCACAAACGAAGTTGCCCGCTCTGACGGCGCGGCAGATGCAAGTATTGCGCGGTGTGATCGCCGGCCAGTCCAACAAGGCCATCGCCAAATCGCTGAATCTTTCCGGTGCGACGGTCAAAGCCCATCTCACGCTGACATTCCGCACTCTGGGGGTAAGCAGCCGCACCGAGGCGATTTACGCCTCGGCAAAGCTGGGGCTGCGGCTGGCGTGACGCTTTGACGCCACATCATCTCAGGCAGACTTGGCCGGCCTGGGTCTTGCTCTGCGCCAGCCTGCTGGCAACGACCCTCATCAGCCTGAATGTCAAACGGGGAATCGAAGCCGAAACGGTAAAGCGCTTTGCCTTTGCCGGCGACCAGGTTGTGCGCAGCATTGAGGAACGCCTTGCCGTGCACGCGCTCGCACTCCAGGGGGGCGCCGCACTATTCGCCAAAACAGGCGAGGTCTCCAGCGAGGAATGGCACGCCTACTTTGAACGGCTGCGCGCGAGCCAAAACATTCGCGGCCTGCAGCGCATCGGTTTTGCCAGGCTCGCGCCTGAAGCGCGTGATACCTACGCGCCGATTGTCTTTCTCGAACCCTTTCACGCCCGCAACCAAAGCCTGATCGGAACCAACATGCTGGCCGAGCCAGTGCGACGGGCGGCGCTTGAGCGCGCGCGCGACAGCGGTGAGGCGACGCTATCGGGAAAGGTGAACCTGACTTCATCAGCCGAAGAGCCCGCCCAGGTCGGGGTCCTGATGTATGTTCCCGTCTACCGTACGCGCAAGACTGCGGACGGCATCGAGCAGCGCCGCAAGGAACTGCTCGGCTGGGCTTTCACGCCCTACCGGTTTGGCGAATTCCTCGACGGCATCCTCGAGCAATGGCGTAAGCACAACGAACATGACATTGATCTGCACATCTACGACGGCAGCAAAGCCGCGCCTGCAACCCTGCTGTTCGACAGTGCGCCTAAGAACACCCCGGATGCCGGCTCGCTGTTCTACCAACAGCGGGAAATTCGTTACGGCGACACGACGTGGCGGCTTAGCTTTGACCTTCCCGGCGGCTCCAGCAGAATCAATTACGCCTTCGCCTGGGCGGCCGTGGCGGGCGGCCTGTCTCTCAGCGCGCTACTGTTCGCGCTGATGCTGTCCTTAATCAGGACCCGTGCCCATGCAACACACATCGCCCACCACCTGACCGAAAAAATCAGGCAGCGGGAACGCTTGCTCGAAGAAAGCGAATACCGCTGGAAGTCCGCCGTCGAGGAGGCCGGCGACGGCCTGTGGGACAAAAATATGGTCGATGGCGCCATCTACCGCTCCAAAAAATGGCAGGAGTTCTGCGGTGTGCGTGATGCCCGGGAGCTGACCGATTTCGAACAATGGGGCGATCACATCCACCCCGACGACAAGACCCGCGTGCTTGCCACAATGCAGGCACACCTCGATGGCAAAACCCCGCGCTACGCCTGCGAACATCGCCTGCTCTGCGCTGATGGCAGCGTCAAATGGATGCAGGGACGCGGTATCGTCGTCAAGCGCGACGCAAATGCCCGGCCCCTGCGCATGATCGGCATGGCCACCGACATCACGGCGCGCAAGCGCGCTGAAGAAGCTCTGCGTCTCGCCAGGATCAGCGTCGACGCGGCCCACGACGCGCTCTTCTGGATAACATCGGAAGGCCGCATCATCGACTTAAACCAGGCCACCTGTCATCTCTACGGTTATACGCGTGAAGAATTTTTACGATTACATATCAAAGACATAAATCCGGTTGCCGACTTCTCTCCTGTGGCATGGCAGGCGCGTTTCACCAAAATCGGCTTGCTCGGCGCACTGAAATTCGAAACCACACATCGCGCCAAGAACGGAACAACGTTCCCGGTGGAAATAACCACCAATCGCGTACAGCTCGACGGCAAGGAACTCAACTGCGCATTTGTGCGCGATATCAGCGAGCGCAAACGTAGCGAAACAGCGCTGAACGCCGCCCTGGATCGCGCCGACAGCGCCAACAATGCCAAATCGCGCTTTCTCGCGGCGGCGAGCCACGACCTGCGCCAGCCGCTGGCGGCCCTGTCTTTATACGTCGCCGCCCTGCAACGCACAGCACCGGCGGGGGCCGCCGAACTGGCCGGCCACATTAACGACTGTGCCAACAGCATGTCCGATCTGCTCACCGATCTGCTGGATGTGAGCAAACTCGATGCCGGCGTTGTCACACCAAGACCATCCGACTTCGCCATAGAGGAACTGCTCACCAGCCTCGTTTCAATCAATACCGCCGAAGCCTCGCTCAAAGGTCTGCGACTGCGCCTGCGGCCCAGCGAAACGTTCACACATACCGACCATGCACTCTTGTTCCGCATACTCGGAAACCTCATCACCAACGCCATCCGCTACACAAAAAAGGGCGGGGTACTGATTGCCTGCCGGCGCCATCAGGGCAAACGCTGGGTCGAGGTCTGGGATAGTGGCATCGGCATTCCCGCAGATCGCACAGACATCATTTTTGAAGAGTTCAGGCAGTTGGGTGACCAATCCCGCAGCAGCGGCAGCGGCCTCGGTCTTGCCATCGTGGCCAAGGCGGCGACCTTGCTGGGCCTGCAGATCCGCGTGCGCTCCAAACCTGGCCGCGGCTCGATGTTCGCCATCGAGCTCCCGCCGGAACAGCCGCTCGCGCCGCCGACACCGGCGCTAAGGACGGCACCACCGGCAACGCAATCGCGCATCATTGCGCTAGTCGACGACAACACCCCGGTACGCCTGGCGCTGGTACGCTCGCTCGAGGCCATGGGCCACGTGGTGTTCGCCACAGCCACCGGCACGGAACTGTTGCGGCACCTGGGCGAACAGACGCCGGACGTCGTCATTTCAGATTACCGCCTCAGCGAGGGGGAAACCGGTTTCGATGTAATCAATGCCGTGCGCGCGGTATTCGGCGCAGAACTACCGGCAGGCATCATCACCGGCGACACCGATCCGGCATTGATGCGCAGCATGGCCAAACGCGGCGTCACCGTGCACTACAAACCACTGAAAATAGACGCGTTGGAACGGCTTATCAGAGAAACAGCGGCGCAGACACCGGCCTAAGCGCGACGTGGGGCGCCTGCGGGCGGCGGAACCCACCACGCAAATCACCCGCAAACCCGCACCAGTCGGACATTTCCAGCCTTTTACCTCAGCGCCGGGCGCGGAACCGGACGCGGCCTAAGGCAAGGCGCGCTGCAATACCCGGGCCACGTGCACCGCATCTTTTTGCGCACCATCGTGAATCTGATGGCGGCAGCTGGTGCCGTCGGCAACCAGCAGGGTTTGCGCATCGGCCTTGCGCATCGCGGGCAACAAGGACGCCTCGGCCATTTTCATCGACACGTCATAGTGACCGGCCTCATAGCCGAACGCGCCAGCCATGCCGCAGCAGCTCGATTCCACCGTGTCCACTTTAAGTCCGGGTACCAGACCGAGTACCTGCTGCACCGCCGACATTGCACCGAAGGCTTTCTGGTGGCAATGCCCGTGCAGCAAAGCCTTGGTTTGTTGCAAGGGCTTGAGTTCGAGCCTGAGCTTGCCGGCCTTGTTCTCGGCGGCCAGGAATTCCTCAAACAGCATGGCCTTGGCGGCGAGGGCTTCGCCATCAGGGCCCGGCAGCAACGAACGAAACTCATCGCGCAAGGTGAGCAGGCAGGAGGGCTCTAAACCCACCACCGGCACGCCGCGTTCAACATAGGGCTTGAGTGCGTCGAGCGTGCGCCGCGCTTCGGCGCGCGCCTGATCGACCATGCCGGAAGCAAGATAAGTACGGCCACAGCAAAGCGGCCTTTCACCCTCACCCGCCCGGGCGATTTGCACCGCATAGCCGGCCGCTTGCAGCACCGCCAGCGCCGCGCGGGCATTGTCCGGTTCAAAGTAGTTATTGAAGGTGTCGACCAGCAGCACCACCTCCTTTGCGGTTGTCGCGGCGAGGGCGGCCGGGGCGGCTTGTCCCGTGACGGCGCGGGCATCAAGATGGAAGGCATCACGCCGCCATTTGGGCAGGGAGCGTTGCGCGGCAAAGCCCAGCCAGCCTTTGCTCAGGTTTTGCAACACATTGACTAGCGGCGACAAGGCACGCGCCAGCGGCGCGTAGCGCGGCAGGTGTGCGACCAGGGTCTCGCGCAAAGACCAGCCGTGACGCGCATGCCAGTGATGCGCGACTTCGATTTTCATTTTGGCCATGTCCACACCGGTGGGGCATTCACGCTTGCAGCCCTTGCAACCGACGCACAGATCCATGGCCTCGTGCAACTCGGCCGAGGCCAGCGCATCCTTGGCGCTCATGTCGCCAAGCTGGCCCGAGAGCGCCAGGCGCAAGGTGTTGGCACGGCCGCGCGTGAGGTCTTTTTCGTCGCCGGTGGCGCGGAAGGAAGGGCACATGGTGCCGGCGTCGAACTTGCGGCAATGGCCGTTGTTGTTGCACATCTCCACGGCCGCGGCGAGCCCCTGGCTTTGCGCGCCGGGCGAATTCCAGTCCGACCAGTCGAGCGCCGCGTCGAACTTCGCCGCTGCATAGCCGGGCTTGAAACGAAACAGTGCGCGATCATCCATTTTTGAAGGGCGCACGATCTTGCCCGGGTTCATCAGGCCGCGCGGATCGAGCAAATCTTTGACCTCGGCCAGCGCCGCGGTGAGTTTTTCGCCGAGGATGGGCGCGATCCATTCGGAGCGCACCAGGCCGTCGCCGTGTTCGCCCGAGAACGCGCCCTTGTATTCGCGCACCATGGCGCAGGCCTCTTCGGCGATGGCGCGCATCTTGGCCGCGCCGTCGCCGCGCATGTCGAGAATGGGCCGCACATGCAGCGTGCCGACCGAGGCATGCGCATACCAGGTACCGCGCGTGCCATGTTTTTCGAACACCGCGCTGAGACGCGCGGTGTATTCGGCCAGGTGTTCGAGCGGCACGGCGCAGTCTTCAATGAAAGAAACCGGTTTGCCGTCACCCTTCATCGACATCATGATGTTGAGGCCGGCCTTGCGCACTTCCCAGACGTCTTTTTGCAGGCCCGCATCGGGGATCTCAACCACGCTGCCGGGCAGGCCCAGATCGCCCATCAGCTCGACCAATTTTTTCAGGCTGGCGAGCTGCCCGGCCGCATCGTCACCGGCAAATTCAACCAACAACACGGCATCGGGCTCACCGACGAGGAATTTATCGACGGTGGGGCGGAACGCGGCGTTGTCGCGCGCGAGGCCCAGCATGGTGCGATCGACCAGTTCCACCGCCGCGGGCCCGAGTTTGACAATGTGTTGGGCCGCGTCCATGGCCTTATGAAAAGTCGGAAAGTGGCAAACACCAAGGGTCTTGTGTCGCGGCAACGGCGACAGTTTGAGGTGCAGGCGGCGCGACCAGGCAAGCGTGCCCTCAGAACCGACCAGCAGGTGCGCGAAATTGGCGCCAGCCATGTCGAGGTTGTAGCCCTGCACGCGACGCAGCACCTTGGGCCAGCGCGCCTCAATTTCGGCGGCATTGCTGTTGATGATGGCAAGGATACCATCGGCGATTTTTCTAAAGCCGCCGGCCGCCTGCGCCAGTTCCGCAGCGGGACCGAAACGGTATTGCGCGCCATCGGCCAGCACGGCGTCAATGGCGGTGACGTTGTGCACCATGTTGCCGTAACGTATTGAGCGCGAGCCGCAAGAGTTGTTGCCGGCCATGCCGCCCAGCGTCGCCTGCGCACTGGTGGACACGTCCACCGGAAACCACAGCCCGTGCGGCCGCAACTGCGCGTTCAAGGTGTCGAGTACCATGCCCGGCTCCACCTCGGCGCTGAGCGTGGCCACATCCAGCTTGAGCAACCGGTTGAGGTGCTTGCTGGTGTCGATGACCAGCGCCGCGCCGACCGTCTGGCCGCATTGCGAGGTGCCGGCACCGCGCGGCAATACCGGCACGCCTTCTTCACGCGCGATCTGCAGTGCGATCAGCGCGTCCTCTTCACTTTGCGGTACCACCACGCCGATGGGCTCGATCTGGTAGATAGAGGCGTCTGTGGCGTAGCGCCCGCGGCTGGCCGAGTCGAACAAGACCTGGCCACGGACTTCGCGGCGCAGGCGCGCGGCGAGCGCACTGCGCGAGGCCGGCGCGCGCACGAGGGTTACGGGAGAGGCGGGTGCGTTCATCGTTGCGGTTCAGGCTAAAAGCCCATTACAAACAAGATAGGTCGATGTCATTGCCGCTGGGGATGTCATTGCGAGCGCAGCGAAGCAATCTCGTGAATACCGCGCAGCGTCGTGCTGATCGACAAGATTGCTTCGTCGCTTCGCTCCTCTCAATGACAATAAAAAAGTCATTTAAATTGGTTCCAAGGCTCAGTCCGGCGCCTCCGCCTTTTCCGATTCTTCCATTGCGCCGAGCAGGGCTTCGGCTTCCTGGGCACCGGAAACACCGACCTTGCGATTAAAGATGAAAAAGGGCACGCCTTCGACGCCGATGCGCCGCGCACTGTCTTCCTCTTGGGAGACCAGGTCGCGCGCTTCTTCGCTATCGAGGCAGGCTTCGGCCTCATCCTTATCCATGCCGGCGCTCTGGGCGATGCCCGAGAGCACGGCGTCATCAGTGAGGTCGGCGCCCTCGAGAAAGTAGGCGCGCAAAAACGCCTCTTTCATTTCCGCCTGGCGGCCAATATGCGCGGCGCGGGCGATCAGGCTGTGCGCTGCAAGGGTGTTGGGTTGGCGCAGCATTTTGTCGAAAGCGAAAGCAATACCCAGCGGCGCACCCACCGATTCAAGCCGTTCGTTCGGGTACGGGCGCCCGCCAAATTTTTGCGCGATGTACTCCTTGCGCGGGATGCCCTCCCTGGGCAGATCCGGGTTGAGCTGGTAGGGATGCCAGTGCACCACCGGCGCGGGCCGGTCGGGATGTTTTTGCGCATACAGCGCCAAGGCGGCTTCGAGCCGGCGCTTGCCAACAAAACACCAGGGGCAGACCACGTCGGAGATGACATCGATATTCAGGGCTTCAGTCATGTTTTGGCTTTCAGGGCTTTTCAAAAATAGTGAACACCTTCCGGCATCGCGTCAGTCCGGTTTTGCAAGGGCGGCAAGGACGGCGAGCATTTTTTGCCCCAGATGCTCGCGCAACAAAGATTGCAGCAGCGCACCGTTGCGCGCGGACAAGGCGTTGATGATGCCCTCGTGCTCTTTGACCGCGAGGTCCCAGCGCCCAACCGACAGATTGGCCATGTAGCGCGCGCGGCGCACATGGGCGTTGAGGCCGCGGTAAGTCTGCGCCAGTACCGGATTGCCGCTTGCTTCGACGATCTTGTTGTGAATCTGCTGGTTATAGCGAAAGTACTCGGCCAGTTCGCCGCGCGCATGATGCACCAGCATCTGGTAGTGCAGCGCACGAATTTCATTTAGTTGGACATCGCTGCTGTTGCGGCAGGCAAGCTCGCCGGCAAGGGCTTCGAGCGCACCCATGACCTCGAACATGTGACGCACCAACTCAACGGTGAGGGGCGTCACGCTGGCGCCACGATCCGGGTGCAGCGTCACCAGCCCTTCGGAGGCGAGGGTCTTGAAGGCCTCGCGCAACGGCGTGCGTGAAAGATGTAATTGCCCGCACAACACCCGCTCGTTAAGGCGCGATCCGGGGGGAAGGTCGCCCTGCACGATCAGATCGCGCAAACGGTCGGCGACGTCCTCATGCAGCAGACGGCGGGCGATTTTTTCAGGCAGTTGCTGATCCATTGCGTCATTTTGCATTCAAAAAAGCACAATGTCCAGATGCCCTTGTTGCAACGCAATATGTTGTCATTAAACATAAATCTCTGAAAATATGACCCGTCACCTTGACGCAGGAGCACGTTTGAATACAAAATCTCCGCGTGACAGCCAGACTGACAGGGCCCACCGTGGCCCGGCGCAATTGCCCCTGAAACAGCCGAGGAGTTCAACATGACCTACCGTAGCGGCCGCCATTTTTTACAAATCCCCGGCCCGACCAATGTGCCCGACCGCGTTTTGCGCGCCATGGATCTGCCAACCATGGATCACCGCGGACCCGAGTTCGGATTGCTTGGCCTGGAAGTGCTCAACGGCCTCAAAACTGTGTTCCAGAGCAAGCAACCGGTGGTGATTTTTCCGGCCTCGGGCACCGGGGCCTGGGAGGCGGCGCTGGTCAACACGCTATCGGCCGGCGATCGCGTAATCATGTTCGAGACCGGCCAGTTCGCCGCGCTGTGGCACAAGATGGCGACCAAGCTGGGTATCGTCACCGAGTTCATCCCGACCGACTGGCGCCGCGGCGCCGATGCGGCAACGCTCGAGGCCAAACTGCGCGAAGACAAGGCCCACACGATCAAGGCAGTCTGCGTGGTGCACAACGAAACCTCCACCGGCGCGACCAGCCGCATTCCGCTTATCCGCAAGGCCATCGATGCGGCGAACCATCCGGCCCTGCTGCTGGTGGACACCATTTCCTCGCTCGGTTCGATCGAATACCGCCACGATGAGTGGGGCGTTGATGTGACGATCGCCGGCTCACAAAAGGGCTTGATGCTGCCACCGGGACTGTCATTCAATTGCGTCAGCGAAAAGGCGCGCAAGGCGGCACAATCCTCGACGCTGCCCAAGGCGTATTGGGGCTGGGAAGAAATGATCACGCAGAACAAGACCGGTTACTTCCCCTACACGCCTGCGACCAACCTGCTCTACGGCTTGCGCGAGGCGCTCAAAATGCTGCAGGAAGAGGGCCTGCCAAACGTGTTCACACGTCACGACCGCCACGCCGAGGCGACGCGGCGCGCGGTGCGCGCCTGGGGCCTGGAGATACTCTGCGCCGTTCCCGAGGAGTATTCGAGCGCGCTGACAGCCGTGATGATGCCCGCCGGCCACGATGCCGATGCGCTGCGCAAGGCGATCCTCGACGCCTACGACATGTCGCTGGGCATGGGCCTGGGCAAAATGCTCGGCAAGATTTTCCGCATCGGCCACCTGGGCGACTTCAACGACCTCACGCTGGCCGGAACGCTGTCCGGTGTGGAAATGGGCCTCGCCCTTGCCGGTGTGCCGCACAAAAAAGGCGGCGCGCAGGCGGCGCTCGATTACCTGGTCGAATGCGCGCGCCAGCCGGCGCGCAAAGCGGCATAGGACTTTCAGTCCCCTGAAAACAACGCCCCGCATCGAGGGCGCGCAGACCCACCCGGAGGAAAAACCATGTCCCGCCTTATCCGTATCGCCGCAGCACTGCTGCTCGCCGTCTGCACCGCAGCCCACGCGCAGACCTATCCGAACAAGCCGGTGCGCATTCTGGTTGGCTTCGCTCCCGGTGGAGGAACCGACATCGTGTCTCGCGTCATTGCGCAGCGCCTGAGCGAAGTCTGGGGCCAGCCGGTGCTGGTGGAAAATCGCGCCGGCGCCACGGGTGCCATTGCCGCCGACCTGGTCGCCAAGGCCCCCGCAGACGGCTATACGCTGATCATGGGCCACGCCAATTCGCATGCCATAGGGCCCCACTTGAACAAACTGCCCTACGATCCGCTCAAGGACTTTGCGCCGATTTCCTATGTCGGCTATGTACCCAACGTTCTGGCGGTGCATCCGTCCATTCCGGCAAAGAACGTCAAAGAACTGGTGGCCCTGCTCAAGGCCAGTCCGGACAAATACAACTACGCCTCTTCGGGCAACGGCAGCAGCCAGCACCTGGCGGGAGAGCTCTTTCAGTTGCTCACCGGCGTAAAGATCGTACACGTACCCTACAAGGGGTCGGGTGACGGCATCAAAGACTTGCTGGCCGGTGTGGTGGCGATGAACTTTGACACCATGCCCCCGGTGATGGAGCACATCAAAGGCACCCGACTCAAGGGCCTTGCCATATCCACCTCGCGCCGTCTGCCGCAGTTACCCGATGTGCCGACCTTTGACGAGGAAGGCATCAAGAATTTCGAGGTCCTGAACTGGTACGGGGTGATGGGGCCAGGCACCATGCCACGCGAACTCATAGGCAAACTCAACACCGACATCAACCGCGTCATGCGCGAACCGGAAATCAAGGCCCGCCTCGAACAAGTCGGTACCCAACTGCGCGAAACCACGCCGGAAGAATTTGCCGCATTCATGCGCACCGAACTGGCCAAATACGGCAAACTGATTCAGGATGCCAACATCAAGTTGCAATGACCGCGGCGGCCAAGACACCAAGACACCGAGGAACCGAGGAACGATAAGCACAACAGGCCAGAAACCACGTGCACGCGGCCACAACTCACCCTAGCCGCACCAGGACCAGGACCAGCATGAGCACAGAAACGATATTGGTAAATCGCGACGGGCACATCGTCACCGTCACACTCAACCGGCCGGAAAAACTCAACGCCCTGACCAAGCCGATGTGGCGGCGGCTCGGCGACGTGTTCACCGAACTCTCGGCCGATGCGTCGATACGCTGCGTTGTGATCCGCGGCGCGGGCGAGCGCGCCTTCGCACCGGGCAACGACATATCCGAGTTCGAAAACGAGCGCTCCAATGTGGCGCAGGCGCGCGCCTACGGCCGCATCATGCACACCACCATCGATGCCATCGCCAACTGCCCCCACCCGGTGGTCGCGCTGATACACGGCATCTGCGTCGGCGGTGGCCTGGAAATCGCCGGGCTTGCCGACATTCGCATTTGCGGCGAATCGAGCCGCTTCGGCGTGCCGATAAAAAATCTCGGCCTGGTCATGGCCTACGGGGAGATCAAGCGCCTGATCGACCTCGCAGGCTACAACACCGCCATGGAAATACTGTTGGAGGGGCAGATTTTCAATGCCGCGGAAGCGCGCGAAAAAGGCCTGGTGACGCGCGTCGTGCCAGACCACTTCGTCGATGAGGAAGCCATGGCGGCAGCGCACCGCATCGCCGAGGGCGCACCGCTGGTTGCGCACTGGCACAAGAAATTTGCGCGCCGCCTCACCGATCCGAAACCGCTGAGCGAGGCCGAATACGACGAAGGCTTTACCTGCTTTGGCAGCGAGGATTTTCATATCGGCTACAAGGCCTTTCTAGCCAAGAAAAAACCGGTATTCAAAGGCGCTTAGAAAGCCCACCGGATGTGTCAAACTAGCCGACAGCCAGCTTTTGCTGGCATCAGATTGGCGGCATAAGAATCGCATCGCGACCCGCCGGACCAGGCGGGCATTTTGGTTATCACCGGAGGAGGAAAAATGAAAGTGTTATCCCGTGTCACTATGGCTATTGCCGCGAGTCTGATTGCACTGGCTCCGGCCGTCGCGTCGGCCCAGGCCTGGCCGACCAAATCCATCCGCATCATCAACCCCTTCCCCGCCGGCGGCGGCACCGACACCTTCGCGCGACCGCTTGCAGCCAAGTTGGCGCAAGCGCTCGGCCAGCCGGTGCACATCGAGAACCAGGGCGGCGCCGGCGGCACCGTTGGCGCGTCCAGCGCGTCCAAGGCGGCGCCCGATGGCTACACCTTTTTCATGGGGGCGATCCACCATACCATTGGCGACAGCCTCTACACTAATCTGCCCTACAAGCTGGAACGGGACTTCATCCCGATCACCGTGGTGGCCTACGTGCCGCAGGTGATGGTGGTGCATCCCAAGCACCCGTTCAAGACCATCAAGGAACTGGTCGACTACGCCAAGGCCAACCCCGGCAAGCTCAATTTCGGCTCGCCCGGCAGCGGCACTTCGCACCACCTCGCCATGGAGTTGTTCCTGAACGTCACCGGCACCAAGATGACCCATGTGCCCTACAAGGGCGCCGGACCGATGATGACGGACTTTCTCGCCGGGACGATTGATGTGGTCTTCGACGGCATGGGCACTTCGTCCACGCAAATGAAGGCGGGCCGGCTGCGTGGTCTGGCCATCGCCACGCCCAAGCGCGCCGAACAGTTTCCCGACATGCCGACCATGGATGAAGTCGGCGTACCAGGCATGGTGGTCAGCACCTGGTACGCGTTGTGGGCGATAAAGGGCACGCCAAAGGAAACTGTCGACCGCATGTACCAGGAAACGGTGAAAGCCATGAACCTGCCGGACATGAAGAACATCTGGGTCTCGCAGGTAGCCACGACCGGCGGCATTTCGCCCGAGGAGTTCCAGGCGTTTATCCGTAGCGAGATCGCTCGCTGGTCGAAGGTGGTCAAGGATGCGAACGTCAAGGTTGACCTCTGAAAGATCGTAAATTTTATTGAAAGGCAGTACATGTTTGTAGTCAATGCCAAACGCCTGTCCTATGCCGGCGCAAAAAAAATGATGGCCGCGGCGATTGCCGCGGCTGAAGAAGCCGGCATCGCCGCATCGGTTGCCATCGTCGACGCCGGCGGGCACCTGATGCTGCTCGAACGCATGGACGGCGGGCGCTTTCACACCGTGCACTCGAGCACCACCAAGGCGGTGTCCTCGGCCTCGAACAAACGGCCCACCTCGGCCAAGGGCGCGCAGGCGCAGGTTCTGGACACCTCGCACGCCCTTGGCCTCGCGCTGGCCGCGGGCCCCGAGCGCTGGACGGCGATGGAGGGCGGTTTTCCCATCATCATCGAGGGCGAGTGCATCGGTGGCATCGGCGTGAGCGGCGGCGACTGGGCGACCGATGAGCGCATCGCGCGCCTTGCGGTCGAGGCCATCGGCGCCGGCTTTCTCATCGACAACAAATAGTTCCGTTTCGAGATATTTCGAAACAACGCGAAACAACGCGCGCTGCCAGAGAGATCCGGTGCCGGCGCAATACTAATACCATTGAGCATTGCACGACAGGAGAAGAATAGATGGCTGCAGAACCGGTACGCGTTGCCTGCCTGGGCATGGGCTGGTGGTCCGATGTCCTCGCCGATGCGATTGTTCGCTCGGGCAAGATCAAGATTGTCAGCTGCTACACGCGCTCGGAACAAAAACGCGCGGCCTTTGCCGCCAAGTACAGCTGCCAGGCCGCGCCCAGTTACGAGTCCATTCTTGAGGACCGCTCCATCCAGGCCATTATCAATACCACGCCCAACAACGTGCACCTCGAAACAACGCGTGCGGCGGCGGCGGCGGGCAAGCATGTCTTTCTCGACAAACCCATTGCCAATACCATCGCCGATGCGCGCGCCCTGACTGCGGCCTGCCGCAAGGCCGGCGTGGTGCTGGCCCTGGGATACCAGCGCCGGCGCGAAAGCCAGTTCCGCTGGGTGCGCAAACAGATCGACGCGGGCGTATTCGGCAAACTCGTCAATGCCGAGAGCAACATCAGCCGCGACCGGCTGGGGCAAATCGACCTGTCGTCCTGGCGCTATACCGCCGAGGGCATGCCCGGCGGGGTGATGCTGCAAATCGGTATCCACTACGCCGATGTGCTCACCTATCTGATGGGGCCGATCAAGTCGGTCAACGGCCGCTTCGCGCAGTTGGTACTGCCCGGTGACAACCCAGACGTGGCCAGCCTGGTGTTCGAGCACGACAACGGCGCGCTCTCGACGCTCAATGCCAGCTACGCCTCGGCCTCCGAGTATTACCTGATGAATATTTACGGCAAGGAAGCGAGCGCCTATTACGACCTGCACGGGGGCTTGCGTTTTCTCAAGCGCGGCAGCACCAAGTCAGACCCTGTTGCCTTCCAGAAAAACGATACCTTTGTTGACGAGCTGGAGGAGTTCGCCGCCGCGGTGCGCGGCGAATGCGAACCGGAAATGGACGGTGAGCGCGCCACGGCCTCACTGGCGGTGATTCGCGCCGGCGTCGTGTCGGCGCGCGAAGGCCGCCGCGTCGATGTTGCTGAAATTCTCGCCAAAGAGTAAGTCAACAGGAGAGCGCTATGACCGCATGGAAAAAAGCCCTGGTCCGGATAATGGCGGCGACCGCAATCGGGCTTGCGGGCTCCGGTCCGCTGCTCGCGCAGGATCAGCCTTTCCCGAAAAAAGGCCCTATAGAACTCATCGTGCTCTTTCCGGCCGGCTCCTCGGCCGATGTCACCGCGCGCCTGCTGGCCGACGGCGTGGGCCGGAACCTGGATGCCAAGGTGATCGTCGTCAATCATCCGGGCGCTGGCGGGGCGATCGGCTACAAGGTCGCCGCGGCGCGCAAGCCCGACGGCTATACGCTGGTGTGGAATTCCAATTCTGTATCCACCGCTTTTTACTCGGGCATGATGCCCATCGACTACCGTGCCTTTGATGCGGTGGCGCGGGTGCTGGTCGAATCGCCGGTGCTGGCGGTGCGCAGCGACGCGAAATGGAAAACGCTGGGTGAGTTCATGGCCGATGCCAAGGCACGCCCGAAGAATGTCACTGTCGGCAATTCGGGCATCGGCAGCCACACGCACATTTCCTCGGTGGCGCTGTTCAAGTCTGGCGGCGTCGAGGTGGTGGACGTACCCTACGGCGCGGCACAGGTGGTGCCCAGCCTGCTCGGCAGCCAGGTCGATGCCCTGGTGCAATTGCCCGCCGCCCTGTCCAGTTACGTCAAGAACGGCCAGGTGCGCCTGCTCGCCGCCCTGGCGCCGGCGCGCGACCCGGTTTTGCCCGATGTGCCGACGGCACACGAGCAGGGCTATGACATCACGCTGGAGGCCTGGCGCGGCATCGCCGTGCCCAAGGGTACGCCCAGGCCGGTGATCGAAATGCTCGAAGCGGCGATACGCAAAACCGCCGAAAATCCGGAGTTCATCCAGGCAGCCCAACGCCTGGGCGTGCGCTCGGCATTTACACCGGCCTCAGCCTTTGCCCAGCAAATAGCCAAAGAAGACGCCACCATGGCGGTCATGATGGATCTCATCGGTATGAAAAAACAACCTTGAGCAGCGCACCGTCGCCAGGCATCCATAGCACACGTGACGGCGACATTGCCACCGTCACCTTGAGCAACCCGGGCAAGTTAAACGCCCTTACCGTGACGATGTGGCGCGAACTTGCCAGCGCTTTTGCGCAGCTGTCCGCCGACGACAGCCTGCGCTGCATCGTCATACGCGGCGGCGGCGACGAAGCCTTTGCCGCCGGTGCCGACATCGCCGAATTCGCCAGTGTGCGCAACACCGCCGAGCAGGCGCGGATCTACCATCGCGAGCATGTCTATGGCGCATTGCGCGCCATCAGTGACTGCCGCCACCCGACCGTGGCGATGATCAAGGGTTCCTGTGCCGGTGGCGGCCTGGAAATCGCCTGCCTGTGCGATTTACGCATTGCCGGACGCTCGGCGCGCTTTGGCGTGCCGATCAACCGCCTGGGCTTTCCGATTGCCTATGAGGAACTCGCAGCGGTGCTGCCCCTTGCCGGCAAGGCGGTGATGCTGGAAATACTGCTCGAGGGCCGCATGCTGGACGCCGACGAAGCTTATGCCAAGGGCCTGCTGACGCGTGTGGTCGAGGACGCGCAGGCCGAAGAGGAAGCCTATGCCACGGCGCGGCGTATCGCCGCCGGTGCACCGCTGGTGGCGCGCTGGAACAAGGAGCGCATCAGGCGCCTGCTGGCGCTGCCCGAAGCGCTCACCGAAGCCGAGAACAACGCCGGCTTCGCGCACGTGAACACCGAGGATTACCGCATTGGCATGGATGCCTTCCTCGCCAAGACCAAACCCAAATTCGTCGGGCGCTAAAGCCCGTTTCTGGATTTTTTTACGCTTTCCCGCTTTTTAACAAAGGATTCCCATGGCAGGCCCCTTATCGCATATCCGCGTCCTCGATCTCTCACGCGTGCTCGCCGGCCCCTGGGCCGGGCAGAACCTCGCCGACCTCGGCGCCGAGGTGATCAAAGTCGAGCGCCCGAAAATCGGTGATGATTCACGCGCCTTCGGGCCGCCCTGGGTCAAAGACCAACAGGGCAATGACACGCGCGAGTCGGCTTATTACACCGCCGCCAACCGCGGCAAAAAATCCATCACGCTCAACATCTCCAGGCCCGAGGGGCAGGCCATCGTGCGCGAGCTGGCGGCGCGCTCCGACGTGCTGATCGAGAACTACAAGTTTGGCGACCTCGCGCGCTACGGCCTGGGCTACGACGACCTGGCAAAAATCAACCCACGCCTGATTTATTGCTCAGTCACCGGTTTTGGCCAGACCGGGCCGTATCGCGAACACCCCGGCTACGATTTCATGATCCAGGGCATGGGCGGCATGATGAGCGTCACCGGCGAACCCGATGAGGTCCCGGGCGGTGGGCCGCAGCGCGCCGGCGTTCCGGTGGCCGACATCATCACCGGCATGTACGCATCCATCGCCATCTGCGCCGCCATCGCCAATCGCGCCGAAACGGGAAAGGGCCAGCATCTGGACCTTGCGCTGCTCGATTCACAGATCGCGCTGATGAGCTACCAAAACACCAACTACTTCGCCACCGGCAAGCCGCCGGCGCGCATCGGCAACCTGCACCCGAACATCGTGCCCTACCAGCCTTTCAAAACATCGGACGGCAGTGTCATCCTCGCCTGCGGTAATGACAACCTGTTCCGCAAGTTCTGCGACGTCGCAGGCTGCAGCGCGCTAACCGCGGATCCACGCTTTGCCACCAACGGCAAACGCGTCGAAAACCGCGCCGAAATGACACGCCTGTTACAGGAGATTTTTGCCAAACGCACGACGCGCGACTGGGTCGAATCACTCGAGGCTGCGGGCGTGCCCAACGGCCCGATCAACAATATCGCGCAGGTATTCGAGGAGCCGCAGGTAAAAGCACGCAACATCAAGATCGAGCTCGACCACCCGATCGCCGGCAAGATGCCGCTGGTGGCAAGCCCCATGCGCTTCTCCGGGACGCCGATCGAGCACACCATGGCGCCACCGACGCTGGGACAACACACCGAGGACGTATTGCGCTCGCTCGGCAAGAGCGAATCCGAGCTGGCCAGACTACGGGCGGACGGGATCGTCTGAGCCGGACGGGTTACCAGAAGCCCCAGAGCATTTTGCTCGCCATCACGAACAGCAGGCCGGCGAAAATCTTGCGCAGCGCCCGCGTCGGCAGGCGGTGCGCCAGTGCCACGCCTGCGGGCGCAAGCAGCACGCTGGTGATGGCGATGCCGGCAAACGCCGGCAAGTAGACGTAGCCCAGGCTCGCCGCCGGCAGGCCGGACTGCAACAGTCCGGCCGCGACAAAACCAATGGTACCGGCGACCGCGATCGGGAAGCCCACCGCAGCCGCAGTGCCTATGGCCTGCAGCAAAGGCACATTGCCCCAGACGAGGAAGGGCACCGTCATGAAGGCGCCGCCGATGGCCGCAAAGGCCGAGACCGCGCTGATGGCAAAGCCGGCGATGCTCAGCCCCACCGAGCCCGGCGGCTTGCCCGACGGTTTGGGCTTGCGATCTATCATCATGTTGGCCGAGGCCAGATATACGGTGGCGCAGAACAGCATCGCAAAAATCCGCGTCGGGATGGCGCCGGCCACGGCGGAGCCGAGCAGTCCGCCGAGCAGGATGCCCGGGGTCATGGTCTTGACAATATCCCAGCGCACCCCGCCGCGCGCCGCGTGCGAGCGCGCGCTCGAGGCCGCGGTGAACAGAATGGTGGCCATGCCGGACCCCACCGCCAGATGCAGCACATGCTCACGCGGCAGACCCTGCGCCTCGAACAACATCACCAGCAAAGGCACCATGATCGCGCCACCGCCGATGCCCAGCAATCCGGCGAAAAATCCGACCGCCGCCCCGATGGCAACATAGCCCGCGATCCACTCCATCAGCGCCCCTTCAGCAAGTGCGTGACCAACTCGACAAAGCCGCCGCCGCTGCGTGCGCCGGTGACAAAAACAGGCGCGGCCTCAAGGCGCGCGGAAAAATCAGCGACATTGGCCACTCCCACAGACATCGGGAAATAGGCAAACATCGGCGCATCATTGGGTGAGTCGCCGATAAAAACGTAGTCCGCCTTGTCGGCATCAAGCTCGACATCAAACCTTTCGCGCATGAGCGTGCGCGTCATGCCCAGCTTGTCGTAGCTGCCGAACCAGCCGTTGACGTGAATGGAGCTCACGCGCACCGTCATGCCCGACTCGTGCATGATCGCAACAATGCGGTCGATATCCGCATCGGGGAGCCGCGGCACATCCTCACAAAAATCTATGGCGAGGTCCGCTTCGCGATAGAACTGATCGGAAGCCACGCCGGCGCCCGGGACTTGCTCCAAGATGCGCGCGCGCACCGTTGCGAGCCTGGCGCGGTTCGCCGCGCGCACGGCCTCATCGTCAAGAAAGCGCTTTATCAGTTTTCGCGCATGGCGGTCATATTGAAAATAGAATGCGCCGTTCTCACCCACCACCGCATCCACCGGCCACATGCGCGCAATGTGGTCGCACCATCCGGCCGGCCGGCCGGTGATGGGGATCACCAGCTTGCCCGCGGTTTTCAAGGCATCGAGCGCGGCATAGGCCGCCGCGGTCAGATGCCCGTCGGTGGTCAGCGTGTCATCGATGTCACAGAAAACGCCAAGGATCCGGTCCAGCGGCAGTTGCGCGATTGGTTTCATGCCGGCCAATTTCATGGCTTGTCATTTCCAGGGAAGTATTCGCTTCGGTGTGAAAAGGCCAGTGTGCGGGGGCGTCGCATCAACTCATGGCCTTCATGAAGTCCGCGACGCGCGCGCGCTCGGCCGGGGACATGTGCAATCCGCATTTAGTCCGGCGCCAGAGAACGTCCTCGGCTTCTTGCGCCCACTCATTCCCGACAAGGTAACGCAGCTCGCGTTCGTACAGGCCGCCGCCGAAATACTCTCCTAGATCGGCTGCAGTCCTGGTGTCTCCCAGCACCTCATCGACGAGGGTGCCGTGGCGGCGCAGCAGGCGAGCCAGCCACTGCCGGTCAAGCTCCGGCCTGCGCGTGCGAACATCGGCAAGCACCGTCTGGAAATCACGCCCGCCAAAATCGCCACCTGGCAGGGCTTGGGTCTGCGTCCAGGCCGGTTGCGCCGGAAACCAGCGCACCAGCTTCTCCAAGGCGTGTTCCGCCAGCTTGCGATAGGTTGTGATTTTGCCGCCAAATATCGACAGCAGCGGCGCGCCATCGCCGGCCTCGCCACAGTCGAGTTCAAAATGATAGTCGCGCGTTACAGCCGAAGAGTCGGGTGAGCCGTCATCGTATAGCGGGCGCACGCCGCTATAGGCCCAGACGACGTTTTGCGCGGTGACCGGTCGGCGGGTGTAACGGCTCGCCGCTTCACACAAATACGTTATCTCGTCCTTCGATATTTCCGGCCTGTGTTCAGCATCGGCCACCGCCACGTCGGTGGTGCCGATCAGCGTGAACTCCCTCTCGTAGGGAATCAGAAAAATAATGCGCCTGTCCGGGTTTTGCAGGATGTAGGCGTGGCGCTTGTCATGTATGCGCGGCACCACGATGTGGCTGCCTTTTACCAGCCGCACCTTGGCGCGCGTACCGATGCCAATCTCCTTGTCGATGACCTGCTTGACCCAAGGGCCGGCGGCATTGACCAGGGCGCGCGCCGTGACGTCGCGTTCGCCCCGGGCATCTTTGAGCGTGACACGCCAGGCCCCTGCTTCGCGCCGCGCCGCGCTGCAGCGCGTGCGCGGCAACACAGTGGCGCCATGCGTGGCGGCCGAGCGCGCGTTTAGCACCACCAGGCGCGCATCGTCCACCCAGCCGTCCGAATAGCTGAAGCCGCGTCGAAACTCGGACTTGAGGCCCGCACCAGCACCGTCAACGCAGAGCGCCACGCCCCTGGACTTGGGCAGCTGGGTGCGCCCGCCGATATGGTCATACAAAAACAAACCCAAGCGTATCATCCACGCCGGCCGCAGGTGGGGTTCGTGCGGCAACACGAATTCCAAGGGCCAGATGATATGCGGCGCGATGGACAGCAACACCTCGCGCTCGGCCAGCGCCTCAGCCACCAGACGAAATTCATAATATTCGAGGTAGCGCAGTCCGCCGTGGATCAGCTTGCTGCTGGCCGAGGAGGTTGCGCCGGCAAGATCGTGTTGCTCGACAAGCAGCACCGACAGGCCGCGTCCTGCGGCGTCGCGTGCGATACCGGCGCCGTTGATGCCGCCGCCAATGATGACAAGGTCGTATTGATTCATGCAGGGCCGGTGCCGGACCGCAAGGCCCGGACATCTAAGGCAAAGAAAGTCAGAAGGTCAACCTTCGCGCTGGGTCGGTCATGTTTATTGTTCGTGCCCCGATGTTACCGTGTTCCCGTGCGGCACACCGCCTTATACGCCTTTCCCGCTGTCGGGCGCCGCGCGCAATGCCTTGGGAAAGCGCTTGGCCCGGCGTGGCCGGTGCCCACCTGAACCTGAAGCGTGATGCCATCACTGGTGCGCACGACGTTGCGCGGCATTTCAAAAGAGTTTGACTCGATGATAATGCTGGGCTTGCCGAAGCTGCGCGCAAGCTCGCCGCGGCGCTTAAGCCGTTTTACCTGCAGGGCTGCCACATCGGCTGCAATTGACGATTAACAGTTAAGGATTCACTGACCAATGGGGCAAGCCCCCTTGTATATCCCCACCTCAGAGGGAAGCTTGTCAAAGGGCTCTCATTTGCAGGACTTGATCAGCGCTTACCTAATAGAGATAAGCCTTGGTCAAAAACGACGGCTGTCAGCGTCATCGTGCACATCAGTGCGCATAAATTGCGCACTTTTGTTTTTTGAAATCCGCGTCAGGCAAAGGTTTAAAGCGCATTGTCGTGACAATTTTGTCATCCTCATCAGTCCGGGCGTTGGCCGGTGTAAGGATCAGGCTTTGGCTTTGATGAAGCCGGCGATATTGCCAAGCAACTCGTCTTCCTGAAAAGGCTTGCCAAGGTAGACATTCACACCGATCTCCTTGGCATAGGCGCGATGTTTGTCGGCCATGCGCGAAGTGATCATGATGATGGGGATGTGCTTCAGGCGCGCGTCGGCACGCACATTGCGCGACAGGTCGAAGCCGTCCATACGCGGCATTTCTATATCCACCAGCATCACCGCCGGGGACATGTTTTGCAGTTGCTCCAGCGCATCGACACCGTCCTTCGCGGTAACGAACTGGTAGCCCTCGCGCGCGAGGAGACGGCCGGTGACCTTGCGCACGGTGAGCGAATCATCCACCACCATGATGACCGGCTCTTCGGGCGCCTCCGGAGGCGCCGCCACCGGCACAACCGGTACTTCGGCCTCACCGGCCGACGGCTCCGTTGGCGCACGCTGGGCGAGGATGACCGGATTGAGGATGAGGACGATTTCACCCGTGCCCAGCACCGTGGCGCCGGTAATGCCGGGGATGCGGGCGATTTGCGGGCCGACGTTCTTGACGACGATTTCCTGGTTGCCCACCAGTTCGTCCACCTCGACCGCCACCACGTCGATGCCGCTGCGAAGGAACAGCAGGGGCGTCGTGCGCCGCGGCGCGGCAGCGGCCACCTTTGGCAGTGACAGAAGGCGCGGCAGGTGGTGCAGTTTGTAGCGGCGGTTGTGCAGTTCGGCGTGGCCGCTTTCATGCGCGGCGGCGATATCCTTGGGCCGCAGCTGCATGATCTGCTCGACCATCGATCCGGGCACGGCGAACATGCGGCCTGCGGCCCGCACCAGCACGGCTTGCGTCACCGCCAGCGTCAAGGGCAGATACAACGTAAATTTGGCACCCTTGCCTGGCTCGGTCTTGATTTCGACGCGGCCACCCAACGCAACGACCTCGCTCTTCACCACGTCCATCCCAACGCCACGTCCGGCCAGCTGGGTCACATCCTCGGCGGTTGAAAAGCCCGGCTGGAAGATAAACTCCGCCAGCTCGCTATCGTTTGGCTGTTCGTCTTCGCGCATCAAACCCTGTTTGATGGCCTTTTCCCGGATGCGCGCCAGGTCGAGCCCAGCACCGTCGTCGGCGAGGGCCAGCACCACATCGTTGCCCTCCTGCCGCAGGTCGAGCCGGATCTCGCCGGTCTCGTTCTTGCCGGCCGCGAGGCGCCGCTCCGTCGATTCGAGCCCATGGGTAATGGCATTACGCAGCAGGTGCTCAAACGGCGCGGTAATGCGCTCGAGCACCGACCGGTCCATCTCCACCTGGCCGCCGCGGATGTCCAGGTTGGCGCGTTTGCCCAGCTCCTTTGCCGTCTGGCGGACGATGCGGTAGAGACGGTCGCCAATGGACGAAAAGGGCACCATGCGGATTCGCATCAGATCTTGCTGCAGGTCGCGGCTCATGCGCGACTGGGCGGCAAGGGCGGCGTCGGTTTCATCCACCGCGGCGGTGAGGTTCTGGTGCACGGTGCCAACGTCATTGACGCTTTCGGCCATCATGCGTGTGAGTTCCTGAAAGCGCGAGAAGCGGTCGAATTCGAGCGCGTCGAAACCCTCTTTTGTTTCAGTGACGATCTGCTGCTTGGACTGCATTTGCGTCTCGGCCTGGATCTCGACCTCGCGCAATTGTGCGCGCAGGCGCCCCATATTGTCGGTGAGCTCCTGCAGCGCGGCCTTGAGCACACGCATCTCGCCTTCGATACGGGTGCGGGCGATACTCACTTCACCGGCCTGATTGACCAGGCCGTCAATCACATCAGCGCGAACCCGCAGCACACCGGCGCGCACACCCTCTATGTCCCGCGACACGGCCACGGTTTTCGTCTCAACGCCCCGGATCGCAACTGCCGACGCCACAACAGCCGCACCCGGTGCAGCCTCGACCGGCGCTTTGTCGACCGGCCCCTCAAGCCGCGGCCGATTCTGCAGCCGGTCAAGAAGGTAACCCATGCGATCGAGCGAGGTTTCCAGCCCGTCGAACAGCGACACCGGCAAGGAGCCGAGCGCGACTGCGTTCTCGATGCGCGTTTCCATGTGGTGGGTAAGCTCACCCAAGCCCATGGCGCCGGCCATGCGCGCACTGCCTTTTAGCGTGTGCAGCAGGCGTTGCAGGTTCTGCCCAAGCGCTGCGTCCGCAGCATTGGCGCGCCAATCGCGCAAGGTATTGCCGATAGCCGGCACCAGTTCACCGGCCTCCTCGAGGAACACCGGCAGCAGTTGCGGGTCGAGCTCGTCCTCCATGCGAGCCTGCCGGCGCTCGGTTTCGGCTTGCTCCAGTTCCGCCGCCATAGTGTTCTGTGACGGCGCAGCCGGCAAATCAATCACTTGTGCCAACGCAGGGGGGGGAGGAGGCGCTGTCTCTCCAATAGCGGGCTGATCAACAGCGGCGGCGCGCGCCAGCGTCGCCGCAGCCGTGGCGGCACTTGCCTCATTTTGCGCGTTCTGCGCCGCCGCCACCGCTGCGGTTTCAAGACGTTCAATCAGCGCGCTTGCGGCATCCGGAGGAATGCATTCGCTGACGCGCATTGCCATGACATCGAGCGCGGCGACCGCCTCGGCAACCGATGCCTGGTCAAACTCACTGACTGTGTCATAGCAGAGCTGCTGCAACGCACGCTCTAGCGCTTGGCCAAGTTCACGCATGTCCTCCAAACGGATCGTTCCGGCTATGCCTGCGAGGGTATGCGACGCGCGCAAAAACCTATCACTGACTACGCCGTGGTCCCTGAGAACCTGAAGCTCGGCACGCATCACCGCCAGGTGCGCCGTCGTTTCACTGATGAAAATGCCGAACAGCGTGGGCGAAACACGAAGCTCGCCGATTTCAACCATGTCGTCCTCGGGAGGCAGGACGGCAACCGGGGCCGCCTCCTCGGCGGGCACGGGAACAGGCGCGAGCGGCTCCTCCCCGTGCCTCACACCTTCGGCCATTGCAATCAGCGCCTGTTCGTCGCTGGAACTGCCCCCCTGCTTGAGGCGTTCAACATTGACGCGAAAATAATCATGCGCAGCACGCACGAGAGCGGTCAGCGCCGGCGTTGCATCGCGCGCCTCCTGCAGCCAGATGTTGATGATCTGCTCGACCGCCCAGGCCGCCTCACCAAGTCGTGTCAGCCCGACCATGCGACCGCTGCCCTTGAGTGTGTGAAAACCGCGGCGAATGACCGTTAGCGCCTCCTGATTTTGCGGTTGCGCTTCGCTAGTCGCGACATGGCGGGCAATACTCGCCAGCACTTCATCTGCCTCTTCGAGATAAACACCGAGCAACTCGGCGTCCACGATTTCATCCGTGGCATCGATCAGCTTTGTGGTCTCGGCCGAAGGCTCCGGTGCAGCGGTTCCCGGAACGATGCCTTCGATCGCCTCGGCGAGCGGCTGATGTGGCATCGCCCCGGATTTGTCCAGCATCGAGAGCGCTTCGCTCGCCTGGGTTTCCAGCCTCACGTCAGCTATCAGGCCGGCATCTTTCTGGATTGACTCCAAGTTTTGCCGCAACTCCTGCTTGATGATCGAGTCGTTGGGTTTTTCCCTCCAGGCTTCGAACAGCGTTGCAGCATCTTTTTTCTGTTGCTCAAGCTCAGCCTCGACCGAACCGCCAAGACGCTGGGTACGTTCCATCGCGGTCTCGGGCACGCTTGGCTTGATCGGGCGTACGGCCAGATCAAAGTCGGCCTTGCCGTGCGCGAGCGCCTCGATATAAAAACCAAGCCCGGACAAAGCCTGGGCGACACGCTCAAAGTCTTCCGACTGCGGCGCATAGGTTTCGCTGGCGAAACGGCTTATGTCCTGACGGCACGCACCGAGCATGTCGCCGGCGCGGGTTTCGCCCAGAATGGACAGGGCGCCCAGTACCTGGCGTATGGGTTTGTCTAGGGCCGTGAGGTCTGCGCGCTTGGTGACATCGCGGAAAAATCCGTCCAGCGTTTGCTCTATGGCGCGCAGGTTCGCCTGGATTTCGGCCACCACCTGGTGCATGGCGAGCCGCTCCTGCGCACGACGCGACATTTCATCCAATAGCGGAATATGGGGCGCGCCGACCGGCGGACGCCCGAGAACGCACGCCTTTAACCTTTCCGCCATCACCTGCGCCTGCTGCGCAAACTCGGCGGCTACGCCGGCGTAGTTTTCAAGCGCGTTATCAAGAAGAAGCAAGGATGTCGCCACTTCCATGGCGACGACCTCGTTGGCTTTTTGTGCGCTACTGGCAAGCCAGACACCGATAAGGGCCAGCTCACGGGCGAGTACGGCCATTTCGGTCTTGGGCAATTTTTCCGCGCCCTCCTTGATCTGCGCGGCCAGATCCTTGAAAGCGCTCAGGCTGGGCTGGTGGCCTGAAGCGAATTTGTTCCAGGCGTCCTTCGCCTGCGTAACGTATTCGTGTAAAGCACGTACTTGCGGCTGTTCGGGCAGGGCCGCCGCACGCGCGGCATCACGCTCGGGGATGCTACCCTCAAGGGCGTAATTGTCGTGCACATCGCGCAGCAGGTCGCTCGCCGGTGCCGCGTGTGCGACAAAATAAAGCGTCTCTCGAATCAAGCGTTCGGCGACATTCGCCGAGCCTTCTATCAGCCGTTTTAACTGCTGCTCAATGCGCATGCACATGCGCTTGGCATCGAGATCCGGGGGAAGCGCATTGTGGGCAAGCGCATCGCAAAAAGCCGCAGCCACCCACCAGAAGTCCCGCTGTGTGGGCAATTGCTGCGCCGACTCGATCGCGCTGATAGCCTCGCGCATCTCGTTCGGGCCGGCGGCATCGTATTTTATCCATTTCAGCAAACCGCGTTGAAAGCGGCTGCGCTGATCGCGAAAGTACCCGGACGCCTGCTCGGGCGGCATTTGCGGGAGCACATCGGCGCGGCGCGGCGCCCTGTTCGCGAGGTCGGGGTAATACAGATCGGTCGGGTCGGCCTCGCGGCCGCTTGCCGCCAGCAACTCGCCGTAAGCACCGAGCAGCCGCAGCGGCTGATTGGAGACCCCGTTAATCAACTGATCGAGATAATCGGAAAGTGCCGCGTACCCGCGCTGGGCCCGGCGGAAGTTCTCCCCGCTGCAGGGCAGGGTTTCACGCTCAAGGTTGGTAAGGAATGATTCGAGCTCCTCGGAAACACGGGTAACGCCGTCCAGCCCTACGACCTGCAACGCACCATGCGCTTGATGCAGGTGGGTTTGACTGGCTTTGAGCAGGCTTTTATCGGCGTTGTTCGCGGCGAATTTCTTCAGCGCATCGAGCGAACGCGCGAGTGACTGGTCAATCTCCCCTTTTACCCAGGAGAGCGGCCCAACATCAAATTCGACGCGCGAGTTCATCGTGAGTTGATCGGCTGCGTGAGGCGGTCAAGCGATCTTGAAGTTGGAGACCGAGCCCTTGAGCTCCTCGGCCAGATCCGAAATCTGCCCGATGGACACCGCCGTTTGCTGCGTGCCCTCGGTCGTTTGTTTGGTGATCGCCAGGATGTCCTGCATATTGGCGGCAACCGCGCCGGCGATGTGCGCCTGCTGCTTGGTGGTTCCGGCAATACCCTCGATCAGTTCTGCCAGCCTGGTCGACACCTGGCTGATCTCGCCAAGGGCCTGACCCGCGTTATCGGATAGCTTGGCGCCCTCAACCACGCCCTGGGTGCTTTTTTCCATCGCCGCCACCGCCTCCTGGGTATCGGTCTGGATGGTTTTGACGATGGCGCCGATTTGCTTGGTCGCCTCAGCCGAGCGTTCCGCGAGTCGCTGCACCTCTTCGGCCACCACCGTAAACCCGCGCCCGGCCTCGCCCGCCGATGCCGCCTGGATCGCGGCGTTGAGCGCGAGCACGTTGGTCTGTTCCGTGATGTCCGTGATCAGTTCGACGATCTCGCCGATCTCCTGCGAGGACTCACCCAAGCGCTTGATGCGCTTGGCCGTGTCCTGGATCTGCTCGCGAATTTCGCTCATGCCAGAAATCGAGTTTTGCACCGCTGCCGTGCCTTTCTGGGCCGCCGCGAGGGACTGGCGCGCCACCGTCGCCGACTCCTCGGCGCTGGTCGACACATTGTTAATGGCGGTGGCCATCGACAATACCGAGTTCGAGGTCTCTAGAATTTCCTCGGATTGCTTTTCAGCCGCCGCCAGCAATCGCGTAGAGGTCTCACGCGCGGCATCGGTGGCGTTTGAAACCTGGGCCGCAGCCTTGTTGATCCGGCCAACCAGTACGCGCAACTCTTCAATGGTGTAGTTAACCGAGTCCGCAATGGCGCCGGTGATATCCTCGCTCACCGTTGCGCTCACCGTCAAATCACCGTCGGCGAGGCTGCCCATTTCATTCATCAGACGCAGAATGGCGTCTTGATTGGACTGGTTCTGGCGCGCGGCATCCTGCCTCTGGCGTTCCGACTCTTGCGCCTGTTGCTGAATGTCATCCCGATACACCTTGATCATTAAAAGTATGACGCCAATGGTGAGGAGCACGAAAAATGTCATGGCGGCAAAGTTCCGCGCGCGCCCTGCAAGTTCCTCCTGGTACGCATCAGCAAGTTTTTGCGTGGCATTCAGAAGATTCTCCGAATCTGCCAATACGGCCCGTCCCGCAGCCTTCGCGTTGACGAGGTTCTGAAGACCGCCGAGTATGTCTGCGATGGCCGGCTGAAACTCCTTGTAGGCAGTCTCAAGCTCGGTCAGTTTGCCCGCGGTCTCGCTATCCTTGGTCGCACCCACGCGCAGTGCGTCGCTGCCTTTCATCAAACCCTGCAGGATGTCGCGGAAGGTATTGGTGTCCTTGCCCATGAGGAACGCGACTTCGGGGTCGACAACCTCGGAGGCGAGCATGTTGTTCGCATTTTTAGCCAGTCGTTGCGTCAGCATGACCAGCTGGCCGGACAACGCGACTTCACGTTGCGCCGAGCCCAATTGCAGCTTGAGCGCCGAAACCTGCTCCGCGATGTCGAGCAGTGCCGGATTACGCGAATTGATGCTGCGCACCGAAGAACCCAGGGTAACCAGGTTTTTTTGCTGTGCCTGAACCAACACGAGGTTCTTGTTGGTTTTCTCCCATTCCTGCATCAGCGCCTCGAGCATGGGTTGAACCTGATCTGAGGTGGCGGGAAGTTTTACGCCACCGGGTGCATCGCCGCCGTTGCTCAGCAAGGCGAGCAGGCCGCTGAATGTGTCACGCGCATCGCGCAGGCGACGGAAGGCTTCGGCGCTGCCCTGCAATCCACCCTGCGTTTCTTTGGCAATCCGCTGCGACAGCATGCGCATCTGGCCCGCCGCAGAAACATACACCGTGCCGTTTGTCGCCATACGCACGTCGACGAACACGAGCGCTGCGGTGACCACCAGACAGGCCAGGATAATGGCGCCCAGAATCTGGTACTGTCGGCTGGCCGCCATCTTGCCAATCAAGGGCAGTGGTGCGCCAGAACGAAGCGCCTCCTGCCTGGCATTTTCCATCACCGTTGTTGCACCCCGTATGACCAGGGTGGAATGCATCGCCGGGTTGGCAGCCTTGGGCTTGGCTGTGGCAAGCGCAGACGCTTTTGCCGTATCGGTCTGCTTATTTTGTTTTTGGGGCTTGCCTTTGCCGAATTTCAATTCAGGCAGTTTGAATGCCATACACCCTCCAGATCGTTCGCGTTGGTTACGTCATTTGCCAAAATGGGCTTGCATGCTCCGGTGCCCTCTCGTCCTCAGACACCCGCGTGCAAAAAATCGTCGTGTCGCACCAATTCACCGGCCGCAAGCTCCTGCCACAGACGTCCCTCCGAATCACGGTAACTCGCCGCAATCCAGCGCGGTAAGTCAGCCGCGTTGTCTTGCTCAAGTTGCTGCACGTTGCGCAGGCCTGTCATGCGACTGATGAGTAAGGCCGCGTTGACCTTATAACGCCCGGCGAGCACGATGATTCGCGCTTCCGCCGTCCGGGGTGTCGGCTCCCCGCCCATGAAAAGCGCCAAATCAATGACGCTATGCAAATTGCCGCGGATATTCGCCAAGCCGAGAAACCATGCTTGCGTGAGCGGCACCGAGGTCACCTGCGGCAGCGGCAGCACTTCGCCCGCTTCATCAAGGCGGAGCAACAAGTTGGCCCCCCCGACCTGAATCCCAAGCCGTGACCCCGACGTGGACTGATCGGCCGCGCCTTTAAGGCGCTCGACCAGTTCTTGCTGGAAGTCGCGAAGGCTGGTTTTCTTGATCGCCACGATGTTTTCTGCCCTTGCCGCCGCCTAGCCCAAGGCGGCAATTTTGCCCAGCAGTTGGCCGGCATCAACCGGTTTGGTGAGGTATTCCTTGGCGCCCTGACGCATTCCCCACACCTTGTCCGTTTCCTGATCCTTGCTGGTGCACATGATCACCGGTATGTGCCTGGTAGCCTCGTCGCGCGTGATGTTGCGCGTCGCCTGAAACCCGTTTAGACCGGGCATCACCACATCCATCAAAATCAAGTCGGGCATTTCAGCCTTGGACTTGTTGATGCCTTCCTCTCCGTTTTCGGCGAGCACCACCTGGAATCCGGCCTTGGTCAGTGTCTCCAGCATGAACTGGCGCTCAGTTGCCGAGTCGTCCACTACGAGAATTTTCTTGATAGTCATTTTCAGTTCCCTTGCGTCTGTGTTCGGTGTCTTGTGTCTTTTGTCTTGGTTCTGGTTTCTAAACTGCCCGTTGCGGCGCGTACGCGGCAACGGTCTTGAGCAAGCTATCCTTGGCGAACGGCTTGGTCAGATATTCATCCGAGCCCACCATGCGCCCTCGCGCGCGATCGAACAGCCCATCCTTGGACGACAGCATGATTACGGGCGTGCCAGAGAACCGCGGATTTTTTTTGATCAGGGCACAGGTCTGGTAGCCATCGAGGCGCGGCATCATGATGTCGACAAACACGACATCGGGCTGGTGGTCGGTGATCTTTGACAACGCGTCAAAGCCATCCTCCGCAAGAATGACCTTACATCCAGCTTGCACGAGAAAAATTTCCGCACTCCGGCGTATGGTGTTCGAGTCATCGATCACCATAACCTTGACCCCGGATAGACTGACCGTGTCGTTCACTGATCTGGTTCCCTGTGCGCCCGCCCGGTCCGCTGCCAAGCACGATCTTGGGCAAAGTCTTGATCACGTGGCGGAGCCCCGTAATCGACGCAGACTATGCATTTAAATTGTTTAAAAACAGTAAATTACAGAGCAATCCTTAATACCCAAAACGGACAAATTACCGACAGGCGCACTGCTATTCCGGACACCTCTTTAGGCCGCACCGGCCACGGCGCTTCCTCGGTTTCCATCATTTCGATATCTACCTGCTTGAGCCCCTATCCGCGCCCTGCAATTGACGCAAACTATACGCCTAAATGATTACAAAACAAATCGTTACAAAGCATTTCTAAGGCAGATTGAGGCATTTGACGCCGCGCTGTCCAGCCAATGCCTGATAGGCCTTTTATCAGGCGTGGTCCGCCGGTATTTTCAGACTTCCACCATCTCGAAATCTTCCTTGCGCGCACCGCATTCGGGGCATGTCCAGTTCATCGGAACATCGTCCCAGCGCGTTCCGGGCGCGATGCCCTCCTCGGGTAATCCAGCCTGCTCATCGTAGATCCAACCACAAATGAGGCACATCCAAGTCTTGTATTCAGTAGTGACGATCATATTCAAAGGTAGGTTAAAATGGTCTCCCGCATCTTACCTTGTTGCTCTCCATGCTTCTAGGTTTGGTTCGATCCCTTTGTGACATGGGGTTTCTCCCCTCATCCCACGCGACCGCGCCCGAAATGCCTCACAGGTAGCACCTCCGAATGCCCTCATCCCCCCCCATTGTGCTTTCGTTCGCCGCCAGCGATCCTTCGGGCGGTGCCGGCATTCAGGCCGACATCATGACGCTGTCGTCGATGGGCTGCCACCCCTTGTCCGTCATCACTGCGATCACGGTGCAGGACACGGCCGGCGTGGATGACATTTTGCCGATCGACTCAGACTGGGTCGCCGACCAGGCTCGTCTTGTGCTCGAAGACATGCCGGTTTCGACATTCAAGATTGGTCTGCTGGGTAGCGTCGAGAACATTGCCGCCATAGCCGAAGTGGTGTCCGACTATCCGGACGTGCCGCTCATTCTTGACCCGGTGCTGGCCTCCGGACGTGGTGACGAGATGGCCACCGACGACATGATTTGCGCGCTGCGCGAACTGCTGGTGCCGCAAACGACCATCCTCACGCCCAACAGCATTGAGGCGCGCCGCCTTGCCCAGGAGGATGACGAGGACATCAGCCTAGACGAATGCGCCAAGCGCCTTCTGGATATGGGTGCCGAGTATGTTTTGATCACCGGCACGCACGAAAATACGCCCCAAGTCATCAATACGCTGTACGGACCCGACGGCCTGGTGCGTTCCGAAAGCTGGGAACGCCTCCCAGGCAGCTACCATGGGTCGGGCTGCACGCTTGCTTCGGCGATCGCAGCCACCATCGCCAACGGACTGGACATTCCCGAAGCGGTGCACGAGGCGCAGGAATACACCTGGCAATCGCTGGCTGCGGCGTTCCGTCCGGGAATGGGACAGAACATCCCGGATCGGTTTTTCTGGGCACGCGATATGGATGACAAAAACGGCACCGGTCCCACCTAAGTCCGCTTTTGCGCCCGTCGGCGCCCTAATACTGTCACGTCGCGCATCAAACCCAATAAAGCAACACTACCGAGCACAGCCATGGCCACCCCCAGTTCCACATCCCAAGCTCAACGCCTCGTACGCGGGCTGTACGCGATCACGCCGGATCAGATCGACACAGCAGTCCTTGTCAGCCGCGTAAGCCATGCGATCGCCAGCGGCATCAGCTTGCTGCAATACCGGAACAAAGCCGCGGGTCTGCGTTTGCGGCGTGAACAAGCGGGCGCGATTTTGCCGCTTTGCCGCGAAGCGGGCGTAACCCTCATCATCAACGACGACTTGGAGCTGGCCCTCGAAATCGAGGCAAACGGCGTGCATCTTGGCGCCGAAGACGGGGATATTGCCGCAGCGCGTGAAGCGCTCGGGCCGCGGCGCTTACTCGGCGTGTCCTGCTACAACCGCGCAGGACTCGCGCGCAATGCCAAAAAGGCCGGCGCTGATTACGTTGCCTTCGGCAGCATTTTCCCGTCCCCGACAAAACCCGGCGCGGTGCGCGCGCAGCTGGAAATGCTGTCCGCCGTGCGCAAGGAGCTGGGTCTACCCATCGTTGCCATCGGCGGCATCACGCATCGCAATGCAGCGCAGGTGGTCGCCGCCGGCGCGGATGCGGTGGCGGTGATCAGCGACCTCTTTGATGCGCCGGATATTGCCGAACGCATCGAACAGTTCAATTCGATATTCGCAACCCACACCGCGCTCGTTGCGGATGCCGACGCCGGCGTCTAGCACATGCCGTGCACGCGGCGCGTCAGAAGAGCGATTAAAATGCCACTCGGGCGCCTTGAAATGCCCGTCTGGCGTAGCTTTCCAGGCCGTCCCTTCCGGGGAGCACCAAACCCAAACACATTTTCCTCACATCCTGATTTTGTCTTGTCTGGGTTTTTATCATGACCAAAAACGAACAACTGTTTGAGCGCGCGCAGCGCACCATCCCCGGCGGAGTCAATTCCCCGGTCCGCGCATTTCGTTCCGTAGGCGGCACGCCGCGCTTTTTCGAGCGTGGCGCTGGCGCCCATGTCTGGGATGCCGACGGCAACAAATACATCGACTACGTCGGATCCTGGGGACCAATGATTCTGGGCCACGCCCATCCGGACGTCCTTGCCGCGGTGCAGGCGCGTGCCGTGCACGGCCTGTCCTTCGGCGCGCCAACAGAGATTGAAATCGACCTGGCCGAAACCCTGTGCCGCTTGGTGCCGAGCATGGATATGGTGCGTCTGGTCAGTTCGGGCACCGAGGCGACAATGAGCGCCGTTCGCCTCGCACGCGGCTTCACCGGACGATCGCGCCTGATCAAGTTTGAAGGCTGCTATCACGGCCATGGCGATGCGATGCTGGTAAAGGCCGGTTCGGGCGCGCTGACGCTGGGTCAGCCAAGTTCAGCCGGCGTTCCGCCGGAAACGGTCGCGAACACCACAGTGCTCGCCTACAACGATGTCGCCGAGCTCGACAGCTTCTTCGCCCGAGCCGGAGCTGATGTCGCCGCGGTGATCGTTGAACCGGTCGCCGGCAACATGAATCTGGTGGCGCCGAACCCGCAGTTTTTGTCGGCGTTGCGCACCCTTTGCACCAAGCACGGGGCAGTGTTGATTTTCGACGAAGTAATGACCGGCTTTCGCGTCGCGCTTGGCGGGGCCCAGGCGCGCTATGGTGTGACACCCGATCTGACGACGCTTGGCAAGGTCATCGGTGGCGGCATGCCGGTCGGGGCGTTCGGCGGTCGCCGCGACATCATGCAAAAAATCGCCCCCCTGGGTCCGGTTTATCAGGCCGGCACCCTGTCGGGCAACCCGGTTGCGGTCGCCGCCGGCCTCGCAACCCTCAAAGCCGTGGCCGAACCGGGCTTTTTCGACCGCCTTGAGCAAACAACGCGCACGCTGACCGAGGGTCTCACCGATGTCGCAAAGAAGCACGGCATTGCGTTTTCGGCGCAGGCTATTGGCGGCATGTTCGGGATTTATTTCAGTGCCAGCGTGCCGTGTTCATTTGAACAGGTCATGCAAAGCGACAAAGCGCGTTTTAACCGCTTTTTCCACGGCATGCTTGACCACGGCGTCTACTTCGCTCCTTCGGCCTATGAAGCCGGCTTCATCTCCGCCGCACATACACCGGGAGATATTGCAACAACCCTGACGGCGGCGGCGGCCGTGTTCGCTCAAATCAAATCGCAGTAGCGAAAACGGCGTCGCACGGCGAACCTGCGGCAAAACCGGACCAGCCTGCGCGACGCACGCGGATTATTTTTTCAACGCATCCCGAATTTCGCGCAACAACATCACCTCCTCGGAGGGTCCGGGCGGAGCCGGTGGCGCGGCGGCCTCTTCGCGCTTGAGGCGGTTGATCAGCTTCACTGTCATAAAGATCGCAAAAGCGACAATTAAAAACGAGATCAATGTATTTGCGAAAAGCCCGAGGTTGAGCGTCACGGCGCCAGCCTTGGCGGCATCGGCAACAGTGGCATAGGGTCCGGCGGTCGCACCGTCTTTCATGACGATGAACAGGTTGGAGAAATCAACCTTGCCCAGCGCAAGCCCAATGGGCGGCATGATGACGTCCTTAACCAGCGAATCGACGATCTTGCCAAAGGCCGCACCGATGACCACACCGACCGCGAGGTCGATGACGTTACCGCGCATGGCAAATTCTTTAAATTCCTTGAGCATGCTTTGTTCTCCATTGTTTCAGTTCCGGTAAATTCGGCGAATTTTACAACGTCAAAGCAGAAACAAAGTTGCCAATCCAAGAAAAATGAAAAATCCGCCACTGTCGGTGCAAGCCGTAAGCATGACGGACGAGCCGATCGCCGGATCGCGGCCAAGCTTCACCATGGCCAGCGGAATCATCACACCAACTATGGCGGCGAGCATCAGGTTAAGCGTCATGGCCGCGGTCATCACCAGGCCAAGCTGCACGCTGCCATAGAGCCACCAGGCGGCCAGGCCAAGTATGCCGCCCCAAAGCAGCCCGTTCAATAAGGCCACGCCGAGTTCCTTGCGAAACAGTTTGCGCGCCTGGTCAAACTGGATTTGCCCGAGTGCAAAGGCGCGCACGATCATCGTTGTGGTCTGGTTGCCGGAGTTCCCGCCAATGCCCGCAACAATGGGCATCAGGGCCGCAAGCGCAACCAACTTGGCGATAGAGCCTTCAAACGCACCGATGACACGCGAAGCGACGAATGCGGTCACCAGGTTGACCGCCAGCCAAGTCCAGCGGTTTTTCACGCTGTCCCAGACCGAGGCAAAGATGTCCTCTTCTTCGCGCAGGCCGCCTTCGCGCAATGCCGTGGTTTCGCTTTGTTCGCGCATGAAGTCAACGACGGATGCAACGGTGACCCGCCCTACCAGCTTTCCCTGCGCGTCCACCACCGCGGCCGAGACAAGATCGTAGCGCGCAAAGGCCTGGGCTGCCTCCTGCGCATTGTCGTCCGTGTAAAGGATGACGACATCCGATCCCATTATCTTGCTCACCGGGTCGTCAAGTTCGGAGACGATGAGCTTGCTGATGGGCAGCGCGCCTTTCAGGTGGTCCTCGCGATCGACGACAAAAATCTGATCGGTGTTGTCGGGCAGTTTGTCGAAACGACGCAGGTACCGCGTCACCACTTCGAGGGTGACATCGTCGCGCACGCTGACCGGGTCAAAGTCCATCAGGGCGCCAACCGAGCCTTCCGGATAGGACATCGCCTCGCGCAACTGCTCGCGCTCGTCGGCCGGCAGGGAGTCAAACACATCCTCGATGACCTCCTCGGGCAAATCCGGCGCTAGGTCGGCGATTTCATCGGCGTCGAGCTGCTCGGTCGCGGCGACGAGCTCCTCGGTGTCCATGCTCTTGATGAGTGTTTCGCGTACCGCGTCGGATACCTCGAGCAGGATCTCCCCATCACGCTCGGCCTTGACGAGATCCCAAACGGCCAACCGCTCTTCATGCGGCAGCGCTTCGAGAATGTAGGCCACATCCGCCGCGTGCATTTCGTCGAGTTTGGCGCGCAGCTCGGCGAAATGCTGCTTGGGTGCCATCGACTCGACCTGGTCGTCTCGCGACATGTCCTGTCGTTGAACCAACGCCTTCACCAGATGCTGGTGCCGCAACAGCTCCTGCACTTCGTGCAGGTCCTCTTGCAGATCTTCCAGTTCTTTGCGTTGTGTGGTGTCTTTGGTCACTGCGGCGTCGCTATTTTTGGGGCCGTTTTGGGGCCGGCATGTCGGCATCGGCGGCAGCCGATTGTAGCAGTCGATTGTTGCGCAGCGGGGATTTTCCGGCCGTTCCAGCCGGGCAAGATCCGCGAGCACGGGTGTGGCGCGGCGCGAAAATCAGGACGTCAGGGCAACTGCGCCTGTGGCATGCGCGCGAGAATGGTCGCCGAATAAGCACTAAGGTAAGGCGAGCCGCGATTACGATCATAGAACTGCGGCCGCGGTAGCATCGCCGCAAGACGCGCGGCCTGTTCGGCATTGAGGGCGGCGGCGCTCACGCCGTAGTAGTGGCGCGCCGCAGCCTCGGCACCGAATATGCCCACGCCCCATTCGGCGATATTCAGATAAATCTCCAGGATGCGCTCCTTGTCAAGAATCGCCTCAAGCATCAGCGTGATAACCGCCTCCTGTGCCTTGCGGATATAGCTGCGCTCCCCGGACAGAAACAGGTTTTTCGCCAATTGTTGTGTGATGGTCGAGCCACCGGCTACGGCCTTGCCTTTTTTCTGGTTTTTTTCAATGGCACGCTGGATGCCCTCCCAGTCGAAGCCCTCGTGATCGACAAACTTCATGTCTTCGGCAGCAATAATCGCCCGTTTGAGGTTAGCCGAAATTTTCGCGTAGGCAATCCAGTTGTACTTCAGCCGCGCATTGGCATCTTTTCCGCGCAACTGCTCCAGACGGGACGACATGAAGCTCGTGCTGCCAGGCGGCTGGAATTTCCAGTAAAGGATGTGCGCGCCAAACCAGGCCTGCGCCAGAAACACCGCGAGCACGACAGCGGCGAGGGTGTAACTGAACACCTTCCAGGCACGCCGCAGCAGTTTCATCCGTGCGCCAGCCCGGCCGATGGGCACAGAGACACGGCCGCCTCGCCGGTTGTCAAGGGCTACTCCCCGAACAACTTGTCCCCGGGGGCGAAGGTCCAGGTTCGGGTTATGACGAGGACATCGGTATCCCTGCGGATGTCCGGTGGAAACGCCGAATAGGGCGCAGCCAGCCTGACAATCCGCTCGGCCGCCCGGTCCAGCACTTGGTGACCGGAGGAACGGTTGATTTCAACCGCCTCAAGGCTACCGTCGGTTTTGATCGAAACCGTAAGGATAAGGCTGCCATAAAGGCGTCCGCGCGCGTCCTCAGGATAGTTGACATTTCCAAGTCGCTCGACCTTCATGCGCCAACCTTCGACATACTGTGCAAAACGGTATTCGCGTGCGCGCGCTCCGACAAACTCCTTGCGGGGCCTCTGGTTGTAGTCCTCAATGCGCCGGTTGATTTGTGCCTGCATACGGGCCAGGGCCAGGGCGCTGTTCGCCAGATCCGACCCCGAGACCTGCGGCGCCGGTTCGACGCTGGGCTCGGACTTGGGCTCGGTCGACGCGACTGCTGTCTTGGCTTGCAATTGCGTCAACAATCGTTGCTGCTGGGCTTCAAGCTCCTGGACTTTTTTGGTTGCACGCGTCACATCACTGCCGCGCTCTGTCTCGCTCATGACAGGCAGGGGTGTACTGGCGCGTCGGTTCTGGTCGGTGTTGCCACCGCCGTCCAGATTGGACTGGGCGTGCAGTTCAGTGTTCACCGGCTTGGACTTGGTTTTGCTGTTAACCAGCACCACCTCAAGCATTTGCGGCGTATTTTTCAGGCGCGTCGCATCGGGAAATTTGAAGTGCAGCGAAAACAGCACGGCATGCAAAACGATGGAAATCGAGAGCGCGAGCGAAAAGACGCGGGATGCCGGATCCATTCCGGCCATGAACTCAGGCCAGCTTAATTTAGGCACATGAAAATCGGCAGCACTCAAATGAGATTAAGTCCTAATAATCATCGAAGTCTAGCCCTTTTTTAAGCTGCCGTCTCAGCTTGCTCCAGCGCCTTGAAAACCAGTTTGACCGTGGCGTCAATAAAGTCGATCTCGCCGACCTCAAGTACCACCTTGCTGCCGGCAGGTAAATCGGGCAGGGAAGGAACCCGGGTCACGAATGGGATGCGGTTAAGCCTCACCAGATTGTCGCGCAGCACTTCCGCGCCGGTCTCGCCAAGCGCATTTTGCCGCAACCACCGCAGACACCAATAATGCTCCATGCTGTTCTGAAATTCATTATAGGCGGCGTAAGTCATCTCAAAGTCACGCAGGGTCGCCAACAGGTCGGCATCATTCGCAGCGAAGGGCGGTGCTTTTTCCGACAACAGTGCGATCAACTGCCACTGGTTCACAAGATCGACGTAGCGA
The DNA here is from genome assembly GCA_945892985.1 of Bordetella parapertussis. Lineage (GTDB taxonomy): Bacteria > Pseudomonadota > Gammaproteobacteria > Burkholderiales > SG8-39 > CAITSH01. The sequence continues at coordinate 75,101 of CAMDDU010000014.1, forward strand.
CGCAAGGGCGAACTGGACCAGGCGTAATGCGACACCCCTAGCCCTTCATGCGGCAACGCCGAGGTAGTCATGCGCACCTTGCCGCCGCCCTGCGCCCGGTAGATTGCCGCCACACCATTTTCATCGAGCATTTTTCCCCATCGATGGTTCGCAAGAATCATCAGCTCGGCAACCAGTTTATCCAGCGGGGCGCCGCGGCGGCGCGCCTCAATCGAAACGCGATCGTCTTCGACATAAAAATTGTACTCAAGGCGGTCTTGCATGTTGCTGGCTTTGCCACGAAGCGCCTCAAGCTTTTGCGCAAACTGCCACAACCAGCGCAACTCATCCACAAACGGAATTCCCGGTGCCGGCGCGCCCGATTCGAACGCATCGTCGAGGGATTCGACCTGCTGGTGGCGCAGATTGGCAACGATAGGCACATTCTCCACCCGGCTGAATTCCGCGCTGATGGCAAATGTCTCCGGGTCACAATCGACATAGAGCGAAACAGCAGGACGGGACAGACCTTCGGCCAGCGTGAACGCTTCAACCGCTGCTCGCGGCAGCATGGTGATCTTCAAGCCCGGCATATACGCCGTGGAAAGGCGTTCCCGCGCGGACCGGCCCAGAACAGATTGGGGCTGAATGCCCAACGCCGGCGCGGCGATATGAATGCCGACACGCACCATGCCGCATGGCAGTTGCGTCAACGAAAATGCATCATCGATTTCGGTCGTCGTTGCATCATCGAGACTGAAGGCGCGCACATCGGCTTGCGGCAACTCGCTTGGCGCGCTGAAATCCGCGGTGCCGAAGAACTCCGCGCCCTTGGGAAAGTACTCATACAAAAACCGGCCAAGATGGTAGTCGTGGCTGGAGGCAAGCGCGCCACATCGCTCAAGCAACTTGGCCGCCGATAATCCGGTCTGCGTACAAGCCTCTTCCACGGCCTTGGTTTCGATACGGCCACGATCGGGCTTGTAAAGCAGTTCGTTGACCAGCGGTTTGAGCGCTTCGGGCATTTCGAACCGGACAAGCTGCGCCGTCCATGCGGCGGCCAACTCGGCCTGAACGCGTTTTTTTTCAATCGCCGCCAGTGCCGACTTGAGAATGTCAGCGGGTGCCGCCTTGTAATGCCCCTTGCCCTTGCGATAAAAATACGCCGGCGCAGCATGCAGCTTGATCAGTATTCCTGCCGCCTCCAAGGGCGTTGGCGCGTGGCCGCAATAATCTTTGGCGAGATCGGCAAATCCGAACTCGGTTTCACCGCAGCACTCCCACAAGAAACCGGTATCAATTTCAGCCGCGATCGCCTCGGCGCGCGCCATGAACTCACCAAGAGCAGGCTGCTCGAAGCGCAGCAGCACGGCGTTCGCCTTGATTTTGCTTCGCTTGCCATGCGGCGCCTCCACCTGCAAAGAGGTATCGCCGTCCGCGAGTATTGCACCGACCTTGAAGGCGCCGTTTTCTTCGTAAAGAACATTCATGGGGGAGAGACCGTTGGCGGGTGGGAAGACTCACCCTGAGTACGCCGGTACGCCGAAACGTACACAAACGTCGATTATAGTCGGTGCAGGCTCGCCATCGGCGCCAGTCGCGCGAATTCGGCAATCAATGGCAGGTGTTCCGGGAAGCTTTTTAGAGAATGATCCCCTCCTTCGACCACAATCTGACGCGCACCGCGGTATTTTTCAACGGCGCGTCGATAATCAAGAACCTCATCGCCGGTTTCTACCAGTAACAAGTAGCGCTCCGGACGGATGGTCGCCATACATTGCACGGCCCAAGAAGCAAGATGCCTTGCCGTGAGTTCGTATCCCACACCGGTGTAAAGATTGCGCTGCATGCCAAGGTAAGCACCCAGACCGATGTGCGGATCGACCGCCGGATTGATCAGCACTGCCCGGGCATCATGTTTCTCCGCCAGATACGTGGCATAGAAACCTCCGAGCGAACTTCCGACAAAGGTGACTTGGTCGCCAAGACTGCCGCCCATTGCCGCCTCGGCCGCCGCGACCGCGTCGTCCGGAAAATCCGGCAGCGCGGGGCAGGCGAAATCGCCTTGGAAACCACGCTCAGCGAACCAATCGGCAAAATATCGCGCCTTGTACGACTGCGGCGAGCTGTTGAATCCGTGCAAATAGATAATCACGTTTTGCCAGCAAGGCGATCGAGCAATTTTTGGTGAATGCCGCCAAAACCGCCGTTACTCATAACCAGAATCTGATCTCCGGCACGAGCCGCGTCGGCAATGGCGGCGACCATTTCTGTCAGGTCTGTATGGCAGCTCGCCTTGTCGTCTATGGGCGACAAGGCCTCCGCAGGATCCCATCCCAGGTTGGCGCTATAACAGAACACCCGATCCGCTTCGCGCAAACTGCCGGCAAGCGCCGCCTTCATCACACCGAGTTTCATCGTGTTCGACCGCGGCTCTAGCACCGCGAATATCCGCGCCGCGCCGGCCTTGCGCCGCAAACCGGCCAGCGTCGTCGCAATAGCGGTTGGATGGTGGGCGAAATCGTCATAGACAACCGCACCACCAGCCTCCCCTCGCAACTCCATGCGCCGTTTAACGTTGCGAAACCGCCCTAGCGCTGCGATTGCTGCCTCAGGCGCGACACCGGCATGACGGGCGGCGGCGATCGCCGCAAGCGCGTTGAGGCGATTATGCTCCCCAAGCAAATCCCAGCTGACGACGCCCTGCGACTTTGCGGCAAAGGAGACCTCAAAGCATTGATCGCTTCCGCTCGCACTCCATCCCGTGACGAGACCAAATCGCTCCAACTCGGACCAACAGCCGCGCGAAAGTACCCGCTCGATGGCGGGCTCCCCGCCATGCGCCACAATCCGGCCCGATTTAGGCACAGTACGAACCAAATGGTGAAATTGCGTCTCGATAGCAGCAAGATCAGCGAAAATGTCGGCATGATCGAACTCAAGATTGTTTAGGATCGCCGTTTTTGGTCGATAGTGTACAAACTTGGAACGCTTATCGAAAAAGGCCGTGTCGTACTCATCTGCTTCGATGACGAAATAGGGAGATGAGGTTATTTTCGCCGAAGTTCCAAAGTTTTCGGGTACGCCACCGATTAGAAAACCCGGTTTGAGGCCGGCTGCTTCAAGAATCCACGCCACCATGGCCGTAGTAGTGGTTTTACCGTGCGTTCCAGCCACGGCGACGACCCATTTCCCCTGCAATACATGCTCGGCAAGCCATTGTGGGCCAGACACATAGCGATCGCCCCGATCCAAGATGGCTTCCAGTAGCGGGTTGCCGCGGGTGACGACATTGCCAATCACCCAAAGATCGGGATTGAGCGATAACTGGCCTGCATCAAAACCCTCGGTCAACGCAATACCCTGTGATTCGAGTTGCGTGCTCATCGGCGGGTAGACGTTGGCGTCACAGCCGGTAACCCGATGCCCCAACTCTTTTGCAATCACGGCAAGGCCGCCCATAAAGGTGCCGCAAATACCAAGAACGTGCAGATGCATGAGCGAGCCGAACCGGGGCAAAGTGGAACACCTATTGTACCGTTGCGCTCCCGCAAGCAAAGCACATTGCCCCTGCGGGCGTGCGCTCGGTATGATGGCGGGAGGGGTTTGCAGAGGTGGCCCGGTCGCCCAATCTCTCCCGGAAATTACGCGATCGTCCCGACTTGGCTCAAAGGTGCACGCATGGCAAGAGACAAGCCTAAACAGCAGCAAATGCGCCAACGCATCGCCGCCGCCGCCGCACGCATGATGGCCGAGGACGGGATCGATGATTTCGCGCTGGCCAAGCGCAAAGCTGCCCGTCAACTGGGCGCCGATGACACGCAGGTTCTGCCCGCCAACAACGAAATCGAAACGGAGCTAAAAGCCTATTTGTCACTCTTTCAGGGTGAGGAACAGCGTGAGCGCTTGTCCCATTTGCGCCGGATCGCACTTTCGGCCATGCACACGCTCGCGCCATTTCGCCCCTATCTGACTGGCACGGTATTGAAGGGAACGGCGGGTCGATATGCCGACATCGACCTACAGTTGTTCACCGACGATGGAAAGGCGGTAGAGCTATTCCTGCTTAACAAAAATATCCCCTACGAAACCAGCACGCAGCGCCATTACGCCGGGGATCAGGTGCGCGCCATTGTGGTGTTGCAAATGGACTGGGAAGCGACACCGGTTAATCTGGCCGTGTTTTCCACCAAGGACGAGCGCAGCGCGCTCAAGACCTCGTCTGCGGGCCGGCCGATGGAACGCGCAGCCATTGCGGCTGTTTCAAACTTGGTGACACTTCCTTGAACAAGGCCTGGAGAATCGGCACGGTAATCGCCGTGGCCATTTGCGCTGGCTTGGGCGGCTACATTCTGCGGTACGAAAATCGTAATGAGGCCAATCAAAGCAAAGCCGTACAAACCCTGTTTTCCCTCAACTTACCTGACCCGACCGGCGCCAATCAGGCACTCATGCAATGGCGTGGCAAGATCCTGGTCGTCAATTTCTGGGCGACCTGGTGTGAACCATGCCGGGAGGAAATTCCCGGGCTGGGGCGAATTCGTGAAAAATATGCTGGTAAAAATCTAGAAGTTGTCGGTATCGCCGTCGATTCTGTAACTAAAGTACGGGAATATGCAAAAGAAGTGAATGTCGCCTACCCGCTGCTGATCGGAGGCTTGGAAAGCATTGAATTGGCCCGCAGCCTGGGCAATGCCGCAGGCGGCTTGCCATTTACCATTGTGCTGGATCCCCAGTCAAGGATCGTGTTTTCTCATCTTGGCCTGATCCAAGAGCGGGATCTAGATCAGCGTATAGCCACACTAGCCCACTGATTCCGCTAGTATTTCGCTTAACTTCTGCGAATACCTAGACAAAATGCGCCGATTTGCGGCAAACTCCGCCCATGGCAAAGACCAAAATTAAAGCCTCGGCACGTTCCCGCGCTCCCAGTGACTCCAACACTAGGAGGATTCTTGTACTGCACGGCCCCAACCTGAATCTTCTTGGGACGCGCGAGCCAGACATCTATGGTCGCGAAACGCTGGCCGATATCAATCGCAAGCTCGCAATCGCGGCGGCCGCCAGCGGTGCCCAACTTGAGAGCTTTCAAAGCAACCATGAAGGCGTGCTCATTGACCGCGTGCAAGCGGCCAAGGTGCAGAAAACCGACTGGATCATTATCAATCCGGCCGGCTATACCCATACCAGCATTGCCTTGCGTGATGCCTTATCCGGTGTCGGCATACCGTTCATAGAAGTGCATTTGTCCAACATTCACGCCCGCGAATCATTCCGGCACCATTCATACTTCTCGGATATCGCCTCGGGCACCATTGTCGGCCTCGGTAGCCGAGGCTACTTCGCCGCCTTACAGCACATTCTCGCGCTGTCCTAGCGACTGTTTGGCCGGCTCACCGGCCGCATCAACCGGAGGAAACTCCCATGGATTTAAGAAAACTCAAAAAATTGATCGATCTCGTTGAGGAGTCCGGCATCGCCGAACTCGAAGTAACCGAGGGCGAAGAAAAGGTCAAAATCGTCAAAGGCGGCCGTGCCCAGGAAACTGTGTACGTACAAGCACCGACGATGCAACACGCTGCTGCCGTCCCCGCGGCACCGGCGCCTGCCGCCCCGGCAGCACCGCAAGCCGCTCCGGCTCCGGAGGGGCACGTTGTCAAATCACCCATGGTCGGCACGTTCTACCGTTCGGCCTCACCCGGCTCCAAGTCGTTTGCCGAAGTCGGCGATACCGTCAAAGCCGGGCAGACGGTCTGCATCATCGAGGCCATGAAACTGATGAATGAGATCGAAACCGACAAGGACGGCGTAATCAAAGCCATCCTGATCGAAAACGGCCAGCCGGTGGAGTATGGCGAACCCTTGTTTGTGATCGGCTGATCCGCGTGGCAATGTTCGAAAAGATCCTCATCGCCAACAGAGGTGAAATCGCCCTACGCATCCAGCGCGCCTGTCGTGAAATGGATATAAAAACCGTGGTTGTGCATTCGGAGGCCGACCGCGAAGCCAAGTACGTAAAGCTCGCAGACGAGTCGGTATGCATAGGCCCGGCACCGTCAAAAGACAGCTACCTGAATGTGCCGGCGATCATCAGCGCCGCCGAGGTGACCGACGCCGAGGCGATCCATCCCGGCTACGGCTTCCTGTCCGAAAATGCCGACTTCGCTGAGCGCGTTGAAAAAAGCGGTTTTGTTTTCATCGGGCCGCGCCCGGAAAACATCCGGCTGATGGGCGACAAAATCAGCGCCAAGGCGGCGATGCTCAAGGCCGGCGTGCCCTGTGTCCCCGGCTCGGAGGGCGCGTTACCCGAAACAGCGGCCGAGATCGTCAAAATCGCCCGCGCCATCAAGTACCCGGTCATCATCAAGGCGGCGGGGGGGGGCGGCGGACGCGGCATGCGCGTGGTGCATACCGAAGCGGCGCTGGTTTCAGCCGTAAATCTGACCCGCGCAGAAGCGCAGGCGGCGTTCGGCAATCCGATGGTGTATATGGAAAAGTACCTCGAGAACCCGCGCCACATCGAGATCCAGGTGCTATGCGACGGCTTCAAGAACGCAATTTATCTTGGTGAACGTGACTGCTCCATGCAACGGCGCCACCAGAAGATCTTGGAGGAGGCGCCAGCTCCGGAAATCACAGAGAAGTTGCGCGTCCGTGTCGGCGAGCGCTGTGTTGAAGCTTGCAAACGCATCAACTATCGCGGCGTTGGAACCTTCGAATTCTTGTATGAGAACGGTGAGTTCTTTTTCATCGAGATGAACACCCGCATACAGGTCGAACATCCGGTCACGGAAATGATAACCGGCATCGACTTGGTGCAACAGCAAATCCTCGTCGCCGCCGGCAACAAACTCACGATGCGTCAGCGCGACATCACCCTTCGCGGCCACGCCATCGAATGTCGCATCAATGCCGAGGATCCCTACCGTTTTACGCCCTCACCGGGACGCATCACCTCGTATCATCCTCCGGGCGGCCCGGGCATTCGCGTCGACTCGCATATCTATCAGGGTTATTTTGTGCCTCCGCACTACGACTCCATGGTTGGCAAGGTCATCGCTTACGGCGACACGCGCGATCAGGCCATCCGTCGCATGCGCATAGCGCTTTCGGAGATGGCCGTGGATGGCATCCAGACCAACCTGCCGCTGCACCGTGACTTGCTCGTCGATGCGCGCTTTATCAAAGGGGGAACCAGCATTCATTACCTTGAACAAAAGCTCGCGCAACAGAACAAGCGTGCCGAGAAAAAATAGTCTGCCATTGCGGGCCCATTGAACGGAGATGCGCGTGCCAGTGCGTGCGATTAAAACCATTCACTATTCCCTGAAACGTCCGGGTTTTCGGTCCGCCGCCGCGTGGTTTCCCGATTTTCAGAATGAAAGCTGGCGATGCCCTGGCTCTCTGTAACTCTGGAAACGGACGCAGCGCATGCAGAAACGCTTTCCGATGCGCTGATTGAGGCCGGCGCGCTTTCGGTAAGCGCGGAGGACGCCGATGCGGGCACCGCTGCGGAACAAGCCCATTTCGGCGAGCCGGGCTCGGATGAGCGCGCCAGATGGTCGCGCTCACTGCTGAAAATGCTTTGCCGCCCCGAGGACGACGTTGTGGCGATGGTCGCGACGGCTGCCGCAGCCGCGGGCCTGTCCGCTGCGCCCGGCTATCGCATCGAATCAGTGGCCGATGCCGATTGGGTTCGCCGTACCCAGGAACAATTCCAGCCGGTGCAGGTTTCAACGCGGCTCTGGATTATTCCGTCCTGGCATGAGCCCCCCGATAAAACGGCAATCAACATTCACATTGACCCGGGCCTCGCGTTTGGAACCGGAACACATCCGACGACAAAGTTATGCCTGCAATGGCTGGAAGCAAACCTGTCGGGCGGAGAACAAATCCTCGACTACGGCTGCGGTTCTGGAATCCTGGCCATCGCGGCGATCAAACTGGGGGCGGGTTCCGCGCTGGGCATAGACATTGACCCCGAGGCGGTATCCACGGCGCAATACAATAGCGAAAAAAATACGGTCATCGCCTCGTTTCGGACTGCGGACGCAGCCCTGCAATCCGAAGCCGATGTCGTGGTTGCGAATATTCTCGCCAATCCCCTCGTGCTGCTCGCCCCCGCGCTCACCGGACACACCCGCCGGGGTGGCCGTATCGTACTGTCGGGCATTCTCGAAACGCAGGCGGAGGATGTCATCAGCGCCTACCGTCCGGCATTTGAGCTCATCCCCTTCGCCACAGAAGAGGGCTGGGTCTGCCTCACCGGGGTGAGGCACGCATGATCACGCGCTGTCCAACCTGCAATACCGCGTTTCGCGTAACGGAGGCACAACTGTCGGCGCGTGGTGGCCAGGTTCGCTGCGGCGCCTGCACCCACGTATTTGATGCCTCGGCATCCCTGCAAGAACTGACGCCGGCTCCAACCCAGGCCGATCTGGCAAACCCCTCCGGCGTGCCGATGATCCTCCCCGACACCGCGCCAGCGCTTTCGCCGGAGCTGGTCGCCACTTTCCCAGCAGCACCGGCAATCGCGCCCAAGACTGAAGCCGACTCTTTCGCCACTCCGGCACAGGTCGCGATTGCGGCACGGACGATCAGCGCGATACCAAACGAACTGCCATTCGGCCCCCCAGCGATGCCGGCACGAACCCGCGGGCCTATGGGCGCGGGCATCTTGATGCTGACATTTCTGCTCTTTGCGCAGGGGCTGTTTTATTTCCGCAGTGATATTGCCGTGCTTGTGCCCGCTTCGAAGCCGCTCATCAAAGAGACCTGCGCCTTACTCGGATGCTCGATCCAGTTACCCCATCGGTCCGACCTGATGACCATCGAGGCCTCGGATTTGCAGGCCGACGGTGTCAACGCCAGCATGGTCATCCTCAGCGCAACCTTGCGCAACCGCGCGGCGTTTCCACAAGCACACCCCGCGCTCGAACTCACACTGACCGACACTCAGGATTTGCCGCTGGCAAGGCGCGTTTTGCAGGCGGCCGATTACCTCGATTCTCCGCCGGACAATGAAAACGGCTTTGCCGCCGGCGCCGAACGGGCCATCAGGGTGACATTACAGCTTACTGATCTCAAAGCCACCGGTTACCGGCTTTATCTTTTCTATCCTTAACAAACAACGGGCCACACGCCGAACAACGTATCGGCTGCCTTCAAAACACATACAGGAGTTCACATGCGCACGCTCATCTGCGGTTCCATGGCATACGACAACATCATGGTATTTCAGGGACACTTCAGCGATCAGATCATGCCGGATCAGATCCACATTCTGAATGTGTCGTTTTTGGTTCCGCAGTTGCGGCGCGAGTTCGGCGGTTGCGCGGGCAACATCGCCCACAACCTGAAATTGCTTGGCGGCGACCCGCTGATCATGGCGACGGTCGGCAGCGATGCCGGACCCTACCTGACCCGGCTGGACAAGCTTGGCCTGACGCGCACCCATGTGCGCCAGCACGCCAACGCGCTTACTGCGCAGGCTTTCATAACCACAGACCTTGACGACAACCAGATCACGGCATTTCACCCCGGCGCGATGAATTTCTCCCACCTGGATCATGTCAGCGGCTGGATGGATGTCGATCTTGCCATCATTGCGCCCGACGGCCGGGATGGCATGTTGTTGCATGCGCGCGAACTGGCCGCGCAAGACATCCCGTTCGTATTCGATCCCGGACAGGGACTGCCGATGTTCTCCGGTGAAGAATTGCTAAATTTCGTCAAACTTGCGACCTATGTCGCGGTCAATGACTACGAAGGGAAGATGCTTGAGGAGCGCACCGGCGTTACGCTGGACAGGATCGCAGAAGGGGTAGAAGCCCTGATAGTCACGCGCGGGGCGGAGGGGTCGTCGATTTTCACCTCCGGCCAACGTATTGACATACCCTGCGTCAAAGCCGATGAGATTCTTGATCCAACCGGTTGCGGCGATGCCTACCGCGCCGGTCTGCTGTACGGAATTTCCTCCGGCCTTGATTGGCGCAAAACAGGACAAATCGCTTCGGTCATGGGCTCGATAAAAATTGCCTCTCGCGGCGGGCAGAACCATGTACCAACCCGTGAAGAAATAAACGCCAAGTACCTACAGGCATTCGGCGAGAGCCTCTGAACTGGCGGTACAGTACGAGCTGGCCGCAAATTTACAGGAGCAAGACCATGCAGACAGGCAGCTTTAACATCATCGCAGTTGCGCTTGCCGCGACCCTCACACTTGCGGGCTGCGCCACGGAAAGCAGTTCAGGCAGCGTGTATTCACCATCGCAAGCGCGCCGGGAAGCCACTGTCCGGATGGGCGTGGTCGAGAGCGTGCGTCAGGTCACTATTGAGGGTAGCCGTGGGCCTGTGGGTGCAATAGCCGGCGGTGCCGTCGGCGGCGTGGCGGGATCCAACGTCGGCGGCGGCAAAGGCTCTACCATCGGCTCCATCCTTGGCGCGGTAGCGGGTGGCGTCGCTGGGCAGGCCATAGAACAAAAAATCACGCAAAAAGCCGCGCTGGAAATCACCGTGCGCCTTGAGTCCGGCGAGCTGCGTGCGATTACCCAGGATGCAGACGAAACTTTCAAACCAGGTGAACGCGTGCGCCTCTTGACATCGGCCGGCGTAACCCGAGTCTCACACTAAAGTTTAAAAGGCTTTAGAGGGGTTTAGAAGTTCAAAAACGCTGCCGGAGAAACGAAGCACGCCACGCTGCAGGCTCCCCTAAGGCAGGCTGGAAACCCGCGCCTGGAAAGGGTTTCCAGCTATTTTGCTCTTACGATTGAGCGCATCCGCTTGAGCAATATCGGCGCAGCAGCCGTGTAGAATCGCGCTGTTATGACCTCGCCCACGCCCTTTGCCCATCGCTTGCTCCGCCTGACGCGACTCGCGCTGCATTTGCTCCGCGCCTTGGTGATCGCCGGCCTTTTCTACCCGGGTAAAGCCCCGTCGATACAGCAACAAATCCGACAGCGCTGGTCGCGGCAATTACTCTCACTACTGCATATACGGCTGGTGGCCATTGAAACACCCAGTGTACTGCCGGATCGTTGCATGCTTGCCAGCAATCATATTTCGTGGCTCGATATTTTCGTCATCAACGCCGTTATGCCCGCCACGTTCGTCTCCAAGGCAGATGTTGCAAAATGGCCGCTGGTGGGCTGGATATGCACGCGCGCCGGCACGCTCTACATTGAACGGGGCAGTAAAAGTGGCGCTCGGCGCGCCAACCAAAATATCTCCAGTTCACTCGCATCCGGTGCGCTGGTCGCCATTTGTCCGGAAGGAACCACCACCTACGGTGATGAATTGCTGATGTTCCATGCCGCGCTTTTTCAACCGGCAGTCGACGCTGATGCGAGCGTGTTGCCGGTCGCATTGGGCTACCGGGATGCAATGAACAATTTGTGCCGGAATGCCGCCTACGTCGGTGATGACTCGCTGCTCGATTCGATCTGGGCTATTGTGTCGACAAGGCAGATGACCGCGACGGTTACGTTTTCGCAGTCGATCGAGATTTCCAATCGCGCACGTCGCACGCTTGCCCGTGCCGCTGAAACGGCTATTGCGACGGCATTGGGCGTCCCGGTCCCAGCGCGGGCTGCTGAAAAACGCGCCGATCCTCAAGCCGAACAGCAGTAAGGCTGCCGCCCCAAGCGCAACCGGTGTCCAGCGCGACAAGATTCGGACGCAAGACCAGACCCAATGCCGACCAGTGGCCACAAACCATGACGTGATCGGCGCTGGCACGGCCGGGCACATCGAACCAGGGGTAATAACCTGCGGGCGCGCCGCCGATTCCGCCCTTGCTCGCAAACTCCATGCGGCCGTCGGCAGTGCAAAAACGCATTCTGGTAATGGCGTTGACAATGACGCGCCAGCGGTCTGCGCCGGTAAGTAAAACATCCCAACGGTCAGGTTTGCTGCCGTAGAGCCCTTTCAGAAACGCGCCGTAATCGGGGCCACGCAACAGCCGCCCAATTTCGTCTGCGCGTGCGCGCGCGGTGTTGATATCCCACTGCGGCAGCACCCCGGCGTGGACCATGGCATAAGCACCCTCGACATGAATCAAGGGGCGCGCCCTGAGCCAGGCGAGCAGTTCATCGCGATCCGGTGCGGCGAGCAGCTCATCCAAGGTGTCGTCGGGACGCAAGCGTGCGTGCCCCTCCGAAACCGCCAGAAGATGCAGGTCGTGGTTGCCCAGAATCGCCACGCAGCTGTCCCCCAGGGAGCACAGTAGGCGCAAAACAGCGAGCGATGCGGGGCCGCGATTCACCAAATCGCCGACAAACCAAAGCTTGTCGGCGGACGGATCGAACCGCAGCGAATCGATCAGCCGGCGCAACTCCTCGTAACTGCCCTGTACATCACCAATCGCATATACGGACATCAGCGTACGCGCTTCATGCCGCCGCCTGGCGGTCGGCACGACGGTACTGGATCGCCTCGGCGACATGCGAAGAACCCAGACCCCCGCCGCCGGCGAGGTCGGCGATGGTACGTGCCAGTTTTAAAATCCGATGATAGGCACGCGCCGACAGCGAGAGCTTGGTAATGGCTTGTCGCAGCAGGTTTTCCGCCGCGCCGTCAAGACGGCACAAATCGTCAATCTCACGCGAGCCAAGGTCGACATTGCATTTGCCCTGCCGAGACAGTTGCAATGCCCGTGCGTGAAGAACCCGCTCCCGCACCGACTGCGAGGACTCGCCGCTTCGGCCCGCCATCAACTCCTCACGCGGTACGGCCGGAACCTCAATCTGGATATCAATACGGTCAAGCAGGGGGCCGGATATTTTGTCGCGATAGCGCGCAATTTTGTCCGGGGTGCAGCGGCACCGACCGTCGTAATGGCCAAGGTACCCGCAGGGGCAGGGGTTCATCGCCGCCACCAGCTGAAAACGCGCCGGAAATTCCGCCTGGCGGGCGGCGCGCGATATGGCCACGCGGCCCGATTCAAGCGGCTCGCGCATCGCCTCGAGCACGCGCCGGTCAAATTCGGGCAACTCGTCCAGGAACAACACGCCATGGTGGGCGAGGGAAATCTCACCCGGACGCGGATCGCTGCCGCCGCCCACCAAAGCCACGCTTGAAGCCGAGTGATGCGGAGCCCGGAACGGCCGTCGCCGCCAGTTCTCCAACCTGAAACCGCCGCTGCCAAGCGATTGCAATGCCGCCGATTCGAGCGCCTCAGCATCGGACAAGGGGGGAAGAATGCCGGCGAAGCGCGCCGCAAGCATGGATTTCCCCGTGCCCGGCGGGCCGCTCATCAACAGACTGTGCCCTCCGGCTGCAGCAACTTCGAGCGCACGCTTGGCCTGACTCTGTCCTTTTACCTCGGCGAGATCGGGATAGGCGTTCATGTCATCGCTGGCGGGCGCACTTGCGCTAAATCGCGACAGCCGGGTGTGGCCGGTCAAATGCGCAACGACATCTAGCAGGCCCGCCGCAGGATAAATAAGGGCATCGCTGACCAACGCCGCTTCGCCCGCGTTCAGGGTCGGCAAAATAAATGCACGGCCGCTTTTAGCAGCGCGCCAAGTCATGGCAAGCGCGCCGCGGATGGGTCGCAGTTCACCGGACAAAGACAGTTCGCCAGCAAACTCATATTGCTCGAGTGCATCTGCGGGAATCTGCCGCGTCGCGGCAAGAATTCCAAGCGCAATCGCAAGATCAAATCGTCCGCTTTCCTTGGGCAGCTCTGCTGGGGCGAGATTAACGGTGATCCGTCGCGCCGGAAAATCAAAGCGGCAATTGGCGAGCGCCGCGCGCACCCGCTCCCGCGCTTCCTTTACCTCGGCCTCGGGTAATCCGACAATCGTAAAAGCCGGCAGACCATTGGCGAGATGAACCTCGACCGTGACCGGCGGCGCCTCCAAACCAGAAAGGGCCCGGCTATGCAGAACGGCTAGCGACATTCAAGCGCCCAAGGACGCCAAACAACGCAGTCGGGAGGCAAGCACGCCGTTGGCCAATCCAGCGGCGAACCAGGGGGCTTGTCGCTCATTTTTGGGCTTGTTGTTCAAGTTCCACAATTTTTTTCTCTATCACCGCAAGCTTCTCGCGCGTTCGCATCAACACCTTGGCCTGAACATCAAACTCCTCGCGCGTAACAAGATTGAGCCGGGTGAATACACCCGACAACATGACCTGCAAATTTTTTTCAAGATCCCTTGCCGGACTGCTGGCCAGGATCTCGCTCATGCGGGCATTTAAATCTTCGACAAATCGCGGTTTCAGCATATTGAAATCACCAATCATATGAATTATGGCCAAGAGGCAAGTGTAGCGCCCTGCGTTAATAACGAACCAAGCCCTTATTCGGACTACGGCACCACTTCGGTGCAAACACCGCCGCTCCCGCTTCAACCCAGTGCGAGGGGGAGTCGCTATTTTGCCGCATCCATAACAATGCTCTGATTTTAATGGGAATAAAAGCTGGCACGACCTCTGCTGAATACCTTTTGCAGTTTCATTCCATTTACAACAGGAAGGGGGTGTCCATGAAAAACTTAGCGCTCGTGTCAGCTATCGCCGCTGCGTTGGCTGCTCCATCCGCCGTGCTGGCACAAGCCATGCCGGCCACCGCGCCCGCGTCGCCACATACCTTTACCGCGAACGTCGGCCTTGTTTCCGACTATCTTTTTCGCGGTATCAGCCAGACTCGCGGCAAACCAGCCCTCCAGGGTGGTGCCGATTATTCGCACTCGAGCGGCCTGTACGCCGGTATCTGGGGATCGAGCATCAAATGGGTAAGCGATGCGCAAAACGTCAGCGTTCCGGTTGAAGTTGATCTTTATGGCGGCTTTAAAAACACATTTGCCGGCGGCGACTGGAATTACGACCTCGGCTTGATCACCTACAACTACAGTGGCAGCAAGGATGTGCCGGCGAACAACTCGGCCAAGGCGGACACGACTGAAATCTATGGTGCGCTGGGTTGGAAATGGCTAACGGCAAAGTATTCCTATTCGACATCCAGCAACTTCATCTCCTGGTATGGCGGCCCTGCTGGCGCCAACAACGGCGTCGCCCCCAATCCCAAAACGGACACACGCGGCAGCGGCTACCTTGAGCTCAACGCCGCTTATGACCTGGGCGACGGCTGGGGCATCACCGGGCACATCGGCGATCAGAAAGTTGCGAACTACAGGGCCGTCGGACAAACCGACGCCTCCTACACCGACTACAAAGTTGGCGTGACCAAAGACTTTGGCTTCGGCGTTGTGGGTCTGGCGTACTCCACAACATCGTCGAAGGGCACGTGCAATGGCTCTACCGGCGGCACCAACGCCTATTGTTGGGGTCGTTTCAACTCGGGCACCAATACAACGGGTGACTTCCGCAACATGGCCCAAGGCCAAGCCGTACTGTCATTCAGCAAAACGTTCTAATTGTAATGACCGAAAGGAGCCGGATGCCCGGCGCCTTTCTTCCAGTGCAAAAACTCAGGGAGCATCACATGAAACTAGTGACCGCCATCATCAAGCCGTTCAAGCTTGACGAGGTACGGGAAGCCCTTTCCGCCATAGGCGTACAAGGCATCACCGTAACCGAGGTCAAGGGCTTTGGCCGCCAAAAAGGCCATACCGAGTTGTATCGGGGTGCCGAGTATGTCGTCGATTTTCTTCCGAAAGTGAAAATTGAGGCTGCCATCAAGACCGAAATGCTGGACCAAGTGATCGAAGCAATCGAAAAATCCGCCAACACCGGAAAAATCGGCGACGGCAAGATTTTTGTCTTCGAATTGGAACAGGTCGTGCGCATCCGTACCGGCGAGACCGGCGCGGATGCGGTCTAAAGGGAAACAACATGAAAAACCTAATTGCTCTGCTCGTGCTGGTTGGCGCCATAGGATTTGGCGGCTATGCCCTTGCCGAGGACAAACCCGCGGCTCCGGCTGCCGCTAGCGCCACCGCGGTCGCAGCACCAGCTGCCGCGACTCCTGCTACTGCTGCCGCGCCGACACCCGTGCCAAACAAGGGCGACGTTGCCTGGATGCTCGTCTGCACCGCGATGGTGTTACTGATGAGTGTCCCTGCACTGGCCCTGTTCTATGGTGGCATGGTCCGCTCCAAGAACATCCTGTCGGTGTTGATGCAGGTGTTCGTGGTATTCTCGCTGATCACAGTGCTCTGGTGCGTTTATGGCTACAGCCTGGCATTTACTGAAGGCAATGCCTACTTTGGCGGCTTCGACCGGCTGTTCCTGAAAGGAAGCTTCGACGCGGCCAAGGGTGAGTTCGCCATGGCTGCGACATTCAGCAAAGGCGTGGTCATTCCCGAGCTGGTGTTCGTGGCGTTCCAGGCCACCTTCGCAGCGATTACCGTCTGCCTGATTCTGGGTGCCTTCGCCGAACGCGTGAAGTTCTCCGCCGTGCTGATTTTCGCAGTGCTGTGGTTCACTTTCGCCTACGCGCCGATCGCCCACATGGTCTGGTTCTGGATGGGACCGGATGCTTACACCGATCCGAAGCTGGTCGACGAGCTCAATGCCAAGGCCGGTATGCTCTGGCAGTGGGGCGCGCTTGATTTCGCCGGCGGTACCGTGGTGCACATCAATGCCGGTGTTGCCGGTCTGGTGGGCTCCTACATGATTGGCAAGCGTATCGGCTTCGGCAAGGAAGCGCTGTCGCCACACAACGTGCCCATGACCATGATCGGTGCGGCGCTGCTGTGGTTCGGTTGGTTTGGTTTCAACGCCGGTTCGGCGCTCGAAGCCAACAACTCTGCCGCGCTCGCCTTCATCAACACCTTCCTCGCAACCGCTTGCGCAGTATTGTCCTGGATCTTCTTTGAGTGGATTTTCAAGGGCAAACCCTCGATGCTCGGTGCCGCGTCTGGTGCGGTTGCGGGCCTGGTCGCCATCACACCGGCTGCCGGTAACGTTGGCATACCCGGCGCGTTTGTGATCGGCTCGCTCGCGGGCGTGGTTTGCCTTTGGGGCGTGAGCGGCCTGAAGAGGCTTCTCGGCGCGGATGACTCGCTCGACGTATTTGGCGTACATGCCCTGGGCGGCATCCTCGGCGCGCTGCTGACCGGTATCTTCAACTCACCCGAGCTTGGCGGCCCCGGACTTGTCACCGACTGGGTTACCGGCAAAACCGGCTTCCCCGGCTATGGCGAACAGTTGATGATTCAGGCCAAGGCCGTCGGCGTGACCATCATCTGGTCGGCAGTCGTCGCCTTCGTCTCTTTCAAGATTGCCGATATCCTGGTCGGGCTGCGTGTGTCCGAAGAGGAAGAGCGCGAAGGTCTGGACGTCACGTCACACGGCGAATCCGCCTACCGCAACTAGATCAGAAGGGGGGTCAAGGCTCCCGTCAACGCGAGCAGGGGCCATCCCTGCAAAGGCTGGTCTTTCAAGGGGTGCCGCTATTGGCACCCCTTTTTTATGCCTGTTCTTGACGGCGACGCTCTTGTCCAAACCCTGATGTATCGCGACGGCCGGCGCGATTTATAATATGCCGGCTTCAGTCTCCACATCCTCCTAGCATCATTCCACCGTATCAACGCAGCCAAAGGAAACCGCATGGGCCTCGCCATTCCCGCTTGGGAAACCCCGTCATTGCCGATCATCGGCACCACAGATCGTTTTCCGGTGCGCCGCATTTTTTGCGTCGGCCGCAATTATGTTGAACACCAGAAGGAAATGGGCGGTGACGGCAAAGAGCCACCATTCTTTTTTATAAAATCATCCCACTCGTTGGTAGCGGTCAACACGGACGAAACGGCAAAGATCCATTACCCGCCCAAGACCGCGAACTACCACTGGGAAACCGAGCTGGTGGCCGTGCTTTCACAGGGCGGCACGCGAATCTCCGCCGCAGATGCAAACAAGCACATCTGGGGCTATGCCATCGGCTTTGACATGACACGCCGCGACCTGCAGCAGGTTGGCAAGGACAATGGACGCCCCTGGGATTTTGGCAAGGATTTCGACGAGGCCGCTCCGATCGGCGCGGTGACTCCGGCCAGCAAGATCGGCCATCCGGGCAACGGACAGCTCTGGCTCAAGGTCAACGGTGCCGAGCGCCAGCGCAGCGATATCAACATGATGATCTGGAACATCCCCGACACCATCGCGTTCCTGTCGCAGTACTACTACCTGGAGCCGGGTGACATCATCATGACCGGGACACCCGCGGGGGTCGGGGCGGCCAAACCCGGCGATAAACTCGTTGCCGGAATCGATGGTTTGGGCGAGTTGAAAATCGAGATTACCGCGGCGCGGTAAATGCTGCGCATTACGTAAAAAGGGAGGCGCGAGCCTCCCTTTTCCATTTCCGATACCTCCGCCCGGCACAACGACGGCCGGGCGATGCGCCTAGTCACTTTGGCGACAATGGGTTTCACGCGCAAACACAAGTAACAGCATGCTAAGAATCAGCCACGCAAGCATGAGCGAAAATCCGGTCCGATACGCGGCAAAATCGTAAGTACGCACGCCGTCGGTAATTTGGCCACCCCACATGCGGTCAAGAACCCAACCGACTGCAGGTTGCAACAGCATGCCCCCCATCATATTTCCCGTGTTGGCAATACCGCTGGTCGTTCCAGCGAGACGGATCGGCGTCGATTCCTTGCAAAATGCAAAGGTCAGAATAACCGCCCCGGAAACAATGCCGATAACGGAAAATATAATGTAAAGAAGACCAAGCGGCAGCCCGGGCTTGAGCCAGACCAGGCTCCAGCCAACAAAGCTGATTGCAAGACCCGCCATATAGACGGGCTTTCTGCGCCCGATGCGATCTGACAAGGCCCCGCAAAGCGGTCCGCCCAAGCCCCATGCCAAAAGCAATCCAGACGTCATCAGCGCGGCGTGTGCGGTGCTGACGCCGTAATGCGTAACCAGGAATGGCACGCCCCACAAGCCGGCAAAGACCAGAATTGGCGCGGAAAATCCGCCGGCGACGAAAAACATCAAGCACACATTCCGATAGCCCAGCACTTCGCGCAATCCGGCGACAAGGGAAGTGCCAGCCACATGCGAAGCGCCGGTGGGGGCGTGACTGCGAAATCCTTTGGCTACCGGATCATCGCGTACCAGCCACCACATCAAAGCACAAAGCAGTGCCGTCAACGCTGCACCACCGAGCATCACGGCACGCCAACCAAAACTGTCCGCGACAATGCGCAAAGGCGCGCCGGCGCCAACTGCCCCAAGCATTCCGGTTAGCAGCGCAAGGCCGGAAACCAAAGCGAAGCGAGTCGGTGCAAACCAATGGGCGGCGAGCTTTAGCATGGCCACAAACGCGACGCCCACAGAAGCGCCAATCAGCAGGCGGCCCAGACCCGCACCAGTGTAGTTCGTCGACAAAGCAAAGGCGGCCGTTCCCAGCGCAGCAAAACCCGCGCCCAGGGTCAAGACACGACGAGGACCCCAGCGATCAACAAGCAAACCGGTGGGAATCTGGATCCCGACATAGCTGTAGAAATAAAAGGCGGAAAGATTGCCAAGCGCAGCCGCACCGATTGAAAATTCGGTCATCAATTCGCGCGTGATTACCGCCGGCGTTACCCGCTGGAAAAAACCGATGAAATACAAGGCGGCGCCCAAACCCCACACCAGAAAGGCCAGCATCAGCGGCGGGAAGGGGGGGGGCGTGCGGGGCATGTTCAGATACGGCGGGACAAAACGACAAAACGCGAATAAGCGCTGGCAAACATAGCATGCCTCAGGTCAAAACTGCTCCCAGGGTAGCCCCTCGAAACGCCAACCCGATGTGGAGTTGCGTTGATGATGCTCATTGAGCTCACCCTCAAACCCGTGCAAAACGTTATAGACGTTGGAAAACCCCGCGTGTTCAAGCGCACTACCGGCATCGAGGGAACGGTTTCCGCTGCGGCAAATTATTATCACCGGCCGGTTCACGCTCGC
This sequence comes from Bordetella parapertussis, assembly GCA_945892985.1. Classification (GTDB taxonomy): domain Bacteria; phylum Pseudomonadota; class Gammaproteobacteria; order Burkholderiales; family SG8-39; genus CAITSH01. Next base: position 94,943 of record CAMDDU010000014.1, read on the forward strand.
GGCCTTCTTTACCTGCGAGGCAAAATGCGGATTGATCTCCCAGTCCGGGCCGTCATTCCACGGAATCATCATCGCACCGACGGGATGACCAACGAAAAGAAATTCCATTTCGCTGCGGCAGTCGACGAAAAGCGCGTCCGGATTAGCCTGCAGGTATGCATAGGCCTGACGGGGCTCAAGATGCTTCATTGGAAACAGAGTGATATTGAAGAATTTGTAGTATAGCCGTGCATCGACAAAAGCCGAAACAAAGGTAAATATTCATTGACAAACAGATACTTACGCTGTATTTTCATCTCCTACGCGTCGATTTGTATTCAAGCTTGCGGGCGCCGCCGATTGGTCTGCGTTGCAGATTCACGCCGGCGAGAAAAAATACCGCTAAAGAGAGTGCGCGCCCGTTTAGCGTGGCAGCCGAACGAGGGGAGTTATTTTTAGGCTCATATAGCGAATAATGTTGGTGGCTCATCTGGTGAGCCTGTGGGGGCGGAAACTGGCAGTGTGGCGCAAAGGCGCTGGACCAGGAGACGCGAAATGAGGACTAGGGAATTGGCAAGGTTGATAAGCACTCTGGGCAAG
>CAMDDU010000015.1:0-91488 GCA_945892985.1 Bordetella parapertussis
GCTTGCAGCGGCTCACCGAAGCCAAACTCCAATCGATTGAAGACCGCCTAAACCATCGACCTCGCAAGTGTCTTGGCTACCTGACCCCTCACGAGGTACTCTTCGGGCTCAAGCCCATACCCATTGCGCTTCGAACTTAAATTCGCAAACTGCCCGCAAACCCGCGCCAGTATTGGGTTTGCAGCGGCTTACCTGGCCTCGATTTACACTCCGGGTTTGCCAATTTTCGATCGATGCCCACAACCGCCTGTACAAAAGGACCAGCATCGCCAGGCCCATCGGCCTTGGTCGTCGCCAATCCATGCCTGACGCAGACGGCACCCTCTTCAGGGATACACTTCCAGCGCCGGGCCCATGGGATCTAGCGTCAACACACTCACCTTCGTTTCAGCGGTAGTGCCAGCACCGCTCGATGCGGTTTGAACGGTAAAGCTCGGCGTTGCGGGCGCTATGGTCTGGCTCCAGAGCAGTGCCGATTCGAAGTGCCCGCAGTTCACCGAGGTCCCCGTGGCACACAGGTTGCTCAGGAACGTGTTGGACGTCCGACTGGTTCCGCTGTAGAGAATTTGCTCCTGGCCAACGGCCGTTGTACGCGCAGCATTGGTCGTCTGAATGTACTGGATAGAGGCAATAACGAGGTTACTCGCCCCGGTAACAAGGCTGGAGAAGGCACTGTTCGCCACTCCTGCCGTGGTCGCCTGCGTTGCCAGCGCTGTCAGGGTCGGGCTACTTGCAAGAGCAACCGATCCACCGTCAGAGAACACTGTGCCGATACCCCTTATGGCAACAATTGCGCCGTCGCCCGTTACGGTGGTGTTGCTCGCCTGCGCCGACACATCGTAGGTCGGGTTGACGCCCGGCGCGGTATCGAGCGCCAACAGCAGCATGCTGTACTCGGACGTGACGTTGCCGTTGGTGCCAAGACTGATCACGTACTGGTTGCTGGCCAGTGTCGCGGCAGCCGGCGCGGTGCGCCGAAGGCGCAGGTTACCGGCGGCGATGGTTCGCGCGCCGGCATTGCCGTTCTGAATTTGCACCGCGGCGACAACCAGGTACTCGTCCTCGGCCCGTCCGGTTGCCGTGGTGCTGGCAATGGTGGTCTGCCCGGCGTTGCTGATGGCCACCGCCGCGCCGCTGGTGCCACTAAACGAGGCAGGCGGCGTGTTGATGACAAAAATTTTCACCTGGGCATTGGTATTGGCATTGTTGCCTTGGCCGGTCACCGTGTAAACCGGGTTGGCTGGCGCACCGGAATCCTTGGCCACGAAAAAAAACGTCTTTTCCCGCCGAACAGTGGCACTGCCCGCGCCGCCGCCAACGCGTAGTGTAAGACGGTTGGAATCGACCGTGGCAGCGTTGCGCACCAGCGCCAGGTTGCCGGTCGCCGCACCGGTCAGCGTTGTCGCTGTGGCCGTCACGTTGCTAAGGGTGACCACGGCAATAACGATATTGTCTCCCGCCGGCATCGTCGTGCTCAAGGTCGCCAAGGTCGCCGCCACGCCGTTGCCCACCGCGGTCGATGCCCCGTCAAGGTAAGCAGACCACTGGCCGTTGATTATCGTCGCCTCAAGCTGGCGCAGCGCGTTGCCGCTGGTCCCCTTCGATACGATCTGGCATTGATCCTGGAACACCGTGCCTGCCCCGCCGGTGGCGTGCGTTGCAGCAAGCGTGCCTGCCATGCCGCGCGTCACGCCGGTCAGGGTGTTGCCTGAAATCCCCGTGTAGTTGATGCGCTCAGAGTCGATAATGGCCGTTCCGCGCGGCGCAAAACCGGCCGAGGAGGTAAGTTGTATGGTGGTAACAGTCGCGTTAGCCACGGCAACGGCTAATGTTGTGGAGGGGTTGTAGCGCGTCGCGCTCAGCGTGAAGGCGCCGCTGCCAACCGCCGCGGACGCCGCAGGGACGCTGACGGTGCAGGCCAGCGCAAAGCTCGCCTGCGTACTCGAGCGCAGGGCGCGCGTCGCCTGCTCGATGCCGGCTTTTGCCGCCGCCAGCGCCTGGCCGGATGCGGCCTGCGCCCCACCGGACGCATTGTCGGAAACGGCAAGAAAATTCAGGCTTACCACCAAGCCGGCGATGACAACGATCAGCGCGATCGCGGCAAGAAGCAAGGATCCTGTCTGCCGGCCTTGCATCAAAAGTTGACCGGCTTGACTGTGGTGCGATACACCGCGCTGACACTTGCGACGGCAGCCGTGGCCTGGACGGTAATGTAAAAGACGTTGGCCGGTACGGCCGTCTGGGTGAGCGCGTTGCTCTGCCAGTAAAGAAAACTCAGGCCACCGACACGATCGGTCAGCGGCTGGCCGTTTCGATTAATCGTTCCGCTGGCCGCCGAGAACGAGTAGACCACGGTGGCGCTGTTGAAATCATTGAAGGTGATTTGCGATGCCGTGGCGATGTTCAAGTCCGTCGCAGTGGCCGACCGTATCTGGCGCAGTTCGCGCGCGATGCGTTCAATCGCCGGACGCACCTGCGTGTCAGTACTCATGATGTCCCGTCCGGCAAAATAATTGCGAAAACCACCGGTGAGGATGGGCAGCACCGCCGCGGCCAGTACGCCAACGATCACCATGACGACCACCAGCTCGACCAGAGTCACGCCGTTTGCTGTCCTGTTAGGCTGGCGGCGCATGGTTCAGTAATTGGTAAACACGGTGATTAACTGCGCCAGTTGCGTACCTGAGGCGCTAGACACGAGCACCGTCACCTGACGGTGGGTCGTGGTCGGATTGGCCAGCCAGGCCACTGCCGTGGTGCCACCCCCTAGCACTTGCATCCCGAAGCCGGGCGAAGACAGGGGACAAAACGCATTCGCCGACGGACAGGGATCGAGCGCGGTGGTGTCGAACGCCGCGCTGATGGACGAACCCAGAACTCCCCTATTGCCGGCAATCAATTCCATGCGCTCTTGCGCCAGCAGCGCCGCCTGCGTGATCTGTGCCGGCGTGGGGGCACGCGGCAGGATATTGCGATAAGAGCCAAGCAGGGCCACCGCACCGATGGAGATCACCACCAGGAAGGCGACGAGCTCGACCAGGGTCACCCCCGCCAGCTCGCGCGGCACCCTGGCGCTCAGCATACGGTCGGACTGGAGGGCACGGCGCAAACGCGCACCAACCCGGTCCCCGCATAAATGCGCACCGTGCGGCTGGCGGCATTGCGACTAACGGTAATGTCGGCGTTGCTGCCCAGTACGGTCGATACCGGGGTCGAATCGACATAAGGCGTGCCAAGGCCGTTGAAAGCGACCAGGCTGTTGGGCAGGCCTGAGAGCGAAAAGCTCGTTCCGGCCTGCAGCGTCGGATTGACCTCGCCGCCCGGATGCGGCACCGCGACGGCGCCGCTCAGGAAAAAACCGTAGCCGCTGTTGCCGCTAAAGCGTATCCAGGCCGGCTGGCCGCGCGTCATGCCCAGCGCCTGGGCATAGCGGATTTCCACAGCGAGGCGCTCGGCCTCGGCGGAGAGCCTCACCGTGTCGGTGTCGCTGCGCGGCAGGGCAATGGCGGCGAGCACCGCCACGATGATCATCACCACGACCACTTCGACCAGGGTAAACCCCTGCGAACGCCACGGTTCGGGAACAAGTCCCTGCTCTGGATGAAGCTGCGCCAAGCGTATCCTCTAAAAATAAAAAGGGCGGCACCGAAAACACGCCGGCCCGCCCAGTGCCAACCGACCGCATGCCCCGGCCGGACTAGTCCTGACACCTCTTACCGTCAGCAGCCCGACGTGCTTGCAACGGTGACCACCGGCGGAGCTGTGCTCGTTGTCGCCGATGTATAGCTGAAAGCGCAGGACGCCGGGGTGGGTGCACCGGCTATCGAAAAGGTACTTGATGTACCGCTCACGCTGCTCGTATAAGTCGACGAATCCAAATTAACCGCGCCGATAATGCCGCTGGTGAGATTGGAACCATCCGGATAAAAATTCACCATCGCCACGGAAACGCCTTGCACGGACACCGAGGAACCCGCGCTAAAGCTCTGCGCGAGGGACGTGCCGTTTGCCAGTGATGCGGCCGATTGCACCGCGGCCCGCGCGCCATTCAGCGCCGAGATGCGCGCATAGGACTGAAGATTAAAAAATTTTGGCGCTGCCACGGCGGCCAGAATGCCCAAAATGAGAATCACGACAATCAACTCGATCAAGGTAAATCCCGCCTTCGATTTTTTCACGTTATTTCCCTGCCTTCAATTGCTTCACGTTGTTGTCCCCGCCAAAAGCAAATCTTGGAACGTGTATTTAGCATCAGGAAGTCGCACAACAAGCAAACCAACTCGCCCATCCGCTTAGCGCAACTGGCTACGCTAACAAGCTAAGGCTATGGCCGCGACATTGACACAAAGCGGGCATAAAGCCCGGCCCGCCCTGTATCGACCGACCGCCACGACCACATGGACCAGCGGCCAGTCTCCTCTCAAACCTCTTACCGTTAGCAGCCCCCTGTGACCGGCGTGGTAACCACGGGCGGGACGGTGGTCGTTGTCGCCGATGTATAGCTGAAAGCGCAGGATGCCGGCGTAGTTGCGCCGGCCATTGAGAAGAGGGCAACCGAAACCGCCGGCAGGCTGCTCGTGTACGTACCCGCATCCAAGGTAACCGCAGCGATGATGCCGCTTTGATCCGGATAAAAATTCGACATGGTGATGGTAGTGCCTTGTACGGACACCGAGGAGGCCGCGCTATTACCCTGGGCGAGCGTAAGGGCGTTGGCCAGCGATGCGGCGGACTGCACTGCAGCCCGTGCGCCACTTAGGGCGGAGATGCGGGCGCTGGACTGGAGATTGAAGAACTTGGGCGCGGCGGTGGCAGCGAGGATGCCCAGAATCAGGATCACCACGATGAGTTCAATCAGGGTAAAACCACGCTGTTGCTGACCCATAAGCCCTCCATCAAATTAATTAATTAGTAAAGATATTGTCTATAACTGTTGGAATAATAAAGACATATTTAGATATGCGCAAGTCAATTGCTAGGGCGAAACTGTATTCGATCCTTGCAACGCTGTCTGTGACCGAAATCACATAAGCAACATATCCCGCAGATGGACCCGTTTGGCATCGTTTAGCAACCGGTCCTGTGCGCGATGGGGCACGGCAAATAGAATATGGTGAACGCAACACCAGGCGCCCTCGCCTGCGTACAACAGGCCAATGTAAGCGCCTTAGCGCATATCCCAGACAAACCCGTTGGTCGCCTCGATGCTTATCGCACCCAGGCCCCTGCCCGCCCCGGCAGAGGCAGAATACTGCACCACCACACGGAATCGCGCCCAATTGGCGCCATCCGGACCGGGGTAAAAATAATTATCTTTATCAACGACATAGACAATTTCCCGGCGTCTGGAATCGAAAAACCAGCCGCGCCCGCGCAAGCCCTTTTGCCCCTCGGGGTCGGCTAGTTCACCGGCGTAGAGCTGCGGCGCTTGCTCCAGGAACTCGACCGGGTTGCGGTTCGACAAGCGGGGAATTTCCGCATGCTCGCCGCGTAACAATAGCGATGCAATTTTCATTTGCAGGCCGCTGCGCATGGCTTGGACGGTCTGCTCCATGGCGACTTTTTCAGCAAATTCCTGGTAATACGCGAGCCGGTTGAGCAGCACCGCCGACACCAGGCTGATGACAACAATCACCACGATCAACTCGATCAGGGTCAAGCCGCATTGCGCGGTGCGACCCCGCACCTTCATCGATTGGACATTGCCGCCTGGCCAAGATCCCAAATGGGCAGGAACACGCCCAAGGCCAGCATGAGAACCAGGATGCCGAGGAACACGATCAGGATGGGTTCGATCTGGCTAGACAGGTTTTTCAGGTCATAGTCGATTTCGCGCTCATACATTTCGGCCACATCCTGCAGCAAGCGATCAAGCGCGCCGGCCTCCTCACCCACGGCGATCATCTGCAATACCACCGGCGTGAACACGCCGGTGGTCACGGCGGTGCGCAGTACGCTCTCGCCCCTCTCGACGCCGTCGCGCATTTGCTCGATGCGCTGCGCGATAAACGCGTTATCGGCGACCAGCGCAACCACAGACATTGCCTGCACCACCGGCACGCCGCTGCGCAGCGCCATGGCGAGACTGCGCGAGAAGCGCGCAAGCATGGCCTTTTCAACAATCGGCCCCGCCACCGGCAGTCTCAATTTGAGCCTGTCCCAGTTATAGCGACCTTTTTCAGTGCCAACGTAGGCTCGCGCGCCGATGTAGCCGACCGCGGCGACGATGGCGATCAGCGCCCAGTACTGGAGCGTGAACTCTGAGGAGGCCATCAGTATCCGGGTGAAAATGGGCAACTCGGTCTTGAAGCCGGCGAACAGTTTTGCGAAGGCCGGAATGACAAACAGGTTGACCAGCACGATGGCGATGACCATCGCCGCAATGACGATGATCGGATAACGGATCGCCTGCTTGATGCGCGCCTTGATATCCTTTTCAAATTCGATATGCTCGAACAGGCGCAGGAAAATCTCGTCCAGCCGGCCGGTCATCTCGCCCACACGCACCATGCTGACGTAAAAAGAATCGAACACGCTCGGGTGCCTGCGGATCGCCGCGGAAAGTTCACGTCCGGCATCCAGGCTTTCGCGAATATCGCCAAGCACCCTGATCATGGTCGGGTTGGAACTCGATTCACGCAAGCCCGAAAGGGCACGCAAGATCGGCACCCCGGACTTGAGCAAGGTATACATTTGCCGGCTGAACAACATTCGGTCCTCGATATCGACCGATTTGGCAAAAAACCGCTGGAACAGGCTTTGCGCACCGGCAACCGCCGGCGTGCCGGTGAGCTTGATGTCGATGGGGGCCACACCGGTATTGAGCAACTGGTCGGCGACCGCTCCCGAATCGCTGTTCTCGATGACCCCCTGGACGAGTTCCCCGCGCGAATTGCGGCCCTTGTAGGCAAAATAAGGCATCGGGTCAGTCGTCAGCCTCATCGCCAAAACGCATGGCCTCGGCGGCGCTCGCCTTGCCGGCGGCCACCAGCGCCGCGGCATGATGGCGCAGGGTCTGCCCGGCCATCTGCTCGGCCGCCGCCCGCATGAAACCGGCCGGGTCGTTGCGGCTGATCATGTCCATCAGAACCAGATCCATTTCCAGCATTTCGTACACGCCGGTTCGACCGCGGAACCCCGTTCCGCTGCAACGCTGGCAGCCGCGACCATGGCGCAACTGCAGGGGCGCAGCGTGGGCCCCGGCCGAGGCGCTCAACCAGTGCAACTCCTGGTCTGTCGGCTTATAAGACTCCGCGCAACTCTCGCATACCAGCCTGAGCAGACGCTGCGCGATCACAGCGTGCAGGGACGAGGCGACCATGTAGGGCGGCGCACCCATGTCGACCAGGCGCACCGGCGTGCTCGCCGCATCGCGTGTATGTACTGTGGATAACACCATGTGGCCGGTTATGGCGGCACGCAGGCCGATTTGTGCGGTTTCCGCATCGCGCATTTCGCCCACCAGAATAATATCCGGGTCCTGCCGCAAAGCCGAGCGAAGAACCCTGGCGAAACTCAGGTCGATCTTGTCGTTGACCTGCACCTGATTCAAGCCGGCAAGCCTGTATTCGATCGGATCTTCAACCGTGATGATTTTTTTCTCCACGGTATTCATTTCATCGAGCGCGGCGTAGAGCGTGGTGGTCTTGCCGCTGCCGGTCGGGCCGGTCACCAGGACCATACCCGACGAACGCTGGATAATCTCCCTGAAACGCTTGAGCAGGCCCGCGGGCATGCCGATGCCGTCTAGCGTCTGGACACCAGCGGCACGGCTCAACAGACGCATGACAATCGACTCGCCGTGCTGGGTTGGCATGGTCGAAATCCGTACATCAACCTGCTCGCCGCGCGCCTTGACATCGAAGCGGCCATCCTGCGGCAGTCGTTTTTCGGAAATATCCAAGCCTGCCGTCAGTTTGACCCGCTGCACCAAGGCGGAGGAAATCTTCTTGTCCGCCTCTGTCTGGAGCTGCAGATTGCCGTCGATGCGAAAACGGATCCGCAGCGCCCCCTCCATTGGCTCGATGTGTATGTCGGAGGCCTTCACCTGGATCGCGTCTTCAAATACCGACTGCAGCAACTTGACGACCGGCGCATCCTCGGCGCCGGCGCTAAGCGCGCCAAAGTCAACCACCTCGCCAAGGTCGTCCCCCAACTCGCGCGCCAGACTGGTGATTTCCTCGGTACGGCGGTAAACACGGTCAAAGGATTCGAGCAGGAGACTTTCACTAACGACCGCCAGTTCGATCTCGCGCTTGAGAATCCGGGTTATCTCGTCATAAGCAAACAGGTCGCTCGGGTCGGCCAGCGCGACAAGGTAACTCTGCGGCCGCTCCTCCAGCACCAGCGCGCGAAAGCGCCGCGCCTGCACTTCGGGCAGCCGGCGCGCCACGGCGGCGTTGAACGTGAATTGCTTGAGGTTGATAAAGGGAATATTGAGTTGGCGCGACAAGGCCTCGCTGATCTGGTCTTCGCTGACAAAGGAAGACTCGACCAGCACGCGACCGAGCCGGCGCCCGCTGCGCTTTTGCAGCTCCAGCGCTTCGCGCAGCTGCTCCTGCGAAATAGCCTTGTCCTGAACAAGAAGGTCACCGATGCGGATTTTTTCTGGTTTCGCCATTGCCGACCTTACTCCCCTGAGCGTAGTGCTTAGCCACCGCCAACGCGCGGCATCAGCACCATCAATACCTCGAAAATACCCTGCTTTGCAATCGCACTGCAACGTCACTTGCACTCACCATCAAGGCTTTTCACCCTTTATGTTGCGCAAAACCATGCCCTCCAGCGCCGGAAAAGCGTCGGGGATGTCCTGCGATACCGCCCGCAATGCCGTCAAAAACAGTTCGGACTGGCCCGGGTACATCAACAGCGCACGGCGCAAGTAAACCACCGCCCGTTCATTCTGCCCGTCCAGTGCAAGCAGTAACACATGTTTGTAAGCAACCGGCCAGATCGGCGCATAGCGCAGCGCCGTGCCGTTGAATTCCAGCTTGTCGGCCAGGTTGTTGCGATCGGGCAAAATCGCACCTGTCATCGCCAGGTCAATCGCCGGACGCAGCAGCAGGGCACGATCCATTTTGAACAAAATATCCTGGTAGCCGAGAAAACTCGCCAGGTCGTCGCGCCGGATGCGCAAATAACTCTGGAACCAGTCCTCAAAACGGTTGTAGTTCTGCCAGGTCGCGCCCAGGATCAGCGCGCCCATCAGCAGCATGAGGGCGACCACCGCGCGCAACTTGGCGCCGAGCGCGGACGGAAAACCGTCCTTTTCCGTGAGGCCCATCAGCACGGCGGCCGGGCCGAGAAAATGGGCATACCAAAGGGGAAATTCGACCATGCTGTGTATGGCCTCGACGCCGACGAGCGCGAACAACCACCACTCCGCCAACTTGAATTCGACGCGCCGCGACCGCCAAGCCCAGGTTCCCACCGCCATCGCAACGCAAGCCGTGCCAAGCAAGCCTGTTTCGGCCAGCAGTTGCATAACAATGCTGTGGGCGTGGCGCGACTGCCCGGGGAACACGCTATCGGCGAACAATTCGATGTGCAAAAAATAATTCCAGGCGTACTCGCCAAAACCCGCCCCCAGCAGCGGCGCATCGGCAAACATCAGCCACGCCTGCCGCCAAAACAACAGGCGTATCGAAGGCTTGGCGTTTTCCGCATAAATGCTTTGCGAAGCCAGGCGCGAGCTGATCGTGTCCGGCGGGCCGGCCACACCCACGAACCAGCCGCTCTGGTGGACAAAGACTTCCATGCACACCGACAACACCATCGCGCCGGCAAGCCAAAACAGCATTTTCCTTGCCGCAGGCGTGCGCGACAATGCGGCCCAAACGGCCGACAGCAGCACGAACCAGACGAGGTAAAGCCAGGCCGAGCGCGAACTGGACAGCGATACACCGAGCAAGAGCAACGCACCGGCGAAAATGGCAAAACCGGCGGACAAGCGCCCGCGCTGCACCAGGTAGGCGAGGGAAGCGAGCGCGAGGCAAAGCAGGTTCGCAAACAGGTTGGCTTGATTGATGTTGCCGAAGGCGTGCTGGCCCTGCATCGCCGAGATTGCCTTGGGCAGGTCGCGCGCATCGATGAAATACTGCAACAACCCGAACACGGCGTTGAGCATGCCGGCCACCAGCAACGCAAAAGCCAGCACCTCGCAAATGCGCTCCAGGCTGAGGCTGCGTCGCAATTCGCTGCCCAGCCATAGCAGCATTGCCGCCCACAACACGTACAAGCCCCCCGTCACCGCCTGCTCGTAATAGGCCACCAGTTCGAGCTCGACCTGCAGGCCGAGCACGGCGGCGAACGCCAGCAGCCACAGCGCCGAGTGCGGGATGACCAGGCCCGCGCGCGGATGGGCAAGCAATATCGCCCCCACAGCCAGCAGGCCAAGCGCGATGGCCAGCCCTTCCTGGTAAAAGGTCGGCAGCGGGTACGCATGGTGCGAGAGCAGGAAGGGCAGCGAGAACATCAGCGCGAGAAAAAACAGCGCCGCGTGGGCGGCAAGCGTGCCGCGCGCGGGAAACGACCTGATGTTTAACGAAATGATAAGCTGGCCTTTGCTTAAGCGAGTTCGAGCCAAGTATACAGGCTGCGCTGTATCGTGCTCCGACTTCGGCCATTTTCACCGGCCCCACGCCATGCCAGTGCAAGCCCTCGCCGTCGACACCTACGGCACCCTCTTCGACATTCACTCACAGCCTTGCCCAATTGCCCGCCCTGCTCACCTGAGCAACCGCGGTTTGCAGGTATCATGAGGCCCTGCTCATTCATCAGACCGTAATCGTGAACTTTTGCTCCAACTGCGGCGCCACTGTCGCGCTGAAAATTCCGCCAGGCGACAACCTGCCACGCCATGTCTGCGAGGCCTGCAACACCATCCATTACCAGAATCCGCGCATGATCCTGGGCACCATTCCTGAATACGGCGACAAGATCATATTGTGCAAACGCGCCATAGAGCCGCGCTACGGCAAATGGACGCTGCCAGCGGGCTTCATGGAAAACGGCGAATCGACCGCAGAAGCGGCGCTGCGCGAAACACGCGAAGAAGCCAATGCCAATGTTGAACTGGGCGCGTTGTTTTCCATGTTGTCCGTGCCTCACGTCCACCAGGTGCACATTTTTTACCGCGCCACGCTGCTTGACCTTAACTTCGGTCCCGGCGAGGAAAGTCTGGAAGTGGAATTATTCAGCGAAGCGGACATCCCCTGGTCGGAGCTCGCCTTTCGCACCATCTCGACCACATTGCAGCACTACTTTGATGACCGAAAAACAGGCCGCTTCGCGCTGCACTCCGGATCGATAGAGCCGCAACATCCCTGACCGGCCGGCGCTGAGCTTCGCTAACGGGATTTGAGCGCAAAGACCAACAGCACGCGCGCGTTTGAGCAGGCCTTGCCAGGCCTTTGGCCGTCGCAGCTTGCGTCAGGCGCGCAATGTTGCCAAGAGCCCGGCAAGATGGCCAATGCCGAACGCCTACCCTCCTGACCAACGATCATGATCCCCTGGCTGCAAGACGACGCCCCCTTCCCCGATGTCGAGACCGCCCTCGCGGATCCGAACGGTCTGCTGGCGGCGGGCGACGATCTCAGCGCAGAACGCCTGCTGGCCGCCTACCGCCGCGGCATTTTCCCCTGGTTTTCCGCAGGCCAACCGGTGCTCTGGTGGTCTCCGGCTCCGCGCATGGTCTTGTTCCCTTCCGAACTGAAGGTGTCGCGCTCGCTTGCCAAGGTACTGCGCAACAGCGCTTATGAGACTCGCTTTGACACGGCCTTCCAAGACGTCATGCGCGCCTGCGCGGCGCCGCGCCCCGGCCAACACGGCACCTGGATTACCGATGACATGGTCAACGCCTACACCAAGCTGCATTCCCTCGGCTACGCCCATTCGGTGGAAACCTGGGTGGAGGGCGAACTCGCCGGCGGGCTGTACGGGATCGCCATCGGCGGCATGTTTTACGGTGAATCCATGTTCATGCGCCGTCGCGATGCCTCCAAAATAGCGCTGGTGCAACTGGTGCGCCAGCTTGCAACGCGCGGCTTTGGCATGATCGACTGCCAGATGCGCACCGGCCACCTCGCCTCACTCGGCGGCCGCGAAATTCCCCGGACAGAATTTTCACAACGGCTGGCGGAGTTGATAAACTACGCGCTCCCGACCGGCAACTGGACCGCAAGCAAACGCATCGATGTCGCAGCTTAACGACCTCCCTGACGCCGTACTGCAGTTCTACGTCACCGCGCCCTACCCCTGCAGCTACCTGCAGGGGAAAATGGCCCGCTCGCAGGTCGCCACCCCAAGCCACCTGATCAGCTCCGAGCTTTACGGCGACCTGGTGAGACTCGGCTTTCGCCGCAGCGGCATCTTCACCTACCGCCCCTATTGCGACGCCTGCCGCGCCTGCGTGCCGGTGCGCCTGCCCGTCGCCGAATTCAACATGGCGCGCCACCAGAAACGCGCCATGGCAAAGCACCGGCATCTTGAGGCAAGCAGCCAGGGGCTGCGCTTTCGCATCGAGCACTACAACCTTTACCTGCGCTACCAGGCGCAGCGCCACGCCGGTGGCGGCATGGACCAGGACAGCCGCGACCAATATTCGCACTTCCTGCTGCAAAGCCGCGTCAACACCCGCCTCATCGAGTTCCGCGACGAAGGCCGGCTGGTGATGGTGAGCATCGTCGACTTTCTCCCCGACGGCATCTCCTCGGTCTATACCTTCTTTGACCCGGAAATCAGCGGCGCGAGCCTGGGCACCTACAACATCCTGTGGCAGATCGAGCAATGCCGCAGCCTCGGCCTGCCCTATCTCTACCTTGGTTACTGGATCGCCGAGAGCCGCAAAATGGCCTACAAGGCGCGCTTCAAGCCCATAGAGGGCCTGGTCAACGGCAGCTGGGCCCAGCTCAACACCGACTCCGCCGGCACCTGAGCGAACAAGAAGCAACCCGCCGGTAAGCAGCCGGCAGACAGGCTGCGCCGGGACGCGGCAGCGCCTCTGTTAAAATCGCCGCCATGTACAGCCTGCTGCGTCCCCTCCTGTTTAAACTCGACCCTGAAACTGCCCACAGCGCTGCCATGCTGGGCCTCGATCTGGCTTATCACCTCGGCCTGGGCCGGCTGATAGCCGGCGGTGTCGGTGGCACCACCGACACGCCGGCAACGCTGATGGGGCTGAACTTCCCCAACCGCGTCGGCCTCGCTGCGGGGCTGGACAAAAACGGCGATCACATCGACGCCCTTGCCGCGCTTGGCTTTGGTTTCATCGAGGTCGGAACAGTCACACCGCGCCCGCAACCGGGCAATCCGCGTCCGCGCCTTTTCCGCATTGCAGAAGCGCAGGCCATCATCAACCGACTGGGTTTTAACAGCCTGGGCGTCGACTACCTGGTCGAGAGCCTGCGCAACATGCGCTACCGCGGCATCCTTGGCGTCAACATCGGCAAGAACCTCGACACGCCGATCGCCGCCGCCGAGGGCGATTACCTCATCTGCCTTGAGCGCGTGTACGCCTACGCCAGTTACGTCACCGTCAACGTCTCCTCGCCCAACACCACGAACCTGCGGCAACTGCAGTCCAGCGACGCCCTGGAGAGCCTGCTCGCCACCATCGTGCGCACACGCGACCGGCTGGCGCGGGTGCACGGCAAGCGCATGCCGCTGACACTAAAGATCGGACCCGATCTCAACGATGAGGAACTGGGCGCTGTCGCAAGACTGGTCATAGCACACGGCATCGACGCGGTGATCGCCGCCAACACCAGCATTTCGCGCCAAGCCGTCAAAGGCCTGCCGCAAAGCGAGGAAAGCGGCGGCCTGTCAGGTTCACCGCTGTTCGCCTCCTCCAACCGCGTAATCCGCCTGCTGGCCGGGGAACTGGGCGGACGCGTGCCCATCATCGGCTCGGGCGGCACGCTCTCGGGCAGGGACGCGCGCGCCAAGCTCGACGCCGGCGCGAGCCTGGTGCAAATCTACAGCGGTCTCATTTACCGCGGCCCGCGCCTCATCACCGAAGTCCGGCGCGAGTTCGCGACCCCGCCCAGCGACTCCTGAAACCGTGCACGTCGGCCTGCCGCGCGAAATAAAAGACGGCGAATGCCGCGTCGGCCTGACTCCGGAAGCAGCCGCGGCCATCATCCACGCCGGCCACTCGCTCAGCGTTGAAACCGGCGCCGGCCTTGGCAGCGGTTTCTCCGATGCGGCCTACCACGCTGCTGGCGCGCAGATCACCGATGCGACCGCCGCATGGCAGGCCGAACTGCTCGTCAAGGTAAAGGAGTTGCAGCCGCCCGAGTACGCCCGCGCGCAATCCGGACAAATTCTTTTCTGCTACCAACACCTCGCCCCGGATCCCCGCCTTCTGGACGCGCTTGTCGCCTCCGGTGCTTCGTGCCTCGCCTTTGAAACCGTAAGCGACGGCAACAACGGCCTGCCTCTTCTCGCACCGATGTCACAAATCGCCGGCCGGCTCGCGCCGCTGATGGGCGCAGAAGCATTGCAGAAAAAAAACGGCGGCAGCGGGGTACTGCTGCCCGGCGCGCCCGGCGTGCCCCCCGCACAAGTGGTCATTATCGGCGCCGGCCATGCCGGTGCCAACGCCGCGCATGTCGCCATGGGCCTGGGCTGCGCCGTCACCGTCTTCGCCACGGGCAGCCCGCGCCTCGATGCGCTGGCCCGCACCCTCGGTCCGCGCCTGCGTACCACTCTGGCAACGGCGGAATCGCTGGCGGCGTTCATCCCCGATGCCGACCTGGTGATCGGCGCCGTACTCAAACCCGGCAGCCTGTCCCCAAAACTCATAAGCCGCATGCTACTGCGACGCATGCGCCCCGGATCGGCGCTTGTCGACATCGGCATCGACCAGGGTGGCATCGCCGAAACCTCCCGCCCCAGTTCGCACTCGCAACCCTTTTATGTCGAGGAGGGCATCGTGCATTACTGCGTGCCCAACATGCCCGCCGCGTGCGCCCGCACCGCCACGCTGGCGCTTTCGGCCGCCGTTCTGCCCTACGTGCTGAAGCTCGCTGCAAAAGGCCTCGCCGCGGCCATCGCCACGGACCCCGGCTTCGGTAGCGGACTGCAACTACACCGGGGCCAGGTCACCTGCACGCGGCTGGCCCAGGACACAAGGCGCCGGTCCCACCCCTTCAAGGCAGCGGCCGGAGGCTGCACATGACTGCGCTGTCAGAGCGCATTGACGCGCTGCTGCCGCAAACCCAATGCACCAAGTGCGGCTTCAACGGCTGCCGCCCCTACGCCGAGGCCATGGCTTCGGGCGAGGCCGATATCAATCGCTGCCCGCCTGGCGGCGCGGTGGGCATTGCCAGACTCGCCGCGCTGCTCGGCCGCGAAACCAAAGCTTTGGATACGGCACGCGGCACAGAAGGTCCGCGCCGCGTCGCCCTTATCGACGAGACGCTGTGCATCGGCTGCACGCTTTGCATACAAGCCTGTCCGGTCGACGCCATCATCGGCGCACCCAAGTTGATGCACACCGTGATTGCCGCGCTTTGCACCGGATGCGACCTGTGCGTCCCGCCCTGCCCGGTAGACTGCATCAGCATGCCGCCCGCGCCGGCGGCGCTTGGCACCTGGGATGAGGCCAAGGCCGACGCCGCGCGTGCGCGCTACGAATTTCGCAATCACCGCCTCGCGAGCGAAGACAAAGCCCGCACCGAAATGCTGGCGCAAAAAACACGCGCGCAGCGCGACGGCCTGGATGATCCCAAGCGCGCCCTGATCCAGGCCGCGATCGAAAGAGCGCGTGTGCGCCAGGCTGGCGAAAAGCCATGACAGCCACCAAAAAAAACAATTGCAATGCCTGGAAATGCCCGTCTGTCGGGCATTTTAAGCCATTGCCCATCCGAAAATACCGCCCTGCCCGCACCTCACACCACTCGCACAATGCCGGGCATACCCGCACGCCGGCACAGCTGCGATACGCCCGATAAGACCATGAACCCGCAAAAACGCCACGCCATTTTCAGCCGACTGAAGGCCGCCAACCCGGCGCCACGCACCGAGCTTGAATACACCACGCCCTTTGAGCTGCTGATCGCGGTGATCCTGTCGGCACAGGCCACCGACAAGGGCGTGAATCTCGCCACGCGCAAACTCTTTGCGGTGGCGCGCACGCCCCAGGCCATACACGCACTCGGATTAGACAAGCTGGAGAGCCACATCCGCACCATCGGCCTGTTTCATTCAAAGGCAAAACACATCATCGAGACCTGCCACCTGCTCCTTGCGCGCCACGATGGGGAAGTGCCGCAGACCCGCGAGCAACTCCAAGACCTGCCGGGCGTCGGACGCAAGACCGCCAACGTCATCCTCAACACCGCCTTCGGGCACCCGACCATCGCCGTAGACACGCACATATTCCGCGTCGCCAACCGTACCGGCATCGCACCGGGAAAAAATGTCGACGCGGTAGAAAAACGCTTGCTTAAGTTTGTGGCCGATGAATTCAAGCTCGACGCCCACCACTGGCTGATCCTGCACGGTCGTTATGTGTGCAAGGCACGCACACCCGACTGTCCGTCCTGCGGCATCGCCGACTTATGCGAATTTCGCACCAAGACGGTGAAGGCTTAAAATCGGTGAAGGCGTGAATGAGTGAAAAGTGACAGAACCAAACACCCCCTTCACGCCTTCACGCCTTCACTCCTTCACTCCTTCACTCCTTCACTCCTTCACACCTTCACACCTTCACACCTTCACGCCTTCACGCCTTCACGCCTTCACTCCTTCACGCCTTCACTCCTTCACTCCAAAAATGTTCAATCCCAGCCGCGACGAAGTGCGCAATTTCTTTTTCGACCTGTGGGCCAAATACCGCGGGCAAGCGCCGCTGGAAGGCCTGGAGACCACCGCACTCGATATCGTGCTGCGTCACCCCGAATACCACGCCATCCTCGATGATCGCGCCCGCTATGGCACGCATGAATGGACACCACAGGACGGCCAGACCAATCCCTTCCTGCATTTCTCGCTGCATCTCGCGGTCGCCGAACAACTGAACATAGACCAGCCGCCGGGGATCAGGGCCGAATTCGAGCGCCTGCAGTCGGTCATGGGCGAACGCCACGACGCTGAGCACGCCGTGCTCGACTGCCTCGGGGAAACAGTATGGAAAGCCCAGCGCGAAGGCAGCGGACCGGATGCCGAAGCCTATCTGGATTGCCTCAGGCGCAAGGCCTGAAATCGCCGGTCGACTGGAAAAATCCAGCGGCCAAAAACACTGGACAAAAAAAGGGCCGGAGAAACCGGCCCTTTTTATCGTCTTGCTTATCGTCTGGCCGCCCTGGCGGCCCGCCTACTCTGGCTCTGGCTCTGACGCTGACTCTAACACTTAGTGCCCGCCGCCCTTAAAGCGCGTGAGCGGCACAATATGCAGCGCACCCGTCCGCGACGAGAAATAGGCGGCAAGGTCTTCCATATCCTGGCGCGACAGATTCGTCACCTGACCGGACATGATGGCGTTCTTGCGCGTGCCGCTCTTGTAGTCGCTCAACACCTTGTAAAGGTAATCCTTGTGCTGGCCGGCGAGCTTGGGGAAATCGGGGCCAACAGGCGTGTTGCCATCCGCGCCATGGCAGGCCGCGCAAGGTGTGGATTTCTTCTGGCCTTCGGCGGCATTGCCCGCGGCATGAACCGGGGCGCACAGCGCCAGCGCGCCGAGCAGGAAAAGAGCTTGTTTGATCATGATTGGTTCCCGGTCAGTTCTTGTGCGAGGCGTAGTAAGCGGCAAGGTCGGCCATATCCTGATCCGACAGTCCGCGCGCGATGCCGCGCATGCTCGGATGGCTGCGGTCACCCGTTTTGTAGGCCTGCAGCGCCTTGACAATATAGCCCTCCGACTGGCCGGAAATCATCGGCACATGATAGACATCGGGGAACGCGGTCTTGTAGTAAGGCACGCCGTGGCAACCAATGCACATGGCGATTTTGTTGTTCTTGGCCGCCTCGGCGTTGCCCTTCAGGGCGTCCTGGGCAAGGGCAGCGGAACTGCCGGCCAGCAACGCGAATAAAAACAGGATTTTCTTCATTGGGTCGCTCGGAATATATAAAAAGGGGAAACCGGGTTCAGCCTGCCCGCTCAAAAGGGCGTCTTAAAAACCGTTCAGGGTATCCAGGGTCGCGCGGGTGCTTGAAAACATGTGGATTTTACCGTTAATCGGCGCCCCGGTCAAAACCGGACTGCAGCGCCGATGTGGGCCGCGGCAGGCAGGACCTCACCCCCGCCGCCACCGCCCGCGCGAAAGCGCGCCGCTGTGCCGGATCGGCCACCCGCAACTCCTCGTCGCGGTTGACAATCACCCCCGCCTCGATCAGCAGCGCCGCCTGCTGCGCCGTCTTGAGCACCACCAGGTTGTCGTAATAATGCACGCCGTTGCGCCGGTCGGCATAAGGCTTCATTTCACCGGCGATACGCTCGGCATGATGCGGTGAATGGGCGAAGCCGCCCGATTGCAGCGCCGCGCCAATGCCCGATGCGCAGGCGAGGCTTTGCGCCTGCCGCGGATTTTTTCCCGATATGAACAGCGAATAGCCGGCGTAGCGGTCGCTGAACAGTCTCTGCACACCGCCATAATCCCAGGTCTGCAAAAAATGTGGCTGCACCGAATCGTGGTGTACCGACAGCAGTAAGGCCACCCCGCGCGCGGCGCGGCTGCGATCGCTCAGCCTTACCATGCCGCCGTCCCCGCCTATCACCCTTGGCTGGAGCCCCTCACCTTGCAGCGCCGCAGCGATATCGCGCGCGAGGTCGAGGTTGAATTCAAATTCGGCGCGCCCTCGTGCGCTGGTCGCGCCCGGCGCGCCGGCATAGTGGCCGACATCAACGGCGACGGTCTGTGCGTCGGCCGGCGCGGCAACAAGGATCAACGCGAAAAAGGGGATGCGGTAGTGCATGGGACATTTTAGGGTGAATGGGAAATAGGAAAGGGTGAATCGGTAAAACCATACCCGAACCGGGCTCACCATTCCCCACCATTTCCCATTTCCCATTCACCATTCACCGCTCCCCTCCCCGCTATAATGCCCGCTCCACTCCTTCCGGTATCCGTCATGCGCTTCAACGGCTCAAGCACCTATGTTTCGACCGACGATCTCACGCTCGCGGTCAACGCCGCCATCACGCTGGGGCGCCCTCTGCTCATCAAGGGCGAACCGGGGACAGGCAAGACCAAACTGGCCGAGGAAGTCGCCGCTTCGCTTGGCATGCCGCTGCTCGAATGGCACGTCAAATCAACCACCAAAGCGCAGCAAGGCCTGTACGAATACGATGCCGTGTCACGGCTGCGCGACTCGCAGCTTGGCGATCCGCGCGTCAAGGACATCGCCAATTACATCGTCAAGGGTACGCTGTGGCAGGCCTTCGCCGCCGACAAACCAGTGGTGCTGCTGATCGACGAGGTCGACAAGGCCGACATCGAATTCCCCAACGACTTGCTGCGCGAACTCGACCGCATGGAGTTTTTCGTCTACGAAACGCGCGAACTGGTGAAGGCCAGGCACCGCCCCATCGTATTCATCACATCCAACAACGAAAAAGAGCTCCCGGATGCATTTTTACGCCGCTGCTTTTTCCATTACATCCGTTTTCCCGACAAGGATACGATGCAGCAAATCGTCGACGTACACTTCCCGGGCATCAAAAAGACCCTGCTACGCGAGGCGCTGGAGGTGTTTTTCGAAGTGCGCGAGGTGCCAGGCCTGAAGAAAAAGCCCTCCACTTCGGAACTGCTCGACTGGCTCAAGCTGCTGCTCGCCGAAGACATGCCGGCCGAGGCGCTGCGCTCCAAGGAGCGCAAGACCATCATCCCGCCGCTGCATGGCGCGCTGCTCAAGAACGAACAGGACGTGCACCTGTTTGAAAAGCTCTTGTTCATGACACGCAACCGGTGAATGGTGGATAGGGAAATGGGGAATAGGAAATAGAAAATGGAAAAAGTCATCGCCGTTCGCGACGCCGTTCACCTTTCCCCATTTCCCATTTCCCATTTCCCATTCCCTATTCCCCATTCCCCATTTCCCATTAACTAGGCAGCTGTCGTGTTGATCGACTTTTTCCTCAAACTAAGATCGGCCAAGCTGCCGGTTTCAATCAAGGAATATCTCACCCTTGTGGAAGGCCTGCAAAAGCACGTCATCGGCCCCTCGCTGGACGAGTTTTATTATTTTTCGCGTTTGGCGCTGGTCAAGGACGAGTCACACTTCGACAAATTCGACCGCGCCTTCGGCGAGTATTTCCGCAGTGCCGAACTGGCCACCGGTGACACCCCCGAGATCCCGCTCGAGTGGTTGCTGAAACAGGCGGAGCTCACGCTGTCGGCCGAGGAAAAAGCCCTGATCGAGGCCATGGGCGGCTGGGAAAAACTGATGGAGACATTGAAAAAACGTCTCGAGGAACAAAAGGAGCGCCATCAAGGCGGCAGCAAATGGATAGGCACGGCCGGCACCTCGCCCTTCGGTGCCTACGGCTACAACCCCGAGGGCGTGCGCATAGGCCAGAAGGAATCGCGCAATCGCAGCGCAGTCAAGGTCTGGGACCAGCGCGAATACAGCAACCTTGACGACAGCGTGGAGCTCGGAACGCGCAACATCAAGGTGGCCTTGCGTCGGCTGCGCAAGTTCGCGCGCGAGGGCTCGCCCGACGAACTGGACCTCGACTCCACCATAGACCGCACCGCACGCAACGCCGGCTGGCTGGACCTCGCCATGCGGCCGGAGCGCCACAACGCCGTCAAGGTGCTGCTGTTCCTCGATATCGGCGGATCGATGGACGACCACGTCAAGCTATGCGAGGAAATGTTCTCCGCCGCCAAGAGCGAGTTCAAACACCTCGAGTATTTTTACTTCCACAACTGCCTCTACGACTATGTGTGGAAGGAAAACCGCCGCCGTCACACCGAACGCATCCGCACCCGGGACATCTTGCACAAGTATGGCAATGACTACAAACTGATTTTCGTCGGCGACGCAACCATGAGCCCCTACGAAATCCTGCAACCGGGCGGCTCGGTCGAATACAGCAACGATGAGGCCGGCGCGGCATGGATGCAGCGCATGCTCAAGGTCTATTCAAAAGCGGCATGGATCAATCCCGAGCCCGAGGAGATCTGGGGCTACCGGCAATCGATTGGGGTGCTGCGCGAAATCATGGGCGGGCGCATGTTCCCCGCGACCATCAACGGCCTTGAGCGCTGCATGCGCTCGTTGACAAAATAGCGAGCGGACATGCCTTAGCAGGTCCCCTCCCCCTTGGCGGGGCGAAGCCGGGGTTTCGCGGAGCATGCCCCGCGCCGGCTGAGCGGTATCGGCCTACCGGCCGATACGCGCCCTGCAAGGGAGGGACAGGGAGAGGGGGAATCGTCGCAATTTATACTAACGCCAATTCAGCCCACGTTCACCCTCTCCCCAACCCTCCCCCGTCAAGGGGGAGGGAGTACTCAGGTTTGCTCATCCATGTCGCGCTTTTACAAATGCGCGTAAGCGAAATCCCTATTCCATCTGTACCGGCGGCGCCACCTTGACGATTTCCTCGAAGGTGGTGAGACCGGCCGCCACCTTGGCCGCGCCGCTGATGCGCAAGGGCTTCATGCCCTCTTTGTAGGCCTGCTCGCGTATCTGCGCCAGATCCGCACCGTTGTGGATGATTTTTTTCACCGCGGGCGAGAGCAACAGAATCTCGTAAATACCGACGCGGCCCTGGTAGCCGGTGTTGCGGCACTCCAGGCAACCGACCGGTTTGCAGATGTGTGTCGGACGTTTGGCTTTCCACGGTGCCACCAGGTCATCCCATGAAATATCTTCAGCACGGCCGCCCTCGTCATAGACCACCTTCTGCTTGCAGTGCTTGCACAACGTACGCACCAGGCGTTGCGCCATCACCCCGAGGATGGTCGAGTTGAGCAGGTAGGGCGGCACACCCAGGTCGAGCAAACGCGTAATCGCGGCGGCCGCATCGTTGGTATGCAGCGTGGAGAGCACCAGGTGACCGGTCAGCGCCGCCTGCACCGCCATCTCGGCGGTCTCCAGATCGCGGATCTCGCCGACCATGATGATGTCGGGGTCCTGGCGCATGAGCGCGCGCACGCCGTCGGCAAAACCCAGGTCTATGCCGTGCGTCACCTGCATCTGGTTGAACGCCGGTTCGACCATTTCGATCGGATCTTCTATGGTGCAGACGTTGACCTCGGGCACCGCCAGGGTCTTCAGCGTCGAATAAAGCGTGGTGGTCTTGCCCGAACCGGTGGGACCGGTCACCAGGATGATGCCGTGCGGCGCGGCGGTCATCTTGCCCCAGCGCAGCTTGTCATCGTCGGAGAATCCCAGTGCGGCAAAATCCTTGACGATGACCTCGGGGTCGAACACCCGCATCACCAGTTTTTCGCCAAAGGCGGTCGGCATGGTCGACAGGCGCAACTCGACTTCCTGCCCGTCGGTGGTGCGCGTCTTGATGCGGCCGTCCTGCGGGCGGCGTTTTTCCACCACATCCATACGGCCAAGAATCTTGATACGGCTGGTCATGGCGGCCATCACCGCCGCCGGAATCTGGTAGACCGGATGCAGCACACCGTCGATGCGAAAGCGCACCTCACCGACATCGCGCCGCGGCTCCATGTGAATGTCGCTGGCGCGCTGGTCAAAGGCGTATTGCCACAGCCAGTCGACAACATGCACGATGTGCTGGTCGTTGGCGTCGAACTGCTTTTCCTTGCCCATCTCGACCAGCTGTTCGAAATTGCCTATGCCCGAACGGCCGTCGCCCTTGTTCACCGCGCCCTTGATCGACTTGGCGAGGTTGTAAAACTCCACCTGATAGCGCGCGATATCGTCCGGATTGGCGATGACGCGGCGGATATCGAGGCGCAGGATCTGCTTGAGCTCCTTCTCCCACTCCTTGACATAGGGCTGGCAGGTCGCGATCACCGCCTCGCGTGTGTTCACCTCGACCGGCAGGATCTTAAAGCGCGCGGCGTAGGCGTTGGACATCACCGTGGTGACGGCGGAAAAATTTATTTTGAGCGGATCGATATGAAAATAAGTCTGCCCCACCCTGCCGGCGAGCCACTCGGTCAGCCACTCCAGGTGCATCACCTTGCCCGGCGGCTTGGGCGACTGCCACTTCATGTCGGCAATGAGATTGAGCGGGTGATAGTCGCCACGGTGCATGCGCCGCTCGGCAATGAGCTTGTCGGCCTCGGCGCGCCCGACAAAGCCGTCGTCCACCAAGCCGGCGAGGACCTCGCTGAGAGTCAGCCGGTGTTCGTCCACAGATTCGACGGCAAGCTTCAAGTCATTCCCCTGTTATGAGTGTGGAATATAGCCGCCCTCGCCTCTGGCAGCAAGCAAGGCCGCCACGCTTTGCGCTCGCATTGCACGCGGATAGACTTTACATCTTTACATTAGTCCGCACCTGCGCCATCCTTTGCCCCTGCCGTTTTACGGCTGCCGCTTTTACTTGTATTACCCCCATATTTTTACCACTTTTTAAACACTCAATTGGAGTCACCATGACCATCAAAGCCGGAGAAACCTTGCCCGCAGGCAAGCTGACCGAAGCCCTCGAATTCGACGAAGTCGCGGGTTGCCCCCTCAACCCCAAGGAAGTCGACGTCAGCGAAGCGACCAAGGGCAAGAAGATCGTCATATTCGGCCTGCCCGGCGCCTACACCCCGACCTGCTCAGCCAAGCATGTGCCCGGCTATGTGGCCAACTACGACAAGCTCCTCGCCAAGGGCGTGAGCGAAATCTGGTGCGTCGCCGTGAATGACGCTTTCGTCATGGGCGCCTGGGGCCGCCAGCAAAAAGCCGGCGCCAAGGTACGCATGATGGGCGACGGCAGTGCCGTTTTCGCCAAGGCACTCGGCCTGGAACTCGACCTGACCGCCCGCGGCATGGGCATGCGCATGAATCGCTTTGCCATGATCGTTGACAACGGCGTGGTCAAGCACATCGCCGTCGAAGGCCCGGGCAAATTTGAAGTATCGAATGCAGAGTCGATTCTGGAAAAGCTGTAAGAGACAATCCGTAGGCGAATAAGCAGGTCCCCTCCCCCGTCAATGGAGAGGGAGTACCACGCAAAAATCATCAGCATTGCAGAACAACAGGCTGGAAACCCGCGCCAGATGCGGGTTTCCAGCCTTTTCTTTAGCCGCGTGCAAACCACGCCGCCGTTTCCAGCGTGTGGTAATTGATGTCTATGGTGTCCTCGATGTCGCGCGCATAGCCACCGGCCATGCTCACCGCCACCGCCAGGCCGGCCCGCGCGCAGGCTTCGAACACCAAGCGATCGCGGTTCAGCAGCCCCTGTTTGGTCAGCGCCAGCCGCCCCAAGCGATCGTCGATATACGGATCGGCCCCGGCAAGATAAATCACCAGATCCGCACCAGCCCGTTCCATCGCCAGCTTAAGCCCCGGTTCGAGCAAATCCAGATAGGCGCGATCGCCGGTGTCATCGGGCAGTTCGATATCGAGGTCGCCCGCCTCCTTCGCAAACGGATAGTTATTGGCGCCGTGGATGGAGAAGGTGAACACCGAATCGTCGCCACGAAATATCGCCGCCGTGCCGTTGCCCTGGTGCACATCGCAATCGATGACCAGCACGCGCTTCACCAGCCCCTCTTGCTGCAACACCCTTGCCGCCACCGCGCTGTCGTTGAACACGCAAAAACCCTCGCCGCGATCGCGAAAGGCGTGATGGGTGCCGCCGGCAAGATTGGCCGCCGTACCCTCGTTCAAGGCCGCACGCGCCGCCGCCAAAGTCGCCCCCGAGGAGCGACGCGAGCGCTCGACCATCTGCTCCGACCAGGGAAAGCCGATGGCGCGCATTTCCCCTGCGCTCAATGTGCCGTACTTGACCTTGTCGAGATAGGCCGGATCGTGGACCAGCGAAAGTTGCGCGTCCGTTACCGCATCCGGTACCCGGCAATCGGCCCCCAAAGCGCTGCCCAGCACCCGCTCGCGCAGGCGGGCGTACTTGGGCATGGGAAAGCGGTGTCCCGTCGGCAGCGGCAGGACGAAGTGGTCAGAGTAGAAGATTTGCATGCGGATTATTGTATGGGAACACTGCGCGATGGTTTCTCTTGCCTGCGGGGAGCGGGGTCTTTCCTTTCTCTTAAGAGTCATGTTTCGTCCCCCTGCGGGGGGCGACTTACTTTCTTTGCTTGTGCAAAGAAAGTAAGCAAAGAAAACACACCCCCGATACCGCCCCTTCGGGGTGCCCTGCGCTACTCGGCAAAGCGGGCCGGTCCCTGAACTCGCCCCTGCGGGGCTCAGACAACGGGACCGGACATCCCCCGCTTCGCCTGCGTTGCTCGGCGGCATCGCAGGGGCCCCGAAGTCAAAAACAAAGTCAAAAACCCAAACAGCGCAACGCGACGGCTATCGCGTTCATGCTGTTTTGCTGTTGACTTGCCTTCCCGTAGGGGACACCGAGAAGCACAGCGTCCTCGGGGGCCTTCCGGTCCCGCATGTCTGAGCCCCACAGCCCTATCGTGGGGCGAGTTCGGGACCGGCCCGAGGAGGCGAGCATCGCAGGGCAGCCCCCGCCACCTCTATTGGAAGACTGTGACGCCCCCAGTCGGGGGCCGTCACCTCCGGGTCGCCTTTTCTTGGTTACTTCTTTTGGCGAAGCAAAAGAAGTAACTCGCCCCTGCAAAGGGCGAAACCTCCCAACTGCAAAATTACGACACCAAACTCACAGAGAAGAAATCGACTAGTCGCGAGTGCAATGCCTAGTCACGTCACGTGGCATTCACCCTCTCCTCTCCCGTCAAGGGAGGGGCGCAACCCGGGCGACGGCACCGCAAGGTGCATCGACTGGAAATGCCCGCCTGGCGGGGCTTTCCAGCCTATACCCCTGTAGCCGCCAGCCCCGCTCAGGGCATCACAATCCGCGCAGCGCCCTCACCCGCCATACCCAGCATCAGCGCATTCATGCGCTTCACAAAGCCGGCCGGATCCTCGAGCTGGCCGCCCTCGGCCAGCAAGGCCTGGTCGAACAGCAGCTTGGACCAGTCGGCAAAGTGCGCCTCCTCCTGTTTCAAGCGGCTGATCATGGCGTGATCGGGGTTGATTTCCAGGATAGGCTTCACGTCCGGTGCTTTCTGCCCCACCGACTTGAGGATACGTGCGAGGTTGCCACCCGGATCGTGTTCGTCGGCAACCAGGCAGCACGGCGAATCGGTCAGGCGGTGGGTGATACGCACCTCCTTGACGCGATCGCCCAAGGCCTCCTTGATCTTTTCGACCAGCCCCTTGTATTCGCCGGCCTGGGCTTCCCGGGCTTTTTTCTCCTCGTCGGCAAGGCCACCGAGGTCCAGTTCTCCACGCGCCACCGAGGCCAGCGGCTTGCCTTCGAATTCGTGCAGGTTGGACACCAACCACTCGTCCACGCGCTCGGACAAAAGCAACACTTCCACGCCTTTTTTGCGGAAGAACTCCAGGTGCGGGCTGTGCTGCGCGGCAAGGAAAGTCTCGGCGGTGACGTAGTAAATCTTGGTCTGCTCGGGCTTCATCCGCGACACATAATCGGCCAGGGACACGACCTGCTCTTCGCTGTCGGTATGCGTGGATGAAAAGCGCAGCAGCTTGGCAATACGGTCCTTGTTGGCGAAGTCCTCGCCGACACCTTCTTTCATCACGCGGCCGAACTCGCGCCAGAAGGTGGTGTATTTGTCTTTCTGGTTCTCCGCCAGTTCGTCCAGCAGGCCGAGCACGCGCTTGACGCAACCGGAGCGGATAGCCTCGATGTCGCGGCTTTGCTGCAGGATTTCGCGCGACACGTTGAGCGGCAGATCCGCCGAATCGACCACGCCGCGCACAAATCGCATGTAGGCGGGCAACAGTTGCTCGGCATCGTCCATGATGAACACGCGCTTCACATACAGGCGAACACCGTGGCGCGACTGGCGGTCAAACAGGTCAAAGGGCGCCCGCGCCGGGATGTAGAGCAATTGCGTGTATTCCTGCCGGCCCTCGACGCGGTTGTGCGTGTAGGCGAGGGGGGGCTCGAAATCATGACCGATGTTTTTGTAGAACTCGTTGTACTGCTCTTCGGTGACATCGGACTTGGGCCGCGCCCACAGTGCGCTCGCCTGGTTGACCGTCTCCAGCTCTGCCGCCGCGGTTGTCTCGGCGTTCTCGACAGCCTCTCCGGCCTTGGCCTCCGCCGGCTCCGCCGCCTTGGCCATCAGAATCGGAATGGCGATGTGGTCGGAGTATTTGCGCAGGATGGATTTGAGCTTCCAATCGTTGAGCAGCTCGTCCTCGCCCTCGCGCAGGTGCAGCATGACTTCGGTGCCGCGCGAGGCTTTCTCGGCTGGCTCCAGCGTGTACTGGCCGCTGCCCTCGCCCATGTTGCATTCCCAGCGCACGGCATCGGTGGCGCCGGCGCGGCGCGTCAGCACGGTCACTTTGTCGGCAATGATGAACGACGAATAAAAACCCACGCCAAACTGGCCGATCATGCGCGCGTCCTTGGCCTGGTCGCCGGTAAGTGAGGACAGGAATTCGCGCGTGCCTGAGCGGGCAATGGTGCCTATATTGGCGATCACCTCCTCGCGCGACATGCCGATGCCGTTGTCGGCGATGGTGATGGTGCGCGCGGCCTTGTCGAAGGCGACATGAATCTTCAGGTCGGCCTCATCACCATAAAGGGCCGGGTTTTCAAGCGCTTCAAAGCGCAGCTTGTCGGCGGCGTCCGAGGCGTTGGAAATCAATTCGCGCATGAAAATCTCCTTGTTGCTGTACAAGGAATGAATCATCAATTGCAGCAGTTGTTTGACTTCGGCCTGGAAACCGAGGGTCTCCTTGGCCGATTCCGGTGCGGATCCCTTGGCTGCGGTGCTGGCGGTGTCACTCATGCAAAACTCCCTAATTTCCTGTTGTTTCTGATGGACTGGATGGACTATGTGAAGCAAATCAACTGAATGAACTGAATAAACTTGACGGCAAAGCGCCGGGCCGCTTGTTTAAGCCCGACCACGGATAGCGCCAGTCGCGCATTATATTGGGTCGGGCCATCCGCGATTCAAGAGCCGCCGCCAGAGTCTTAGCCACCCTGCGCTACAATACGCAGCCAGCCGCAACGGGCTGTTTTCCCCGATTTTTCCGTCAGCCACCAAACTCCGCTTGAAGCCAAGCTCGCAATTCGTCTCCGGTGCGAAAGCCACCATCATCGCCATGCCCGGCATCCTGTCCTGGGGGGTCATCAGCGGCGTGGCCATGGTCGGGGCGGGTCTGACGCCCTTCGCCGCCCTCGCCATGTCGGTGCTGGTTTATGCCGGCGCGAGCCAGCTCGCCGCGCTGCAACTGATCAGCGCCGGGGCACCGATCGCGCTGGCTTTGTTGGCCGGTTTTGTCATCAACCTGCGCTTCATGTTGTTCAGCCTGTCGCTGTCCTCCCACCTGCGCCACCTGCCCTGGTTAGGCCGTGCGCTGCACAGCTACGCCTTGTCTGACAACAGCTTTGCCGTTGCCATCAACGCCTTCCACAAGCACCCGAATGACCCGCAGCGCCATCAGTACCTGGCCGGCTCCTCGAGCATGGTCTGGATCGCCTGGCAGGTGGGCACCGGCGCGGGCATCGTCCTTGGCGCCAGCGTGCCGGCAAGCTGGTCGCTCGAATTCACTATCATCCTGACCTTTATCGCGCTGGTGGTGCCGCACATCAAGGATCGCGCCAGCGTGGCCGCCGCCGCCACCGCCGGCATGGTCGCGCTGGCCACCGCCGGACTGCCCTTTCGCCTCGGCCTGATTGTGTCGGCCGTAGCCGCCATAGGTGCGGGCATGCTGGCCGAACGCGGCAAGGCCGCGGCCCAGGCAGTAGAAACCAGACACCAGACACCAGACTCTAGACTCTAGACTCTAGACACCAGACAATGGATACCCTGACCATCTGGCTGCTCATCGCCGGCCTCACACTGACCAGCTATTCGTCGCGCGCATCGTTTATCTCGCTGCTCTCGGGGTTTGTGCCGCCGGCGCCGCTGCAGCGCGCGCTGCGCTTTGTGCCGGTGGCGATTTTTGTCTCGCTGGTGGTGCCCGAACTGCTGCTCAACGCCGGCCACATCCAGCTGTCGCTGGCCAACGCCAAACTCTTCGCCGGACTCACCGCCATCACCGTGGCATGGCACACGCGCAACACCCTTCTCACGCTGCTGGCGGGCATGGCCGTGCTGCACCTTGTGCGCATGCTAAACAGTTAAGATACTTACGACCGCAGGATCAAGCCGCCGAACTTCGGCACGCCGGTACGGTCTTAGTCCTGGATGCACCGAACCACCCCTTCTTTCCTCCTTCTTGCGCCCCCCCTGCTTACCCTCTCCTTTCCCCCTTTTTTTGTCAACGCAACAAGACACCACGACACCCGGAACGCCATGAAACTTCGCCTGCCCTCCCTCCTTGCCATGCTGTCCTCGCTGGCCTGTTTTTCACTCGTCGGCACAGGCAACGCCCTCGCCCAGAGCGCCGGTCCGGTCAAATTCACAACGGTCGAAGGCATTTCCGAATACCGCCTCAATAACGGCCTGAAGGTGCTGCTGATGCCCGACGGCTCGCTCGACACCATCACCGTCAATGTCGTCTATCTCGTCGGTTCGCGCGACGAGGGCTACGGCGAGTCGGGCATGGCCCACCTGCTGGAGCACCTGTTGTTCAAGGGCACCACCCGCCACCCGGACGTCAAGGCCGAGTTCACCGCCAAGGGCGCGCGCTGGAACGGCACGACATCGCTCGATCGCACCAATTACTACGAAACCTTCACCGCCACGCCGGCCAACCTCGACTGGGCGCTCGAAATCGAAGCGGACCGCATGATCAATTCGCGCGTCTCCCGTGCCGACCTTGACACCGAAATGACCGTGGTGCGCAACGAATTCGAGTCGGGCGAGAACAATCCCTTTGGCGTGCTCGGACAGCGCATGGCCGCCGCCGCCTTCATCTGGCACAGCTACGGCCGCTCCACCATAGGCGCGCGCTCGGACATCGAAAACGTGCCTATAGAACGGCTGCAGGCGTTTTACCGGCATTACTACCAGCCGGACAACGCGGTGCTGGTCATCGCCGGCAAATTCGACGAAGCACAGACGCTGGCAATGGTGGCGCGCCACTTCGGCCCCATCCCCAAGCCGGCGCGCACGCTGCAAAAGACCTACACCGTGGAGCCGACGCAGGACGGCGAGCGCAGCGTCACGTTGCGCCGCGCCGGCGACGTGCAAATCGTCTCGGCGCTGTATCACATCGCCCCGGGCGCCAGCAGCGACTACGCCGCCATCGACCTGCTCACCGCCATCATCAGCAACGTGCCCGGTGGCCGCCTGCACAAGGCGCTGGTGGACGGCAAGCTCGCCACCTCCATCTGGGGCTATGAACGCCAGCAGCGCGAAGCCGGTTACGCCAGCTTTGGCGCCAGCCTGCGCCCGAACATGTCACTGGATGCCGCACGCGAGGCCATGCTCAAGGCGCTGGAGAACATCGCCACCGACCCGCTCACCGCCGACGAGCTCGAGCGCGCGCGCACGCGGCTGCTCAACGAAATTGAGAACATGCTCGCCAACACGCGCGCCTTGTCGACCTCCATCACCGAGTACATCGCCATCGGCGACTGGCGCCTGCTGTTCCTGCACCGCGACCGCATCAAGCAGGTCAGACTGGCCGAAGTACAGGCGGCCGCCGCGCTTTACCTCAAGGCGAGCAACCGCACGCTGGGTGTGTTCATTCCGACGACAAAACCGGAGCGGGCGGAGATTCCCGCCGTACCCGACCTCACACTCGCGCTCAAAGACTACAAGGGCAACCCTGAGGTCGCCGCCGGCGACGCCTTTGACCCGACCCCGGCCAATATCGAGCAGCGTGTAATCCGCCGCACCCTGCCCGGCGGCATGAAGCTGGTGATGCTGCCCAAGAAAACCCGCGGCGGCACCGTCATCGCGGCGCTGGGCATCCGCTGGGGCGACGAGCGCAGCAAGGAAAACCGCGCCACCGCCTGCGGCATCGCCAGCGCCATGCTGATGCGCGGCACACAAAAACACACGCGCGAGCAACTGCGCGACGCCTTCGACAAGCTGCGCGCGCAAGTGGGCATAGGCGGCGAAGGCGCATCCGTCGAGACGGTGCGCGCCAACCTGCCCGAGACCCTGAAACTGGTGGCCGAGGTGCTGCGCACCCCGTCCTTCCCGGAAAAAGAATTCGAACAACTGAAGCTCGCATCGCTGTCGGCGATCGAGACCCAGCGCAGCGAACCGGGTGCGCAGGCCGGCCTGCTGCTCGGCCGTCACATGTCGCCGTATCCGCCGTCGCACTGGTTTTACATCGCCACGCTGGACGAGCGCCTCGCGCGCATCAAGGCGCTCACGCTCGATGAGGTGAAAAAATGCTACGGCGATTTTTACGGCGCATCAGACAGCGAACTGTCCCTTGTCGGTGACTTCGATCCGGAAGAAATTGCCAAGCTGGCGCAACAGCTTTTCGGCGACTGGAAAAGCCCGCAGTCCTACACGCGCATTCCCGGCCCTTACGTCGCCGTCCCGCCGATCGACCGCCTCATCGAGACCCCGGACAAGGCCAATGCGGTGCTGCGCGCCAGCATGAGCCTGAAGCTGCGCGACGATCATCCGGACTATGTCGCCCTCATCATCGGCAACTATCTTCTTGGCGGCTCGGCCGATTCGCGCCTGTGGCGGCGCATCCGCGAAAAAGAAGGCCTCTCCTACAGTGTCGGCTCCGCGCTTTCGGCCAGCGCCTTTGACGAGCGCGGCGAGTTCAGCGTATCGGCCATTTACGCGCCGCAAAACCGCTCACGCGTCGAATCTGCGACAAAGGAAGAACTCGAGCGCGCGCTGCGCGAGGGCTTTACCAAAGAGGAGGTCGAGAATGCCAAGTCCGGCTACCTGCAGGCGCGCCGCGGTGCCCGCGGCCAGGACGGCGCCCTCGCCGCCCGCCTGGCGAGCTACGCCGTGCTCAAGCGCACCATGCAATGGGATGCCGACTTCGACGCCAAGATCGCAGCACTCACGCCCGAGTCCATTCTTGCCGCGCTCAAACGCCACCTTGATTTCAGCCAACTGAGTTCAGTCAAGGCCGGCGACTTTGCCAAGCCAAGCGCTGCCGCACCGGCGACCAATCCGGGCAGCAGTGCTAAAGCGAAATAAGCGCCTGCGCTTGAAATAAAAAACTGGGGACGCCCAATACAAGCAATCGCGAAGCAGGCGACATCCCCCTCTGCCGTAAAGGGCTGGCGCAGGATCAAGATACGCATAGAATCAGTCCTGCCGCCACGGCACTTAAAGCGTGGCGATGCGTGCTGATGCGCGGTAAGTCCTTGGTCAGTGCTTAGTGCTTAGTGCTTAGCGCGTAGCCGGCAAGTCGCAACAAGGAGAGCTATTTTGAGCAACACCCAGCCCCAGACATACGAAGTGCAGCCCGAGTGGGTCCATGTGCGTTTTTCCGAGGCCACGAGCTTCACCGAGGTCTATGGCTTTTCCGGCAACCAGGGCACGGTCAACCTGGAGGGCGTGCGCTATATGCCCAAGGGGCGTCCATCAAAAACCCTGGCCGTGTACATGCACCCCTCCTCGACGCTGCAGCTATTGCCGATGCCGCGCGCGATGGCCGAGCACGGGGCGCATGTACTTTGCGCGGGCAGCCGCTACGCCAAGAACGACACACCCTTGATCATGGAAAAGGTCGTGCTTGACCTGGGCGCCTACATTCGTCACGCCAAAGAAGTATGGGGCTACGAGAAAGTGCTGCTGTGTGGCTGGTCTGGCGGCGGATCGCTATCGCTGTTTTACCAATCACAGGCCGAAAAGCCCACCATCACCGCCACGCCCGCTGGCGATGCCATCAACCTGGCCGCAGCCGGCCTGATTCCCGCCGACGCGATGATTTTTCAGGCCGCGCATCTGGCGCGCGCCATCACGCTCACTGACTGGCTAGACCCGTCGGTGCGCGATGAAAACGATCCGGACCGGCGCGACCCGGAACTCGACATCTACGACCCCCAAAACCCCAACCAGCCGCCATACTCAAGCGATTACATTACGCACTATCGCGCCGCGCAGCTCGCGCGCATGCGCCGGCGCACAGCCTGGGTAAAAGAAACGCTGGAGCGGCTGAAAAAACGCGGCGGTAACGAACTGGAGCGCGGCTTTGTCACCCATCGCACCATGGCCGACCTGCGCTTCCTCGACCCGGGCATAGACGCCAACGACCGCAAGCCGCGCTGGTGTTACCTCGGCAACCCGGAAACCGTCAACAGCGGCCCCGCCGGCCTCGGACGCTATTCGAGCTTGCGCGCCTGGCTGTCGCAATGGTCGCTGGAAGATTCACGCGCACTCGGGCCGCTCTGCGCGGCATCGGTCACGGTGCCCTTGCTGGCGATAGAGAACACCGCCGATGACGCCGTGCCGCAACCGGACACCGGCCTCATACATGCCGCCGCCGCTAGTCGCGATAAGACTTTCAGGGCCATCAAGGGGGCGACGCATTATTATCAGGGGCAACCGGCGCAATTACAGCAGGCCCTGGCAAGCTGCCTCGACTGGATGGGCGAGCGAAATCTGCTCGATTAACCGGGAAAGCTGAGGGGCCGCGCCAGGCCCGCGCCTTCCCGCGCTTTGGACTAACATGGTCGTGACGACCCGCAAGCAATGCGGAGACGCCGCCCCAAACAGGAGGAACCATGCCCATACAGTCGCTGCATCACGCCGCCTATCGCTGCAAGGACGCGCAACAGACGGTGGATTTTTATACCAAGGTCCTCGACCTGAAATTCTCCATGGCCATGGCCGAGAACAACGTCCCCAGCACCGGCGAGTTCTCGCCTTACATGCATATTTTCTTCGAGATAGCCGACGGCAGTTGTGTGGCGTTTTTCGAGCTGCCCGAAGCCCTGCCCATGGACCGCGACCGCAACACACCGGAGTGGGTGCAACACCTCGCCCTGCGCGTCGATGACGAGGCGCAGTTGCTCTTTTACAAGGCGCGTCTGGAAAAGGCCGGTTGCAGCGTCATCGGACCGACCGACCACACCATTTTTAAATCGATTTATTTCTTCGACCCCAGCGGCAACCGCCTCGAACTGACGTGCAATATCGACGCGCCGGTGGAACTGCGCAAACTCGCCGAGCTGAAGGATCCCATGCTCAAAGAGTGGAACACCACCAAACGTCCGCCCCAGCTGGCCGGCTTCGTGCACAAGAAAGCCTGATCCCGCACCCGCCGTCCGCCGGCTTCCTGCTGCTGGACAGAATTACTCCGCAAGAAGGCGGGCTGCCGATTTTCGCCGGCAAGGAACTGGTCGGCGCGGTCGGCATCTCCGGCGCACCAGGCGGCGAAAAAGACACCGCCTGCGCACAGGCCGGCATAGACAAAATCGCCAAAGGCCTTAACTAGAAACAAGACCGGCTACAGCGCCGGCCACAAATCCGCGCCCGGGATTAAGACGGGGGCGGGAGTTCCCGCCCCCTTTACTTTCGACTGTAAACTCTGGACCCTGGGTCCCGCACTCACGCGAGGGCTCGGGTATTGGCGATCCGCAACCGGTCGGCAAGATTGCGCACCAGCGTGCGCATCAGTTGCAACTGCGCCCCGGCGCTCACCTGCATCAACGCAAAAGGCCGGAATTCCGCCAGCAGGCATTCTTGCAAG
The DNA here is from genome assembly GCA_945892985.1 of Bordetella parapertussis. GTDB lineage: Bacteria > Pseudomonadota > Gammaproteobacteria > Burkholderiales > SG8-39 > CAITSH01. The sequence goes on from CAMDDU010000015.1 coordinate 34,663, forward strand.
GCCACCACCGTGGCTTGACGCGGCACCGAGCCGCCGTAGATATAGGCGATCTCGCCAAATATTTCGCTCTGTCCTATGGTATTGAGCAGATGCCCCTCGCGCGTCACCCGCACCTCGCCCGCGGCAAGAAAATAAACACTGTCGCCCTCGTCGGCTTCATTGAGGATGACCGTGCCGGCGGCCACCCGCGACCAACGCGCCGCGCGCGCCAGTTCCCAAACTTCCGAATCCGAAAGTTCGGCCAGGGTTTCGCATTGCTTCAACGCGACATACCGTTCGCTGTCCGATATCACCTCGGGCGCCGTCACCAACCGTGCGGCGCGCGCCAGATCCAACGCGAATTCATCGTAATAGTCGTAGCGATCGAGCGGCTTTTTCTGCAAGGCCTTCAGCACAATGGCATCCACCTCCGGCGGAATGCCCGCGCGCAAGCTGCTCGGCGCCGGCGGCGTCTGGTGCAGGATTTTTTGCACCAACATTTCAAGACTGCCCGCGGTAAAGGGCTTTTGCCCGGTGAGTAACTCAAAGAGCACCACGCCCATGGAATACATGTCGCTGTGATAAGTGAGCTCCCCCCCCTCGATCTGCTCCGGTGACATGTAATAGGGCGAGCCCATGGCCACGGTCTGCACCGACTGGCTGCGCCGCAGGAAGGCGGCGCCAAAATCGGCGATTTTCACCTCGGTACCTTTGACGACCATGATGTTTGCGGGTTTGATGTCGCGGTGAAAAATCCCCTCCTGGAACGCGTAGTCGAGCGCGCCGCAACACTTGAAACCCACCTGCATCACATCGCCGACCGGCAACAGCGTCTCCGGACTGGCATGCGCCGCAAGATCACCGCCCATCACCAGTTCCATGGCGATGTAGCCCGCATCCGCCTCGACCACGGCTTCAAGAATGCCGACGATGTGCGGATGACGCAACTTGCCCGCAAGCGAGGCCTCATTGAGAAACTGCGTGCGGTACTCAGCGCCGAACTCCGCATCAAGGAACAGGGCGGGGTCAATCGTCTTGAGCGCGACTTCGCCGCCGGAAAACGTGTCGGTCGCAAGGTAAACGGTTCCGGTCGCGCCTTTACCGAGCAGCCTCTGCACTTCGTATTTGCCGATCCGCAGCTCCAGGCCAGGATCAATCGGGTTTTCCGACACCACTTCCCCCCGCGCCGGGTGTAGCTGCGGCGCCGTTTCAAGTCGCTTTTGAGTTCTGCAGGTTACAGGGGATCAGAGATTTTTGTCACCCCGGCTCGCCGTCGCCAGATTGCACTGGATCAGCGCCGCCACACACTCGCCAGCCAGGGTTGCTGCTCGCGCGGCAGGCCCTCCGGGCGGAAATAATGCGTCAACTCAACAAACCCCGCACCAGTCATGTAAGCGCGCCAGGCCTCGATGTCGTGATAGGCGCCATAGCGTCCGCGGTTCCAGCCCTCTTCGTTTTGTCCGCGCGGATTGGAGCAGAACAGCGCCCCGCCCGGCTTGAGCGTGGCGTGCAAAACGTCCAGCACCCGCGGCAACACCTGCCCTGGCACATGGAACAGCACCGCGTTGGCAAACACGCCGTCAAAGCGCGCCCTTGGCAAATCAAGATGCATGAAATCCTGCTGCCAGACTTCGCAGCCGCTGTAGTCGCGCGCCATGGCGGCAAAGCGCGCGGCTCCTTCGACGCCGACGGCCTCGTGCCCCAGCCCCGAGAAGGTCTTCAGGTCGCGCCCCGGCCCGCAGCCCACGTCCAGGATGGAAAAAGGCGGCGCAGCCGTGATGTGGTCGAGTAAGGCGGCGATGTTCTGCGCGACGTCATGATCGCGTGTACCCGCCCAGAAGGCCTCGGCGCGCTCGTTGTAATGCGCCAGCGTGCCGGCGCTGATATCGGACAAGGTCTTGCTGTCCAATCGAACTGCGCCGTCTGCGCCTTCTGCTTTGTCCACCGGGGACGGGAATGCTGATGTCATGGCAAAAGTATAGCCGTTCGCGCAGCCAGTCTGCGGCAAAAATGCCGCGGGTGCGATAATCGAGGGCATCGACAGCGGCAACACGCTCAAAACAGCCGACATTGACGGTTTGCTTATGCGGCGGCGCCGATGCGGGAAGCGGCGTTTCGCTTTGTCACAGCAACAGCATCACCGCCCTGAGCGTTCAATTTAGCCGTTCAATTCTGCCGGCATGACGCCCCACCCTTAACCCGTCCCGGTTAGCCCGTTCCAGATGCAACGCACTGTGCTCATCCCGCTGATTGTCGCCTGCGCCCTGTTCATGGAAAACATGGATTCGACGGTGCTCGCCACCTCATTGCCGGCGATCGCCAATGACATCGGCGAGAACCCGCTCGCACTCAAGCTGGCGCTGACCTCCTACCTCGTCGGCTTGGCGATTTTTATCCCGATCAGCGGCTGGGTGGCCGACCGCTACGGCTCACGCACCATTTTCGCCTGGGCCATTGTGGTCTTCATGGCCGGCTCGCTGGGCTGCGCCCTGTCGAGTACGCTGACCGCCTTCGTGCTGGCACGCTTCATTCAAGGCATCGGGGGTGCGATGATGGTTCCGGTCGGACGCCTGGTGCTGCTCAAGAGCGTACCCAAAAGCGAACTGGTTAAAGCGCTCAACTACCTCACCTTCCCGGCGCTGCTCGGCCCCATCATGGGCCCGCCGCTGGGCGGCTTCATCACGCAATACTTCAACTGGCGCGGCATATTCCTGATCAATGTGCCGATCAGCATCCTCGGCCTGATACTGGTGCTGCGCTTCATCCCCAACATCCGCGAAAGCGCGTTGCCGCGCCTGGATGTGCGCGGCTTTGTGCTGCTGGGCATCGGCCTGTCGGTGATGATGCTGGGTCTTTCCGCCCTCGGCGGGCACCTGCTGCCCGTGGCCGTCACCTCCGCCTGCATCATCACCGGCGCCATGGCCCTCGCCGCCTATGCCCGGCACTCGAGCCAGACCGCCGAGCCGCTGATCAACCTTGGCCTGTTCAAGTTCCCGACGTTCCGCGCCGGCATCATCGGTGGCAGCCTGTTTCGCACCGGCATGGGCGCGACGCCCTTCCTGCTGCCGCTGATGTTTCAACTGGGCTTCGGCCTCGACCCGCTGCACTCCGGTCTGCTCAGTTGTGCCACCGCCGGCGGCGCCATGTTCATGAAAACCCTCACCGTCATGATACTCAGGCGCTTTGGCTTCAGGCAGGTGCTGCTGGTCAACGCCATTCTCGCCTCGGGCTCGGTCGCCGCCTATGGTTTGTTCAATGCCGACACGCCGCACGCAATCGTAGTCGGCGTGCTGCTGCTGAGCGGCTGCCTGCGCTCGCTGCAATTCACCTGCCTCAACGCCATCAGTTTTTCCGATATCACCAAACAGACCATGAGCCAGGCTTCAAGCCTGCAAAGCATGTCGCAACGGCTGGCGCAAAGCATCGGCGTGGTGATCGGCGCCTACGCGCTGCAACTGGCCAGCACGATGCAGGGGCACGCGAACATCATGACCTCGGACTTCTGGCCGGCCTTTGTGGTGATCGCTATTATTTCCGCCGCGTCGCTGCTCTTTCACACCGGGCTCGCGGCGGATGCCGGTGCGGAAATCGCCGGGCGGGGTAACAGCGAGAAAAACACTCCCGCTGCGTGAGACATACCCTGAAAAGGCACGCCAGGCGCGCCTCTTCAGCCATCACTCCTAGGAAACATCCAGATCTGCATAGGCTGGCAAGGCGTCCGTGACAGGGCGCCCAGCGTTGACGACGACACGGTCGGCCTGCGGCCGGCAAACCAGTTCATTGATGGTGCGCGCATCGAAGATGATCAGGTTGGCGGGGCCGCCCGCGCAAAGGGAGCCAATCGGCTCGATCCCCATCATGCGCGCGGGCGCCGGGCCCACCATGCTCACCGCCTCACCGAGGCAATGGTCCAGATGGTAGACGCCGATAGACTGGCGAAACAGATCGAACAAATCATAATCCCCGAAGGGAATGAAGGCATCGCGCACATTATCGCTGGCGATGGCAAAAGGGATGTTGCGGGTCAGCATTTCCTGTGCCAGCGTGACGCCGCGTAACCTTGGCGTGCGCCCGGGCGTGCGGTCATGCATATACAGATTCGAAGTCGGCAGCGAAACAACGCCTATCCCAGCCTCGGCACACAGCGCGAGGGAGGCGGCGATTTTGTCGTCGGGCTGGGCCGCCAGACTGCACAGGTGGCCGCAGACGACACGGCCCTCAAGTCCGTGGCGCATGACCGCCCGCGCGACCTCATCAAGGTGCGAGTCGGCGGCGATCAATGTCTCGTCGACATGCAGGTCTATGGCGAGGCCGCGTACTTTCGCCAGCGTGAACTGCGCATCGAGCAATTCGGCGATATTGTCCATGTGGCCGTAGTTGTGGTCGGTCGAGCGGCGCAACACGCCACCCAGCAGCCCGCCCTCGGTCGCCGCGGCAAGATCGGCCAGCCGTCTGCCATAGTCCGTTGCGTACACGTCTATAGGCACCGAACTGGTCGCCTGCAATACGACGCGACCCTGCCACGCGGCCCGTACCTCGGCGAACACCGACCAGCTCAGCTCGGCCTGTCCTTCGTAGGAATCAATATGCGAACGCAGCGCCGACGTGCCATTCACATAAGCACAACGCACCGAAAACTCCATCCTCGCGCGGATGTCCTCGTGGCTCCAGTAGCGTTGGCGATCCTTGAGGATGGCCTCGCGCGCACTGGCGAACGAGGCACCGAGGCGGCCCATGCGGCCGATGACCTGCGATTTATCAATGTGGGTGTGCAGGTCGACCAGCGTCGGCCAGAGCTGGCGCCCGCCCAGTTCAAGGCAAGAAAGTCCGCCTGCCACCGCCTGCCCGGCAGCGGCAATAGCCGTCAACCGTCCCTTCTCGACGCGCAAATCGATGAGCACCGAGCCTTCGGCATCCGCAACCGCTCCCGGCGGTATATCACGCAATAACCTGCCAGGAACACGCGCGCCCCTGATGGAGAAGGCCTGCGCATCGGGCAAAGCGACGAAGCTGCCGGAACGCATCATGTCTTTTTAGTCAGCGCACGCATTTGAGCGCGGCAACCAGTCAGCTACGAACACTCACAGCCTTCGCGGCCGGTTTGGGACGATTGTAACCAGCGTCAAAGTCCTTCCATGAACCGATCATGTGCTGCTGCATCATCGCCGCCAGTCCCAAGCCATCGCGCTGCTGCACCAGCTCTAGAATCCGCTCGTGCTCACCCAGCGACCGACGCCACGCCGCATCGGTTATTTCGATGAAAAAGCGATCGCGGGTAATCCGGATCCCGAGTGACCGGTGCTGCGCGATGAGGAACTGGTTGTGCGCGCCGCGCACGATACTGTCATGGATGGCCTGATTGGCGCGGTAATAATCCTTGATGCGTCCATTTGCCTGATGGTCGAGCATCGCCACATGCTCACGCTCGATGAAAGCGATATCATCCGCGGTGAAATTTTCACAGGCTATCGGCGCGCACACTGATTCAATTGCACCAAGCGCATAGAAAAGCCCCTGGATTTCGTCTTGTGTCGGCGTCGCCACAACCGCGCCTCGGCGCGGCAGCAACGTGACAAGTCCCTCGGCTACAAGGACCCGAATGGCCTCGCGCAACGGCGTGCGCGAAATGCCGAATTGCTCGCACAATTCGGCCTCCTGGATGCGCGTACCCGGCGACAGTTCATCCTGGATGATGCGCTCGCGCAGCACCGCGACCACCTCGTCATGCAGGTTTCCGCGCTCTATGCGGGCGGGCATCCCCGCCAGGGGCACTGCCGGATCGTCAGTCAGGTTGGCCATCACTCCTCCTTGTCACGCAGGCTGCGCTCGCGACTTTAGCGTCAGCGTATCGGCGAAAACGGCGCCGGAACCAAAATGCGGCTTTCCATCGCGACGACAATATCAGGCGACTGCGCGAGGTACTCCAGCCAGTCCTTGTCCTCGAACAGCGCCTTGCGGCGCTTTTCGCGTTCAGCAAGCGAGTCATAGCCCCACAAGTGCACCACCCGGTTTAGCTCGCCGATCTCAGTGTGGAAATAGCCGATCAGGTTGCCCAGAATGCGCGTCTGGATCGCCAAACCGCGGGGATTGTAATCTTCATAATAGACATGCACCGTGCCCGGCTTTAGGGTGTAGGTTCTCTCTTCGACAATCATCGTGTCCTCCTTGTTCTAAAAAATATATGGCGTGATTGCCGCTCAAACCATCACATCGCCACCGGCCGGGCAAAGCGTCTGGCCGGTAAAAAAGGATGAATCCTTGGTCGCCAGGAAAAGCGCGGTGGAGACCACATCCTCAACCTCGCCAACGCGGCGCAGCGGATAGGTCCCCACGATGGAATCGCGCACCTCTTCGGGCATGAAGTTGTAGAGGTCGGTACGGATGATCGCCGGCGCGATGGCATTGACGTTGATGCCGTCCTTGCCAACCTCTTTGGCTAGCGCCTGCGTGAAGCCGATCATGCCGGCCTTGGCCGCCGACAGATGGCTGAAATTCTCGCCACCCAGTACACCAAATGTGCCACTCATGTTGATGACCTTGCCGTATTTTTGTTTAAGCATGTGCGGGATGACGAAGCGGGTGCACAGGAACATGCCGCGCATATGCGTCTGTATCATCTCGTCCCAGGTTTCCACCGACATTTCGGCCAGCGGCACGGCGTTGAGCAGGCCGGCGTTGTTGACCAGGATGTCGATCTTGCCGAAACGCTTGATGCCGGCATCGACCATGTTCTTCACGTCGTCGGTGACGCCGACGTTGGCTTTGACGGCAATCGCCTCGCCGCCGGCAGCCTCGATTTTCTTGACTACAGCGTCGGCCGAAGCGGCATCCTTGACGTAATTGACAATGACCTTGGCGCCCTCTGCGCCAAAGCCCTCCGCGATACCGCGCCCGAGCCCCCTGCCGCCGCCGGTGATCATCGCTACCCGTCCTGCAAGTCTTCCGTTCGCACTCATTGCTTTATCTCCTATTGAATAATCAAGCTAAAAAATTGTGCCCGGTCCATCCCTGCCAGCGCCCGCTGTCGACGGCGACCACAAAGTCATGAATCACTTGGTTGAACGCGGCCGGATCCTCCAGATTGGCAAGATGCCCGGTTCGCGGCAGCACGCACCAGGCCGCTCCCGGGATGGTCCGCTTCAGGTAAAGATTGGGCTCCAGACAAGGATCGTCCTCGTCACCAGCGAGCAGCAGCACCGGCAATTGCAGGCGACGCAGCCTGTCTTCAAGGTGCCACAGCGACGGACGTGTTGCCAGCACGGCGCGCAGCGTCATCGCCGTTCCCTGGGCAGAGTGCCCGGCCAGTTGCGCGGCAAAGACGGACCAGCCCTGAGAATCCTTGGCGCGCAGCGGCATCGCATAAGGGCTGGCCGCCAACTCCGCGGCGAAGGCTGCCATGCCGATGTTTTCGGCATGATCAGCCTCGGCACGCATGCGCTGACCGTAATCGGGCTGCTGCTCGGGCTTGGCGCCATAGCCGCAGCCGGCGATCACCAGCGACTTGGCCAGCTGCGGGTGACGCAGTCCGAAATGCAGGGTCGCAAACCCGCCCATGGACAGGCCGACGACATGGGCCGCGCCCAGCCCCAGCCCGCGAATAACATCGGCGACGTCGTCGGCGGCGCGTTCCTGGCTGTATGCGGCGGTGCTCGCAGGCACATCCGAGGGCAGATAGCCGCGCGCAGCATAGGTGACGCAGTGCGCATGGCGGCCAAAATAGGCAAGCTGCGGATCCCAGCTGCGTTGGTCGCCGGAAAATTCGTGCACGAACACCATCGGCTCGCCCTGCCCGCTCTCGCACACATGCAGGCGCACGCCGTCCGAGGCCTTGAGCATGCGGCCTGCGGCAGAATTATTTTTTGCCGAGTTTGCCATCGGTTGCCTTCAGCGCCTGCATGACCAGCGGCGGCAGGCGCGGCGTCGCTTCGGCGAGGCAGGCCTCGAAACTTCGCGCCACCGCCAGCACCAGGTCGTCCTGACCCCAGGGGCCGACGATTTGCAGGCCCACCGGAATGCCGCCGGCGGTAAAACCGCAGGGAATGGAAATGGCCGGCTGGCCCGACAGGTTGAACGGATAGGTGAACGGCGTCCACCCTATCCACGGCAGCGGCACCGAGGCGTCGCCGCCGGCCGGCACTTCCTTGTCCGCATCAAAGGGCAGCAGCGGCATGGTCGGCGTGACCAACACATCAAAGCGCTCGAGCACCGCGCAGGCGGCTGAAACGAATTTGCGCCTGTCGCCTATGGCCTTGAAGTAATCGGCGACTGCATAGTCCTTGGCGAGGCCGTCGAGGCGCGCCAGGCCCTGGTCCATTTTCGCGCCGTGCTTGGCAATCAGCTCGGCAAAGCCCAGACCGCGGCCAGTGACCCACAGCGTCTCGAAGGATTCGTAAGGCAGTTCGGCATCTATGGTCGTGTTCTTGTAGGCACCCTTGACCGAGCGCTTGAGGCGCGACACTGCGCGCGCGAACACCGCACTGACTTCGTCGTCCACTTGCACACCAAACAGCGAGGCCGCCACGCCGATGCGCAGTGCACCGGCACGCAGGCGCCTTTGCCGCGCCGGATCGGCGTTCGCAGCCGAGTTGTACGACAGCGGATCGCGCGCATCCGGCCCGGCACTTGCGCGTAACACCAGCGCGGCATCGCCGACGGTGCGGCACAGCGGTCCTTGGTGCGACAGCGTTTCAGTCACTGTGCCCGGCCACACCGGAATGCGGCCCAGCGTCGGCTTGAGCCCGACGGTGCCGCAAAAGGCGGCGGGTATGCGTATTGAACCGCCGGCATCCGAGCCGAGCGCAATGGGTACCGCTCCGGTCGCCACCGTCACCGCCGAACCGGCGCTGGAGCCGCCGGAGTTGCGTGTCGTGTCCCAGGGATTGCGCGTCACGCCGCTGAGCGGTGAAATGCCGGTGCCCTTCCAGCCGAACTCGGGCATGGTGGTCTTGCCGATGATGACAACACCAGCTTCGAGCATACGCTCTATCATCGGCGAGTTGGTGTCGGGCACGTACTCGGTGCTGGTGCGCGAACCGCGCGTCGCCGGGAAGCCCTTGAGGTAGAAGTTGTCCTTGATGGCGATGGGCACGCCGTGCAGCGGGCTGCGCAACTGGCCCTTGCGCGCCTCGGCCTCGCGCGCCGTCGCGCCCTTGCGCGCATAGGCTTCGAGAAACATCACATAGGCGTTGACCGCCGGTTCAAATTGCTTCGCCAGCGCAATCGCGCACTCGGCCAGTTGCACCGGCGATACGCGGCGCTGCGCCACCAACCGCCCCAGCTTCGCCGCCGAGGATCGTGCAAATTCCGCCGGTCCGAGTTCCTTGAATGCCATGCCTGCCCCCTTGCGTGTACTGATGAACCCGCTGCCGCGTACTGGCTTGCTTCTTAGATGGCCTTGAGCATTTTTGCCGTGGCCAGCGTGTAGATTTTTGTCGCCGCCTCGATGTCGGACAGCGCCAGCGATTCGTTCGGCTGGTACACCGGTTCGCCGCCGGGTCCGAAAATCACCGTGTCGCACAAGTGGCCGACCGTTGCCGTGTCCGCCAGCCAGGAACCGCCAACCAGTTTGGGCGTCCTGCCCATCACCGCTGTCCAGGACTCGACCAGAGCCTGCACAATGGGCGCCTTGGGGTCGACCATGAAGGAGTTTTTCTTGTCCGCCACAACAAGCTCGAGCTTGATCGACGGATCGCGCGCAACGGCCTTGTCGAGCGCGCCCTGCAGCAGCGCCTGCACCTCCTCGAGCGGCACGCCCGGCTGCGGACGCGTGTCGACGCGGATGGTGCAGCGATCGGGAATCATCGACGGGCCGCCCGGGAACAGGCCGCCGTAAATGCGGCCAACCGCGGTGAACAGTTCCGCCCCTACCAACGCTTCCATTTCCTTGCTGATTTTCGGAAAGTACTTAAGCTTGGACAACTCTTCGACCACCGGCAGCATTTTCTCGATGGCGTTGGTCGCATGGTATTTATGGCAGGTGTGGGCCGAATGGCCTATCGTGGAAATGTCAAAGTAATAACGGCCGCGGTGCGCAATGTAAATCTGCATGTCGGTCAGCTCACCGAGGATGCTGCAATCAAACTTGTGGCGGTTGAACAAGTCGATGGCACCGGTCTGCTGGCCCATGTGGTCGGCGACACCGCAGAAGGTCAGCTTTCCGGAGAATTCGACACCCGAATCGATGATGGTTTTCATTGCGCCTATCAATGAACCGAGGCCGGCCTTCATGTCCATGACCCCATGGCCGAACAACCGGTTGTTTTCGATGGCGCCGTCAAACGGATCGCGCTCCCAGCCTTCGCACACTGGCTTGGTGTCAAGGTGGCCGGTAAGCAGCAGGTGCGGACCGGGACGCCCGCTGTCGACCTGCCATAGCGTATTCAGGCGCCCGGGCGAAACCTCCTCGCACCAGACCTTGCCGACACCGAAGGATTTGAGCCGCGCCTCGAGCTGCTGGGCGAGCACGCCCTCCTTGCCGGAAGTACTGTCGGTACGCACCATTTCCTGGGTGACGCCGATGGCTGCGTCGGTGGCCAGCACTTTGTCGAATTTGTCGAGAATAGCTGTGCTCACGTTGACTCCTGATAACTTGATAAGAATTTCAAAAAACCATTTATCTCCAGCCACTCAGGGACTACAAATACTCGCCTGGCGGCGTCTTGGTAGGCTTGTCGTGAGCGACGCCAGGAAAGAAAATTTATGGCAAAACTCACACACCGAAGGCATTTTTAGTATATTGTATTTTTTATTTATTGCAAGCCAAGTTTCTTCAAACCCAACCGCCAGAGAGGCAGGACATGCCGCAAACCGCCGACATACTGATAGAGCACGCCATCGTACTGACCATGGATGCGACGCGCCGCATCCTCACCGATGGCGCGGTTGCGATACTCGGCGACCGCATCGTTGCAGTCGGCAAGACCGCCGAAATCAAAAAGGCTTGGGCAGGCCGCAAGGTCATAGACGGCAGCAATCGCCTGGTGATGCCCGGCCTTGTTGACGGCCACGCCCACCTCAACGAAATCGCCCGTGGCCTGATCCCCGACAACCTGAAAACCAGCGACTGGCTCAAGGACTGGTGCTACCCCTACCTCGCCGCGACCAAGCCGGAAGACGAATACTGGTACTCGCAATGCCTGATGGCCGAAATGATTCGCAGCGGCACCACCTGCTTTGCTGAACCGGGCTGCAGCTACCTGCCCTCGGTGGTGAAATCCATAGAGAACTCCGGCATGCGTGCCAGCACCGGCAGCTGGGTGTGGGACCACGGCGGGCCAGACGGCCAGAAGTGTCCCGAGTACTTCCTCAAAATGAACCTGAAGGAATGCCTCGACCTGACCGAGAACAACATCAAGTCCTTCAACGGCGCGGCCAACGGCCGCATCAAAATTTTCGCCACCATTGAGGGCGTGGGCACCTGCTCCGACGAACTGATGCAGGGCACCAAGGAAATCGCCGACAAGTACAAGACCTCGACGCTGATGCACAAGGCCAGTTCGCGCGAGGAAGCCGCCGCCGAAATGCGCGCCACCGGACACCGCCCGGTCGAGCACATGTACAAGATCGGCGTGCTCGGCCCCAATGTGTATCTCAACCATATGACCGCGGTCGATCCCTACGAGGTGGACTACCTCGCCGAAACCGACACCAAGGTCTGCCAGAACCCGCCGGCCGCGCTCAAGCTCGCCAAGGGCACGACGCAAATGGGCAAGTTCATCGAAATGCGCAAGGCCGGCGTCACTGTCGCGCTCGGCTGCGACGGCGTGAACTCCGGGGACAGCAAGGACATGTTCCGCACCATGTACCTCGCCGCAACACTGTCCAAGGATTCGCGCCTTGACCCCGGCGTAATCACCGCCGAAGAGGTCATAGAAATGGCCACCCTCGACGGCTACCGCGCAATGGGCTGGGAAGATGACCTGGGCGTGATCGAGGCCGGCAAAAAAGCCGACCTGATCCTGATCGACATCGACCGCCCCGAGTTTGTGCCGACCTACAACTACATCTACAGCCTGGTGTATTCGGCCAACGGCGATTGCGTCGACACCGTGATGGTCGACGGCAGGATACTGATGGAAGGCCGTGAACTGACCACCATAAATATGGAAGAAGTGCGCGCGCATTGCCGCGAACTGGCGCCGCAACTGCTCGCCCGCTCCAACGTCAAACCCGTCTCCCGCTGGCCGGTAGTCTGAACTCGGGGCGTTCGAACTGCGCCATGCCGGAGGCAACGGGTACCGGCCTGCACATCGGCCGGCGCGTTCTACGCGTCGAAGACGAGCGCCTGCTAAAAGGGATGGGGCAGTACACCGCCGACATCACCTTTGCGCGCCTGGCCCACCTCGCGGTCGTGCGTTCCGACCACGCTTCGGCGGAAATCATTTCAATCGACACCAGCGCCGCACTGGCCATGCCGGGTGTGCTTGGCGTGTGGACCGGTGGCGATGCCGCCGCCGACTCACTGGGCGGCATACCCTGGGAAGACCGCCCTCCCCCTTCGGACACAGCGCGCGCGGCCGGACTGCCGCCCGCTGGCAATGCGTCCGTGGCCATGCCGCAACCGGTGCTGGCCCAGCGCCGCTTACGCTTTCAGGGCGAGGGGGTTGCCATCGTCGTAGCCGAAAGCCATGAACTGGCCCGCGACGCCGCCGAACGTGTCGTCGTGGAGTACGCAGTCCTCAATGCGGCCGTGCGGCCGGCGGCCCCCGGACCGGCGGTCTGGGAACAGTTCCCGGACAATATCGCTTTCTCATTTTGCTGCGGCGATGCCGCGGCAACCACTTCTGCGTTTGCGGGCGCGGCGCGCACCGTCCGCGTGGCGGTGGACGTTCCACGCCTGATTCAGAACCCCATCGAGCCGCGCACCTACGTCGGCGAGTGGGATGCCGCGAGCGGCCGTTACACACTGCATGCCGCGGCCGGCAAGCCGCAGGCTGTGGGTCGTACCATCGCGCGTGACATTTTCAGGATTGCGCAAGACCGGGTGCGCGTCATCACGCGCGACGTAGGCGGCGGCTTCGGCTCGAAGAACATCCTCTACCCGGAGGAGGTGCTGGTGTTGTGGGCAGCGCGCAAGCTCGGCCGGCCCGTGCGCTGGCTGGGCTCGCGCTCCGAGAACTTCCTCACCGATACACAGGCGCGCGACCAGTCGGCAGTGCTCGATCTCGGCTTCGATGCCGTCGGTCGCATACTCGGGCTGCGCGCGGCGGTCACCAGCAACCTGGGCGCCTACCTCAGCCCGAAGGGCGCGATCCCACCGATCATCGTATCGAAAGTCCTTACCGGGACCTATGTGGTCCCGGCAGTCGAGCTTGAAGTGAAGGCCTGGTACACCAACACGCCGCCGACCGGCCCCTACCGTGGCGCCGGCACACCCGAGGCAATATTCATGATCGAGTACGCCATGGACTGCGCGGCGCGAGAACTCGGCATGTCGCCGGCGGAACTTCGCCGCCGCAACCTGATCCCCGCCACCACCAAACCGTATTCCACCAGCCTCGGCGTGCACTTTGATTCCTGTGACCTCGCAGCTGCGCTGGTTGCCGCCGAGCAGGCCGCCGACGTTGCCGGGTTTGCATCGCGGCGCATACAAAGCGCGGCCCGGGGACGGTTGCGCGGCCTCGGCTACGCCAGCATGATCGAATGGGCGGGCATTGGCATTACGGAGCGGGCCATGCTCTCCTGCCTGCCTGACGGTACGGTCGTCGCACGTGTGGGCACCATGTCGCAGGGCCAGTCGCACCAGACCGTCTACACCCAGCTCGTCGCCGACCTCCTGGGCATCACTGCCGCGCGCATCCGGATCGTGCAAGGGGACACCGACGAGATGCCTGATGCCATAGGCACCGGCGCGTCCCGCTCGCTCACCGTCGCCGGAAGCGCACTGCTTGCCGCAACGGGAAAGCTGATCGAGGCCGGGCGTACCGGCGCCGCCGACCTGCTCGAGGTGTCGGCGGATGACATTTCATTTGCTGATGGCCGTTACACGATCAGCGGCACCGACCGCGGAGCCAGCCTGGCGGAAGTGGCCGCCCATGCGATCAAGGCGGGCGCTGACGCGCATTTCGGGCTGTACGCCGAGGACCGGTTCACGCCCGCCGATTCGACCTGCCCCAACGGCTGTCACATCGCTGAAGTAGAAATCGACCCGGAAACCGGCGTCGTCACGCTGCAGAACTACACCATCGTGCAGGACGTCGGACGCGCAATCAATCCAATGGTGGTCGAAGCGCAATTGATGGGGGGCGTCACGCAGGGCATCGGCCAGGCCCTTTTCGAGCGCGCCGTGTTCGATCCGGAATCAGGGCAATTACTATCCGGCACATTCATGGACTACGCAATGCCGCGTGCCGACGGCGTCCCCGCCTTCACCGTCAAGCTGCTGGAGGTGCCCAGTCCGCATGCGCCCATGGGCATGAAGTCCTGCGGCGAAATCGGCGCAACCGGCGGGCCGGCGACCACCTTCAATGCGGTAATGGATGCGCTCGCAGGCCTCGGCGTTCGCGATCTGCGCATGCCTGCAACACCCGAACGGGTGCTGCAGGCAATACGCAACGCACCGACCCCTTAGCGGATCGCGCGCGTCTCCTAGCTCTTGGCGTTGGGGTCGAGCAGCACTGCGGGCTGCTCGGTGCGCTTATCGCGCAGCGTCCAGCGGTCCGCATCGACAGTCGCCATGAAATCCTGCAGGTGCTGGTTGAAGAGCCCCGGATCCTCGAGGTTGATCGTGTGACCGGCCTTGGGCATCACCACCAGCCCCGCAGATGGCACGGTGCGCTTGAGGAAGGCGCCGGTACCCAGCGCCGGGCGGTCTTCATCTCCGTGGATGATCAACGTCGGCACTATCATCTTCTTGAGGTCCGCCTCAAGCTCGAACGGCGAAGGCCTGCGCATCTGCACCCCACGCAGCGTCATCGCAGCGCCCTTCTCGGAATGCTCGCTGAGCTGGTCGATAAATTCTTTGAAGCCGCGCGGGTCCTTCGCCTGCAACTGTTCGCGCCCCGGCCCCGCCCCGTAGATAGGCGCGAATTTCTTTGCGCCTTCGTTTTCCCAGCGCTGCGCCACCACCTCAACCTCTGCGCGAAACTGCGCCGCCTTCTCTGGCTCGGCACCGAAACCAACGCCACCAATGACAACCGAAAGGGCTCGATCCGGGTAGATGATGCCGAAGTTCATCGCGGCAAAGCCACCCATCGACAGGCCGACGACGTGCGCTTTGGCGATTTTCAGGTGGTCAAGAACGTCCTTGGCGTCATCGACGGCGCGGCGCTGGCTGTATTTTTCCAGGTTGTCCGGTACCTCCGATGGCGGATAACCGCGCGCGCAGAACGTGATGCAGCGATAGCGCCGGCTGAAGTAGCGAACCTGCGTTTCCCAGGCGCGATGGTCGCCGGAAAACTCGTGGATGAAGATGATGGGGATACCGCTCCCCGTTTCCTCGAAGTACAGCTTTACGCCATCGGATGCAGTCATGTACGGCATGGTGTCTCCCTGTTCAAAATTCGTCCGATTGAACCCTGTTTACCGCGCACCTAAAGCGCGCCCGCCGCACGCAGGCGCGCAATGTCCTCTGCAGAATACCCGACGGAGGCCAGCACCGAATCAGTGTCAGCCCCGAGCGCCGGCGCCGGGCGCTCCGGCCAGGCTGTCTGTGCCGCCCCATCGCCCATGCGTATCGGCTGCGACACGAAGCGCCCGCCCCCGGCAGCCGCGATCATGTTTCGCGCCAGGACTTGGGGGTCGGCCACCACGTCCGGGATCGAATTGATCGGGCCGGCGGGTACATCGGCCTTCTCGAGCGCAGCCAGCCACGCGGCACGGCCGCGCTTGATGAAACATTCGTTCAGGATCGGCTCGAGCACGGCAATGTTGTGCACACGTGCATTGCCATCGACGAACAACGGCTCCTTGAGCAGGTCTTCGCGGCCAAGCACGTCGCACAGGCGTTCCCACTGCGGCTCCGTATCGACGCAGACCACGATGGGCTCATCGCTGGTCGAAAAGGCCTGGAACGGGGCGATCAGCGGATGGCGGCTGCCGATGCGCCGCGGTACGTCGCCGGCGTTCAGGAAGCGCGCCACCGCGTTTTCAAGCAATGCAAGCTGGGCGTCAAGCATGGCAACATCGACGAAAGTGCCGCGTCCGGTGTGTTGGCGCGAGTGCAGCGCCGACAGGATGCCCACCGTCGCAAAAAGGCCGGCCGCCATGTCGCCGATTGATGCACCAACGCGGACCGGGCCGCGCCCCTCCTCTCCGGTAATGCTCATGGTGCCGGACATGGCCTGAATTACGGCGTCGAAGGCGGGTCGACTGCTGTAGGGACCGGTCTGCCCAAAGCCTGAAACCGATGCGTACACGATTCGCGGATTGACGGCCGCCACGGCGGCGTAGTCAAGACCCAGCCTCGCCATCACGCCGGGACGGTTGTTTTCAAGCAGTACGTCGGCACCGGCAACCAGCCTCAGAAATGCCGCCTTTCCTTCGGGGTGCTTCAGGTTCAGCGTGACGCTGCGCTTGTTGCGGTTGATGCTTAGAAAGTAAATGCTCTCACCCTGCAGGAAGGGGCCGATTTTGCGGGTGAAATCACCGCGCCCGGGAACCTCGACCTTGATGACATCCGCGCCGAGCGCCGCCATGATCCAGGTCGAATAGGGCCCAGCCAGCATGTGACTGAGGTCGACCACCTTGATCCCGGCCAGCGGCAGGGTGCCGGCGCTCCCGGGCTGCGCTGCAGCGCTCATGCTCATTTTCCCTTGAAGTCGGGCTTGCGCTTGGCGAAAAATGCATCCAGGCCCTCGCGAAAGTCGCCGCTGCTAAACACTTCCTCGTACCACTTGCGCCCCGCGTAGACGTCGTTCGACGGCGCCGTGTATTCCTCGATGATTTCCTTGGTCACCTTGTGTGTCAGCGGCGCATTGTCGGCCAGCACCCGTGCGAAAGCCTCGGTGGCCTCCTGCAATTGCGCCGGCTCAACGACCTCGTCGACGAGCCCGATCTCCAGCGCCCGCTTTGCGTCCAGCAGTTTGCCGGTCATCATGATCCACTTGGCTTTGGCCGGGCCGACAAGGTGCGCGAGGCGAAGCACGTCCGGGACAGGCGCAACGAATCCGAACTTTGCCACGGGTACGCCAAAACGCGCTGCCGTGCTGGCAATGCGAAAATCACAGGCCACCGCAACGATGCAGCCGCTGCCGACGGCGTAGCCCTGGATCATCGCGATCACCGGCTTGGGGAGCTTTCGTATCGCTGTCTGCATCAACTCGGCGTTGGCGTCATAGTCAAGCGCCGACTGCGGCGATGCCAGCGACTCCGTGAATTCGTTGATGTCCGCCCCGGAGACAAACACCTTTTCACCGGCGCCGCGAAGCACCACCACCCTGACCGCGGTGTCCAGCGCGAGTTCATTGAGGCGATCGGCGATCTCGCGGCACAACGCGGCGGACAGCGCATTGCGCACTTCCGGCCGGTCGACCGTCAGCCAGGCGACGCCGGCTCCAACCTCCAGGTGCAGTTCCTTGCTCATGCCCGCTTCTGGATCAGCTCGAGCTGGATGCCATCAGGCGCGTAGACGTAGGCGATCCGAACCGGACCGGCGTCATACGGTGCCGCGGCCACCTCGACGCCGTCGGTCTTCATCCGTGCAACGAGGTCGTCGATCCCGTCGAGGAATATACCGATATGGTCAAAGCCCCGGCGTGGCCCCCGCGCCGGATCGGCCAGCACCATGTCGCCACGCTTGGGCGACAGGGCGACGATGGTTTCGCCGAGTTTCATGCGGATGATCAGCCAGTCGGGGAACGGAACCCGCGACTCAACGCTGGCGCCGAAATATTTTTCGAAAAACGACAGGGTCGCCTCCGGGTCGGTACAGTAAAAATGGACATGCTCAAAACGGGCCATGGTGTTCTCCTTAGTCTTCTCCGCGGCTAGCGCCCGCCGGCCACGGCAATGCATTCCCGGGTGACATAGCTACCGCCCGGACCGGCAAGAAATGCGACGACATCGGCCACCTCTTCGACCGTCCCGGTGCGCTCCAGCGGCACTTCCGCCCGCATCCGGCGGCGCATTGCCACCGAACGGTGAATCACCTCCGACAGATCGGTCGCAACGTATCCTGGTTCGACCACGTTCACGGTAATGCCCGAAGGGGCCAGTTCACGCCCCATTGACGAGCAAAGCCCCCGCAACGCCGCCTTGGACGCGGCGTAATGCGGACCAATGTTCCCTCCCAGGCGCGCCGCTACGGAGCCGATGAACACGATGCGCCCGCTCCCTGAGCGCGCCAGCATCGGCGCAGCAGCCTGGGCGCAGAAAAAGGCGCCCGTTGCGTTGGTTTCCATAGTGCGTCTCCACATCGACGGCGTGACCGCTGCGAGCGAGCGTGCCAGCGGGGCGACACCGGCATTGGCGACTAGGATGTCGAGACCTCCGGCATCTCGCCGGACGCGTGCCAGCATGTTTCGAACCTGAGCAGCATCGGAAACGTCGGCCCGCACCGCCTGCGCAGCTCCGCCGCTGGCAATGATTTCGGCCACGCACCCCAGCGCGGCCACACGATCGCTGCGGTAGTTGACGAACACCATGGCACCGTCACGGGCCAGGCGGCAGGCAATCGCACGCCCGATCCCGCGTCCGGCCCCCGTAACCAGCGCAATGCGGCGCCCCGGCGCGACGGCACCCTTGCGCCTGCCAGCGGGAATCTTCACCCTGCGTTCAGCCCTCGCCACCATTCGCCTCGCGGCTCGCGGCGAACGCTTTCCTCGCCTCTTCCTCCATCAACGAACCGACATGCCTGCGAATGGCGTTGAACGCCTCCGAGGTTACGTCCCGGGGACGCGGGAGAACGACCTCGACGATTTCCTTGATGCTGCCCGGCCGCGCGGTCATGATCACCACGCGATCCCCGAGCAGGATCGCTTCTTCAATATTGTGCGTGATGAAAATCACCGCGCGCCGGTCGCTGCTCCACACATTCAACAGTTCTTCCTGCATCAGCGTGCGGGTTTGGGCATCAAGCGCCGCGAATGGCTCGTCCATCAGCAGTATCTTCGGGTCGTTCACCATGACCCGTGCCAACGCCACGCGCTGGCGCATTCCGCCGGACAACTCCTGCGGATAGCGGTTCTCGAAGCCGGACAGACCGACCGCGGCGATCTGCCTGCGCGTGCGCTCGGCGCGTTCCGCCGCCGGGACGCCCCTTTCGCGCAGACCGAACTCCACGTTAGCCGTCACGTTGAGCCATGGGAACAGGGCGTATTCCTGGAACACCACGCCGCGATCCGGCCCGGGCCCAGAGATGCTGGCACCGTCGAGACTCAGGCTGCCGCCGGTCTCCTTTTCGAATCCTGCAACGATGTTCAGGAAACTGGTCTTGCCGCAGCCGCTGGGGCCGAGGATGGTTACAAATTCGTCATCAGCGATATCAAGGTCAAGGCCGGCAATCGCCACGACCTCTTCCTTGCGCCTAATGTCGAAATAACTCTTCTTAAGGCCGCGGCAAACGATGCGATGGGTACTCATAATCCCTTGTTCCAGCTGAGCGCCCAGCGGCTGATCCACAGCACCACCAAGTCACTGAGGAATCCGAGAAAGCCTACGCTCAACATGGCGGCGATGATCACGTCCATCCGCAGGAAGTAATAAGCATCCCACATCGCAAACCCGAGCCCGGATTTAACTGCAAGCATTTCAGCCACGATCACCAGCACCCAAGCCAGCCCGATCCCAAGCCGCAAGCCGGTAAAGATGAACGGCAGCGCGGAGGGAATCACCACACGCAACAAAAGCATGTGCGGGCGTATGCCCAGCATTCTAGCCGCCCGCACCAACAGCTTGGGCGTCCCGGACACGCCGGCCGCCGTGTTGACGACGATCGGAAAAAACGCCCCGAGTGCAATCAGAAAAAAAGCCGACGCATCGCGAATGCCGAAGAAAATCACCGCGAACGGGACCCATGACGTAATCGGGATGGGACGGAGCATTTGGATGATCGGGTCGAGCAGGTCCGACACCAGGCGAAACCAGCCGATCAGGGTTCCGAGAAACACGGCCACCACGGCGGCGAAGGCAAACCCGATCAGCACCCGGTAGGTGCTGTTGCCGGCGTGCGACGCCCAGGTGCCAATATAGGGATCACCGGTCGGCTTCGCGAAAATCCAGCTGTACAGCGTCTTGCCGACCGTCGCGGGCGACGGGACGAAACGCACGTCCACCCAGCCCGCGGTGGACGCCACATGCCAGAGCAGGAGGACGGCGAGAGGCCCGACCAGCCTAACTGCATTGACCTGCAACCAACTGCCGATGTTTCCCGCCACCAAGAATCCGCCTGACTTCACGCCGCCCGTCGGCATGCTCCGCTCATTCGCCACCGAGGTCCTTCTTGGACTTGCCGGTTACCTGCATCAGCAGGCTGTAATCGAAGGTGCGGTCGATCGAGGCGGTCGTGTCGACCTTCGTGATGCCCGCTTCATGGATCATCTTGAGGAGGTACTTCGCTTCCTTCTGGTACAGCTTGTAGTCAAGCTTCCCGCGGGGGATGGATTCCTTGACCACCTCGGGCGTCGACCCCGTACCTTTCTGCGCGACCTCGGCATAGCGGGCCGGGTTGGCATTGAGCGCATCGGTAGACTCGACCAGCGCACGCACCACCGCCAGCACGGCACTGCGGTTCTTCGCGAGGAAATCAGAATTGACCGCCATGGCGCCATTGATGTGCTTGGTCGGGTTGTCACCGATGTCGAGGCTGCTGTAATAGCCGACCTTGCCGATCGCCGCATCGGCGTTGTTCGGCTCCCAGAAGACGAACCCATCGATATCGCCTGCGCGCAGCGCTGCGATGACCGGCGGGCCGCCACCGCCAAAGCTGACCGTCTTGATTTTTGAGAGATCTGCCCCGGCGAGCTTGGCCGTCGCCTTGAACAGCAGTTCGGCATAACTGTTGGGTGCGGTGCCCAAGGTCTTGCCCTCGAGGTCCTTCCAAGTCTTGGCCTGAACGCCGTTGCGCAATGTCAGGCTCTGCCCACCAGTGAACACGCCCCCGACCACCTTGTGGTTCCTGAAGGCGTTTTCCTCCATCAGGCCGAGGTTGACATAGCCGAGCACCACGACATCCACCTGGTTGGTGGTGAGCGCCAGTTGCAGGTCTGCATAGCGCCGCAACGGCGTGACTTCCAGGTCGACGCCATGCTTCTTGGCGTACTCCTGCATCAGCATCATGTTGGCCTGGTGAATCTGCACGGCATAAGCAAACCGGACCTTCTGCTGCGCCTGCGCGGACGTGATGCCCGCGAGCAGCGCAAATGCAAGCGCCGCTGAAAACTTCAACATTCTGCCCATAGTAGCCCCCTGTGAATCAACGATTATTGGCGTCCCGTCCTTTACCCCCGAATCCCTGCCGCCATGATCAGGGAATCAGTTGCGTAAGCAGTCCATAGCTGTCAGGCCGCCTATCGCGGTAGAACTGCCAAGCGCGCCTGCGCTCGGTGATGAAGTCCAGATCGCAGTCGGCCAGGAGGATTTCCTCGCCCTCGCCCGCCTGCGCCATGATATCGCCGACCGGATCGCAAATCACGCTCCGACCGTAATAGGTGTAGTCGCCTTCCTTTCCCGTTCGGTTGAGACCGGCCACGAAGTACTCGTTGAAAATCGCATGCCCCATCAACTCCTTTTCCCAGACCTTCACCGACAGGCTGGCCTTGGGCGTGGCGCTGGGCACCAAGAGAATCTCGGCGCCATTCAATGCCGAGCAACGCGCACCTTCCGGGTAGTGGCGATCGTGGCAGATGATCACACCGATCTTGCCGAAGGCCGTCTCGAACACGGGGTAACCCAGGTTGCCTGGCTTAAAGTAAAGCTTCTCGTAGAAAATCGTGTTCAGCGGAATGTGGTTCTTGCGATACACCCCGAGGAACCTGCCATCCGCGTCGATCATCGCCGCCGAGTTGTAGTACACGCTGCGCCCGACGCGCTCGTAAATCGGCGCACAAATGACCACGCCCAGTTCCTTGGCGAGGGACTGCATCATCTTTGTGATGGGTCCGGGAATCTCCTCGGAGGTCTCCATGTACTTGATATCCAGCGAGGTGATGAAAAACAACTCGTGGAACACCTCCGGGAGAAGCAGCACCTGCGCGCCCTTGGCCGCAGCGTCGCGGATGTATTTTTCCGCCCTCGCAAGGTTCTCGGCGCGGGAGCGGTTGCACTCCACCTGCAGCAATCCGACACGGACCTTCATTTTCGCGCTCCCTGAGAATGTGTTGACTTGATCAAACCATTATTTCGCCACCGGACGGACAAAGCATTTGTCCGGTGTAAAAATCCGAATCGCTCGACGCAAGGAACAGCGCCGACGCCTGGATGTCGCGCAACTCGCCGAGCTTGCGCAGAGGATAGCGCTGCCGCAGGACCTCAAGGAAAGCCGGGTCCATCTTCTCGGTCGTCTCCCCCTTGATCATGCTGGGCGCGATCGCGTTGATGTAAATTCCCTGCGGTCCGACTTCGCGCGCGAGTGCCCGCGTAAAGCCGGTCATCGCTCCCTTTGCCGCCGACAGGTGCACGAACTTCTCGGCGCCTGAGACCGCAAACGATCCGCTCATGTTGATGATCTTCCCGTACTTGCGCGAAATCATGTGCGGCAACACCGCCTTGCAGCACAGGAACATCGCCCGGACATGTACGTTGAACACCGCATCCCAGGCCTCGGGAGTCATGTCGACAAGCGGGGATGCGTTGACGATGCCGGCGTTGTTGACAAGGATGTCCACGCCGCCGAATTTTGCGCCGATGGCCTTGACCATGGCGTCGACCTGCGTCGCATCACCGACGTCGGCACGGAACACCTCGGCGACGCCGCCCGCCGCGCGAATCTTCGCAACGGTATCTTCGGCACCCGCGGTACTGGAGTGATAGTTGACTGCAACCTTTGCGCCCTCGGCGGCAAACGCAGTTGCGATGCCCTTGCCAAGACCACGACTTGCGCCGGTAACCAGGGCTACGCGCCCGTCGAGTTTGCCCATGAATTCACCTCCCGTTAGAAGTCATTGCCAGAACAAACCGTGTCATGTTACGCCACCGCGACGTGCCTTGATAGCCTGATGAAGCTGCACATGCACACTGCATCTGTATACGTTATCGACATTATCGTATACAACTTGGCATGTCAACCACGCCTTTACTGTGGGGCAAAGCCGCACTATTTGCATGCGGCGTCGATCGCCTGCAAGAACCGCATCGGCGTCAACGGCATATCCAACTGCCCCACGCCCAAGGGGCGAAGGACATCAACGACGGCATTGACGACGCAGGGCGCGGCACCGGTAGCTCTCTCCCGAAAAACACCGGATATCCTTTCCTGCTAGACCGGGCCGGTGGCTCCACCCTGCCCGCTCGACTCATCGCGCAAAAGGCCCGCTTCTTCGAATAACCGGAGGATCTGCGATTCATATTCGCCGAAGGCCAAACTTCGGCGAACATGCAGGCTGCGCGGGCGCGGAAGGTCGATATCGATGATCTTGCTTACCGTTCCCGGCCGCCCCGTCATGACGACAACCTTATCCGACAAAAATATCGCCTCTGGAATTGAATGGGTAACAAACAGGACCGACGCACGCCTCTTCAAAAAAATCCGCCCGAGGTCGACGGCCAGTTGATCCCGTGTGATGGCGTCCAGGGCGGCAAAAGGTTCGTCCATAAGCAACATATCGGGTCCGTGCACAAGGGCGCGGCAAATGGCAACGCGCTGTTGCATGCCGCCAGACAACTCGCGCGGATAAGCGTTTTCAAACCCTGCCAACCCCACTGAAAGCAGCAAGTCCCGTGCGCGCCGTTCACCCTCCTCCTTCGGCATGCCGTGCGCCTCTGCCGACAGCATGACGTTGCCGAGGGCACTGCGCCATTCGAGCAATACCGGTTTCTGGAATACCATCCCGGCGCTGGTGACCGGGCCCCGTATGGTTACATTGTTACGCAGCACCCGCCCGGCGGTCGGCATGCGAAGACCCGCAACCAGCGACAGGATAGTGCTCTTGCCACAACCGCTGGGGCCCAGAATTGACACGAATTGCCCGGACTCGACGGTCATCGACACATTGCGCAATGCCTCGACGCTGGTGCGTCCTGCATAGCGCAAGGATACGCCCTCAAGTGTGATCGATGCGGTGCCCGGTGTGCAGAGTTCATCAGCCATCACTGCGACCCCCGCGCTTCGGTGTCCGTCTCGCGCCGCCACGGCACGACCAACCACTCGAGCAGCGCGACCGCAGCGTAGAGCGCGAGGCCAAGCAGGGTCAGCGCAATTAGCGCTGAGAACGAAAGCGTGGAATCCATGCGCGCCGAGGCCGAAAGCAGCAGGTAACCGAGGCCCTTGTCTGCCCCGACAAATTCGGCCACTATGGCGCCGATCAGCGCCAGGGTCATGGCGACCTTGAGACCGGCGAATATAGCGGGCAGCGCTTGCGGCAGGCTGATGCGCATGAAGAATTTGACACGACCAAAACCGAGGATACGGCCGAGATTGTGCATGTCAGGATCGACCGTGCGAAAGCCCGCAATGGCATTGACCACAATTGGGAAAAACGCCACCAGCACGACAACAATGACCTTTGGCAGTATGCCAAAACCGAGCACCACCACCAGGAGCGGGGCGACAGCGATCTTGGGAACAGTCTGCAGGCCGACCACCAGCGGGTAGCCGAACGAGTAAGCAGTACGCGATTCGGTCATCAGCACCGCCATCGGCATGGCGATGAGCACGCTGACGATGAACCCAAGGACGGTCTCCCAAGCGGTGACAGCGGCCTCATCGAGCAACGTGGCACGCTGCTCCCACATGTTGCTTAGCACCTTTTCAGGACCGGGCAACAGATACTCCTTGACTCCGGTCAGGCGCACAAAAAGCCACCAAAGCAGCACCACTGCGATGGCGCTTGTCAGGTAGATCGCAGTCTCACGCCAGGCGCGACGCGACATGATCATGGCTCTGGTATCAGGGTGCGGCTGTCATGCCCGGCCACCAGCCCTACGCTAGATACCGTCTTGATCCAGTCGGCGATCTGCACCCATAAGTTGGCGCGTAGCGCGCCCATCGGGTGGAACTGCCCCTCGGCAATCCAGATTTCCTTAGGGCACTTCATGTTGGCATAGAAAGCCTCAGCCGCCTCGAGCGAGGTGAGTTGGTCATACTCAGCAGTGACAATCAGGGTCGGCGTCCTGATCTGTGACGCCAACCGCGGCACCGACAACTCATCGACCTGCTTGTCGAGTTCCTCATCCGTCTTGATGCCAGCCATGTACATGAAGTGGCTGCGAAAGTTGGGAGGTGCCATGGAAAAGAACATGTCCAGATTGCCGTAAAGGCCGATCATCGACACATGCGCCTTGAAGCGATGTTCAATGGCGACGCTGCGAATCGAGTTGTAGCCACCCAGCGAAAGGCCAAGCACGCTCACATTGCCGCCGTCCACGTCGTCGCGCTTGGCCAGAGCGTCAAGCACCGTCGTCAATGCGCGCTCGTAGGCGCCAAGACTCGCCTTGATGCCGCGCAGGTTGCTGGCGCCCTGGCCCGGGCCGTCGATTGACAGGCAGGCCATACCGCGGCGCGCAAAGACGTTATTCTGGACGTTGGGAAAGTCCTCCTTGGTCATATCCATCCCGGGCACAAACACCACGCACGGTGGCCGCGTGACGCCCCTGGGCAAGTGCAGGATGCCCGGAATGAGACCGCCCTCGAACGGGATCTCAACGCGCACGATCTTGTACAACTCGTTGTAGGCGATGACCTTGTCAAAACAGCGCTCCTCGGAGGCGTTAAGTTCGATCTTGCGCGCGCTCTTGTCGTCCATGATTGGCCACTTGGCGCGGCCGAAACAGATGGCGGCGCGCTGGTAGAACTCGCCGGCGGTGATGTGGTTGCCCTTGCCTTCGGCCAGGGTGGCCTGCAATTCGAGACCGCGGGCGGTGCGTTCCCACTCCTTGCTGATCATCTTGAAGGAGCGAATTCGCGACATGGTGCGTTCTATGTCGATCTGGCGCTGGCCGCATTCGATCCACGCCGGGCCCATTCCCGGCCACATGGCCTCGGTGCCGGCGATACCCAGCGCCATGTCCATCATCCAGGTTTCGTTACGTCTGCGGAAATTGCTCATGCTACGGCCCTTTCGATTCGTTAAAGGTGACTGCTGTCGGCGGACGGACTATTGCGGGATAAATTCGTTGGTAAAGTACGTCGATACCGGCTGGCGATTCTTGAGCTCGGCATGCTTTTCCAGCAAATCCAGCGTGGCAGTCCAATCGGCCTCACTGGTCCAGCCCATGGGCTTGCCGACCGAGCGCGGCGTTTGCGCCAGCTTCAAAGCCCAGCCGAGCGTCTCGGTCAGGAACACGCGGTTGGCCTTGGGGGCCGCTTTGAGGGTGTACTCCACCGCCTCGTTCGGGTTCTTGCGGGCATACTCCCATGAACGCACCGTCGCCGCCATGAATCGTTTCACCAGATCGGGGTTCTGCTTGATGAGATCGTTATGCGCGGCAACCGAGGCACTTACGGTGGAGATGCCATAGTCCACATACGTAATCTGGTCGATGTTCATTCCGGCCGGTGCGCCAAGCTTTACGCGGTAATAGTCGCCGGTCACATACCCACCCACGGCGTCGACCTGGCCCTGGTAGAGCACCCCAGGCTTGTTGGCCGGGTTGATGGCAACAACCTTGACCGTTTTGGGGTCGATCTTGTTCGATATGAGCAGCGTATTGAACAAGGCCGTCATCGCTTCGCCTGGCTGCAGGCCCACCGTCTTGCCCTTGAGGTCGGCTAGCGTCTTGATGCCGGAGGCCGTATTGAAGATGAGGTCGAACGGCGCCTGCTGCACCAGTGTGCCGACCGATCGGATCGGCAACCCCTGGCCTACGCTCAACGCAAGAACACTACCGTCGATTATGCTGAACTGCTCCGATTTTTGCGCCAGTAACGCGGCGTTGGGCGCGGCACCCTTGCCTTCGATGATCTTCAGATCTATGCCGGCATCGCGGTAAAAGCCCAGCGCTTGGCCGAGGAAAAACGGCAGTTGGTCCCCTCCAAATCCCGGAATCCACGCCAAGCGCAGCGTGACCTCGTCGCGCGCCGGGGTCTGGGCTTGCGCGAGCGGCGTGAAACATGTGAACAGCGTAAGCGCGGCGATTAGTGCGAGTGGTACCACAGACAGGCGTAAGCGCATAATTTCTCCTCGTTAACTCGGTTGGGCGGGCAAAAACGGGGTGGCTAAACTCATAGAAAGAAGTAATGATACTAATGGATGCACTAGGCCGCGGCGACGGCGTCAGCCGGCATCCCCGGCTTTTCTAGTTTTCTTACCTGCCGGCTTGACGGCGCTCTCGGCCATCACTGCATTGAGCCGTTTCATCGCGAACAAACCTCGCGGCTGGCCGGCGTAGTACATAACCTGATAGATGATTTCCTTTATGTCATCGTTGCTGATGCCCAGCTTGTGCGCATGGCGCAGGTGCAGGTCAATGCCATCGGTGCCCAAGGTGATCAGAGAAGCGAGCACGATCATTTCTCTTTCGCGCAGCGTGAGCCCGGGCCGCGCCCAGACCTCGCCAAACACGAAGCCGGTGGTCAGGCGCCAGAAAACTTCGTCGTTCTTGCGAAGGTCGGGGTTGGTGCCCCAGCCCATTTTTTTGTATATCTTGAGACCACGCTCAAGGCGGCCCTTGGGATCCAGGGTTAGGTTTTTGCTTTTTTTTATGGCGGGCTTTTTCATGGCACCTCAGTTGGGTGAGTGGAGTTGGCGCCGGAACATTGGAAAGATGATTTCCCAGTCACGGTTGGCACCCTGCTTGTCGAAAATATCGCGATCGGGCAACGCATAGCCGTGGTCCGCGCCCTGATGGATTTCGGAATGGTAATTAACCCCCGCGGCGCGCATCGCCTTGTCCAGTCCCTCGATCATCGCGACCGGCGTGTGGCGATCTTTTGAGGCAAAACCGCAGTACACCTCGCCCTGTGCGTTGGCGGCGGTCAGGTGCGGTGAATCGGCGGCATTTGACACAAGGTCTGTGCCATGAAGGCTCACGCTCGCCCGGAAACGGTCTGGAAACACGCCGGCAACGCGAAACACATGGCGTCCTCCCATGCAGTAGCCGATGGAACCGAGCGGGCCGCCCGGTCGCACCGGCTGGCCGGCATCGATAAAATTCAGGATCGCACGCGTATCCTCGATCACCATGCCGTCGTTGAGGTGCTTGAGCGGTTCAAGCACTTTTTCGCGCTTGTCCTGCTCAAGCGCATCAAGCGTGATCATCTGGTTCTTTGCGTTGCGGAACTCGTGCCTGACCCTTCCCTGGCGATAATAAAAATCCGGCACCATACAGTAATAACCGACCGTCGCAACACGCCGCGCAACGTCGAACAGCTCTTCGCGCACGCCCCAGACATCCATGTAGATAATGACCGCAGGAAAGGGGCCACCCTCGACCGGGTGCGTGACAAAGGTGTCAATTACGCCGCTCGGTGTGGGAATTTCGAACACATGTTCTCTCACAAAATTGTCCCTTTCTGGAAGAGGGCATGCAGGGAAAATACCCTAGCGCAGGCTACGCAGGCGCCCAAGCTACTCTCCTCCCAGTTCACGCCTGGATTTGCCGGTCACTTGCATCAGGAAACTGTAATCAAAAACACGGTCCACAGCTGCGGTGGTATCAACTTTTGTAATTCCGGCCTCGTGGATGATTTTCAGCAGCGCCTTGGATTCTTTCTGGTAAAGCTTGTAATCGAGCCGGCCGCGAGGGATCGACTCCTTCACGACTTCGGGCGTTGAGCCGGTACCTTTTTGCGCCACCTCGGCATAGCGCCCGGGATTGGCATTAAGCGCGTCGGTGGCCTCGACCAGCGCCCTCACCATGGCCAGCACCGCGCTGCGCTTCTTCAACGCAAAATCGGCGTTGACGGCGAGTGCGCCATTAATGTGTCGAGTCGGGTTGTCGCCGATATCTAGGCTGCTGTAGTAGCCGTCGCCAGCCAGCGCCGCGTTGGCGTTATTGGGCTCCCAAAACACGAAGCCGTCGATATCGCCGGCGCGCAGTGCGGCCTGCAGCGGCGGGCCGCCTGGAGGCGCAAAGCTGATGGTCTTTATTTTCGAAACGTCGGCACCGCCGAGTCTGGCCGATACCTTGAACAACAGCTCGGCGTAGCTGTTAGGCGCCGTTCCCAGCACCTTGCCCTCAAGGTCCTTCCATGTGTTCGCCGTCACGCCCTTGCGAAGCGTCAGGCTTTGGCCGCCAGCAAAAACACCGGCGACAATCTTGTGGTTCCTGAATTCCTTCTCCTCCATCAAGCCAACATTTACGTAGCCTAGCACCGCGGCATCCAGTTCGTTGGTGATGAGCGCGAGCTGGATCGCCGGGTAACCGCGCATGACGATGGTCTCAAGATCCACGCCCTGTTTTTTTGCGTACTCTTGCATCAGCAGCATGTTCGCCGTGTGAATCTGTACCGGGAAGCCGATGCGGACTTTTTCCTGTGCATGGACTACAGTTATGGTCAGAAAGACACCCGTCAGCGCATTGATGAAACCTGCCATTAATCGCTTCATGTCAATTCTCCTTGGGATATGTGCGAGAAACCTCAACGCGTGTTACGGGTTGTCGATAGGGTTGGCGCCACACGCAGCCCAGATTGCACTCAGTACGTCTATGCTCGAGACTTCGCCGAACAGCCGGTCGAGGGTGCGCAGCGCACTCTCATGGTCCTCGGGCGAATAAGCCGCCGTGCCATCCCTGATCGGGACCACATAGTAATCACGCATAAACGCCTCGCGGGCCGTGCTCTCAACGCAACAATGGGTACTTACGCCGGAAAACACAAGCGTTCGAATGCCGTGAGCTCGAAGAATGGTGTCAAGGTCGGTATTGTGAAATCCGTTGTAGCGGTGCTTGGTGACAACCGGATCACCGTGTTCTGGCCGGACTTCACCATAAAACTCGCCGCCCCAGGAATCCGCACCACAAAATCCACGGCTCTCAAACACCGGTGCCGCAACCGCACCAACGGGACGCTTGCGCGCGCGCGCCATCTGCTCGAGCCATACTTCGGACAGATAGAGGTTGCCATCGGTGGTGTAAACATTGCGCACAAAAATTATCAGCACACCTGCTTTCCGCGCGGCTGAAATCAGCGCCGGCAGCCTTGCGGCCATCTCCCGGGATGCCGAGACATCCCAGCCTTCCCGGTGCATCAATCCGCCCTCGGCGACAAAGTCGTTCTGCATATCTATCACGACCAGCGCGGTATGGCACGGCAGCACCTTCCGGGCAAGCCCCCACAATGGACGGACATGCGCGACTTTCTCCGCAGCAGCGGTATCGAATTGGGACGCACTCATGAATTCCTCCTCATTTACAAGCGCAGCAGTCGCTCGGCGTTGCCGTGCAGCATTTTTTCACGGTCATCCGGACTAATGGGACTGCTCTCGATGAAGCGTACACCGTCTACATTGGAAGCCCACGGCCAGTCGACGGAAAAAAGGATGCGATCCGCACCCATTTCCAGCATGGAGCATTGCAGGGCCGGAATTGAAAAGTTACCGCTGGTCGTGAGGTAGAAGTGCTCACAAAAATACTCGCGCAATGATCGGGGCAGCTTGTTGGTGCGCTGAACGATGTCATTCACCCGCCACAACGAGAACGGCAGGCCCTCTCCGAGATGGCCCAGGATGATCTTCAGCCCCGGGTAGGCATCGAATACACCGCTCAGGATCAGCCTCAGGGCATGGGTTGCCGTTTCCACGCCAAAGCCCCAGGCCGCCCCCGCCAGGACAGCGTGGTCCCTGTAGTAGGCATCGGCCACGGATTTGTGCGGCATCGCCGGGTGAACATAGATGGGCACATCAAGGGCCTCCGCCCGCTCGAATATAGGCCAGAATGGCTTCTCATCGAGAAAGCGTCCGTCAGTCAGGCCGTGCACCATGGCCCCCTTGAAGCCCAGCTTGTCCACCGCGCGCTCGAGCTCATCGGCGGAAGCAACCGGATCGATGGTAGGCAGCGCCGCGAATCCTGCAAAGCGTGTCGGGTGGCGCAGGATGGCCTGGTGCAAGGCATCGTTGACGCGCCGGGCCATCGGCACCGCCTTGTCCACGCCAAGCTGTTGGGTGGCCGGGGGCGCATGCGACAGCACCTGAACATCAATGCCCGCCTGGTCCATCTCGGCGAGGCGAATTTCATTGAAGTCCAGCAATCGATCGACTATGGATGCCGGTTGGCCAGATCTCCAGTTGGCAAATGTCGCCGCGAGCTCCGGATGTACGTAGTGCTCCTCGATGGCGATAACCCGGGAACCGGCCTTCGATGTCATGCTTTAACCAACTGTTGCGCTTGGATTGTCATCCTGCACCCTATTGATGAACGGTATCGCCCTTGTAATTGTCCAGACCCCGGCTACCCCAACTGCAGCTTTGCCGCAGCCTCGCAGAAACCCGCCTCATATCGCCGCCACTGTTTTCCGGGTTGAAACGCCTGTCCGCCGCGCCCCTTGCAATATCGTCATTCATTCAGAATTACGACACGGCCAGTGCTCTTGCGGCTCGCGACCAGATCGAGTGCCTCATTCGCGCGTGCAAGTGGATACCGCGCCCCGATCAACATCCTGATTTTCCCAGTGCGCATGTATTCGAGCACCGCATCCCCCGCCGGCCTGAGTACCCCGGGGCGTGCGTACCGATGACCGCCTGTGCTGTAACCAACAGCCGACCGATTGCCCGCGTGCAGAACGTTGGTCGGGATGCTTCCCGGAACGCCGCCGGACATGCCATATACGACGATCCTGCCCCATGGGGCGAGACAGGCAAGACTCAGTTCGGTGACGGCCCCTGCGATCGAATCGAGGATTACGTCAGCACCCCTGCCTTCGGTGATGTCCATGACCTTGTCGGAGAAATTTTCCGTCTGGTAATTGATGACATGGTCACAACCCATTTCAAGCGCCAATTCGATTTTCTCCGCAGCGCCGACGGTCCCGATCACGCAACCGGCG
Organism: Bordetella parapertussis; assembly: GCA_945892985.1. Classification (GTDB taxonomy): domain Bacteria; phylum Pseudomonadota; class Gammaproteobacteria; order Burkholderiales; family SG8-39; genus CAITSH01. Next base: position 66,656 of record CAMDDU010000015.1, read on the forward strand.
CCCAGCAGCTTCGCCAGTTGTACCGTCGTCGTTCCCACCCCGCCGGCGGCCGAATGAACTAGCACGGTCTCGCCGCGAACGAGGCGTCCTGCCAGCGTCAGCAGGTTGTAGGACGTTACGGCGTTCGTCGGAAACGCCGCACCCGATGCAATGTCGATCTCCTCGGGCAAGAGCCAGGTGATCGGAGCGGGCGCTATGACAATCTCGGCAAAGGAACCGGTAAGCGCAATAGCCGTCACGCGCTGGCCTTTTCGCACATGGGACACCCCTGGTCCGACCTCCGTCACAATGCCGACGACATCGTGCCCAGGAATGACAGGCGGCTTGCGCGGCGTGTGGTAACGGCCTTCACGCATTTCGATATCTCCGAAGCTTACCGCCGTACCCTCCATGCGTATGGCCACCTGCCCTTCGGCCGGCTTGGGTTCTGGCACATCCTGGAGCACCAGCAAACTGCGCCCCGCTTCTTGTGTTACCACCATAGCTTTCATCATCAAACCCCTAGCTGTCATGGTTACTGTTGAACTAAAACGAGTCGCCCCCCTCAATGAGTTCGACCAATGTATTGAGCAACGCGGTGGCGCCCGTTCCATCGACGAGGCGATGGTCAGCGGTAAGCGTGAGATCGGCAACCGCTCGTATGACTATCTGGCCGGCCTCGACCACCGCGACCTCGCGGCGTCGGCCGACCGCGAGGATGTACGACTCCCCGGGATTGATGATGGCGTTAAACCTGTCCGGTCCATTCGCCCCGAGATTGGAAATCGAGAGCACCGCTCCCTCCATTTCCCCCGGTCGGAGGCGGCCGGCGATTGCAGCAGCCACCAGACGCGATCGCAGCCCTGCCACCTCCTGCACCGATCGTTGTTCGGCGTCGGACATTACCGGGACACGGACCCCGCCACTGACCGCAACCACAAGCCCCACGCGTGTCCCGGTTGCCATGCGAATTTCTCCGTCCCCGTCGGTGCCGCGAGCATGAAAGGTCGCATTCAAATCCGGGTGCGTCACCAGCGCCTTGGCGGCAGCCCGAATCAGAAAATCCGTGATCGAAGGCCGGATCGCCGATTCCGAATACGCCACATTCGCCCGGCGCTTGAAATCATCGAACATCGCCAACGACGCCGTCCGGGATACCGTGAACTGCGGAATTGAACGCACGCTCATGGTCATTGCGAGAGCGATGGCCCGCCGAATAGGGGACAGCGCCCCGGAGAGGCCGGGCGGTCCGGTTACCGCCTCGACGTCGCACAATTGCAGCCGACCGCCGGGCCCCGATGCTGCGACCGCATCAAGGTCGATCCCGAGCATGCGCGCCCGCCGTCTGGCAGCCGGGGTTGCTTTGCGCGCCGACGACACGGGTTGCTTGTTGGAAACGGCGGGCGACCCCGACGAATCGGGCGCAGGCCCGGACGGCTGTGCGACTTCATCCCCAGACGAAGCTGCGGCCGGCCGCCCGCCTCCTTGTCCCTGCTCAACCGCAATCTCGCCCAGCACCGCACCGACATCGACGGACTCGCCCGCGTTCCGGGAAATCGTCCGGAGAACGCCGTCAACCGGCGCCTCCACCTCCACGATAGCCTTGTCGGTTTCCACCTCCAGCAAGGGCGTGCCGGCGTCGATTCGTTGCCCTTCAACCGCAAGCCACCGCACCACGGTTGCGCATTCGGTAACCATGCCCAGCCGCGGCATCAGGAACGGGATGCCCTCCAGTTGTCCTGCTACGATCGTCACCGGGTCCGGGTTCATGGCTATCGGAGCAACTGATCGAGCGCGGCGTCGATCTCGCGATGTCCCGGGAGGACCGCGCTTTCCAGCACAGGGGCGAATGCTATGGGCGCGCTGGCGCAGCCGACCCTGATGATTTCCGCATCAAGTTCATCGAAGGCGTCAGTCGCAATTCTCGCGGCAATCTCGGCACCGATTCCGCCGGTCAATACTGCCTCGTGCACGATGGCCAGCCGGTGTGTCTTGCCGACTGATCGAACGATGGTTGCCATGTCCAGCGGTGCCAGTGTGCGCAAGTCGATTACCTCTATTGATTGCCCCGCCTGCCTGCGGCGCTCCGCGACCTCCAGCACCGGATGGAGCATGTTTGAATAGGTTACGACGGTGGCATCGGTTCCCTCGCGCACAACGTGCGCCCGGCCGGCCGGAATGATCAGATCAGGATCCGGCGGCGATTGCCTCATGCCATAGAGCCGCTTGTGTTCGACGAACACGACCGGATCGTTGAGCCGGATTGCCGCTCGCAGCATCCCGTAAGCTTCGACCGGGGAGGAAGGCGCCATGACGACCAGCCCCGGAACATGCAACAGCCATGCTTCGAGGCTTTGCGAATGCTGGGCTGCCGCCCCACCGGCCGCCCCGGCCTGGGTCCGAACCACCATGGGAACGGAGAGCTGCCCGCCCGACATGTGGCGGTACTTTGCCGCCTGGTTTACCAATGCGTCCAGCGCCAGGGTGAGGAAGTCCATGAACATGATTTCAACCACGGGGCGCATACCGCACAAGCTCGCACCCACGCACATTCCGCATATCGCGGCCTCGCTAATCGGCGTATTGCGGACTCGTGAGGTTCCGTGCCGGGCAACCAACCCTTTGGTCGCGCCGAACGGCCCGCCTACTGCCACGTCCTCGCCAATGACGTAGACACCCGGATCGCGTGACATTTCCGCGTCAAGGGCGCGCCGGATGGCTTCTATGAATGTAATCTGATCATCCATGCTTCAGGCTCCGCTCTCACGTCCGGTCAGATCGCCAAGCACCTTTTCAAGCACGCGGTCTGCCGCGGGAGACGCCGCCGATACCGCCCTGGCGAGCACTTGATCAAGTTCGTCACGAACGTCGGCCTCAATCCGTGCCAATGCCGCGTCCTTGACGCCAAGTTCGGTCAAATGCCGGTGCAATCGCAGGATAGGGTCGCGCGCCGCCCAACTGGCCATCTCGGCCTTGTCACGGTAACTCATCGAATCACCCTCATAGTGTCCCGAAAGCCTGTAGGTGAGGCATTCCAGAAACTGCGGACCGCTCCCGCCCCGGGCTGCCGCGACCATTGCCGTTGCAGCGGACTGCACTGCCAGCACGTCGTTCCCATCAACGACCGTATTCGCGATGCCGTAAGGTGCACAGAACTCCGAGAGGTGTTTTACAACGCTGTGTTCCTCTCGGCTTGTAAATTCCGCATAGCCGTTGTTCTCGCAGACAAACAGCATCGGCAGGCGCCAGAGCGCGGCAAGGTTGAGCGTCTCATGGAAAACCCCGGATCCGCCGGCACCGTCGCCAAAGAATACAACCGCGACCCGCCCCCTTCCCGCTTCGGCCGCCGCCCAGGCGGCACCGGCGCAAAGTGGTATGTTCCCGCCGACCACGCCGGTGGCGCCAAGAGCACCCCGCTGCGCGTCCACAAGGTGCATGGATCCACCGTAGCCCCCGCACAGGCCGTCCTGCCGCCCAAGTATCTCCGTCAAGACGCCGTAAGGGTCGCTGCCCCGCGCGAGAAAGTGCCCGTGGCCGCGATGACTCGAAAAAAGATAGTCACCATCCTCCAGTGCCGCACAGGTACCGACGGCCACCGCCTCCTGTCCGCTGCATAGATGGACGAATCCGGGCACTTCGCCGGCTTTCGAAAGCCGCGCCACATGCTCTTCAAAGACACGGATCAACCACATTTGCCGCAGGTAGCCGCACCCGGAAGTCACTTCTGTCATGCGCCTACCCCGACTGGACGACCCAGTGTTGCAAGCACGCCCTCGACTATTTTCTCGACTGTCACGCTTATTTCGCGTTCCAGCCCCTTGTCATAGGGGATGGGAACATCGGCCGTGGCGACCCTCCGCACCGGGGCCTTCAGCGCCGCGAATGCCTCCTCGGCAAGTACCGCCGCCACCTCTGCATTCACTCCGAAGCTCTTGTGGCACTCGTCGGCGATGACCGCGTATCCGGTCTTTCTCACCGACGCCAGCAGCGTCCCCCGGTCAAACGGCGCCAGCGTCCGCAGGTCGATCACTTCGGCCGATATACCGTGGTCCCGTTGCAGCACTTCGGCCGCCTTGATGCTACGCGGCACGGTCACGGAATGCGCGATGACCGAAACATCGCGGCCGGGCCTGCAAATGCGTGCGACTCCGACGGGCAGGGGCGCTGCGGAGAGGTCAACGTCCTCGCTCGAGAGGAGCAGATCCGAATGGGCGAGGAATACCGTCGGATCTTGACTCTCGAGCAGGCACCACTTCATCAGGCCGTACGCGTCGCCGGCCGTCGCCGGTGTGAGTATCTGCAGCCCGGGTATGTTACCGAGCATCGACTGCAGCCGGTGCGAGTGCTGCGATGATCCGCCGCCGCGAATACCGCCGAGCGCGTAACAAGTCAAAGGCGCGTTGACGCGGCCGCCAGTGGTGTAGCGGACGTTGGGAGCCTCATTGACGATGGGCGGGAGTCCATGGAGCATGAAGCTTGCAATATTGAAGCTGAGCAGGGGCCGGCCACCGGCGAGGGCAACGCCGACGGCCGCACCTGCGAGCCCGAATTCCGCGATCGGCACGCTCATGTATACCCGCGCGGCGTGTTTCGCCAGCGCAGGCCCGAAGGCCTCATCCTCCTGCACCGCAAAATGCCCGCCAAAACGCGACCCCATTACAACCACACGCGGATTCTCATCGAGGGCTTCACCTATGGCACGCCCAAGCGCCTGCAGATAAGTCATTTGCATGATCAGCCCCCCTTCGCCGCAAAAACGTCGCAATACGCCAGATCCCCGGACGGATGGGGGCTGCCAATTGCCGATTCCATGGCAGCCTCGATTCGCGCCCTCACCCTCGCATCAATACCGAGAATTGCCTCGCGGCTCAGAACCCCGTCCGCCAGCAGTTGCCGGACATGGCTCATCAACGGGTCGCAGTGCATGCTCCAATCCCGTACCGCCTCCGGCGGTTCCCCCTCGTTCCATGCCCAGGGCAGACTGGTTTCGGCTCCGGCAAGGTGGGGCCAGAAGGTGCGGTTGCCCGGGTAACGGGAAGTGCGGACTTCGACAAACTGTGTTCTGCGCTCCTTCCTCACCCCATCCGCTGCGCCTCGCAGGGCGCCGAACAGTGCCTTGACGTCGGCTCCGTCGACGGTCGAACACTTGATGCCAAAGGATGCGGGTATATCCGTCAGCCGTCGTGCCAGAAACGTCGAGGATTTTGCGGTATCAACACCGCGCATGTCGGCCGGGACGCCGTTGTTCTCGCAAATGCAGAGAAGGGGAACCTGCCAAAGGGCGGCGAGATTGATTCCCTCGTAGAACGCCCCTTCCTCCAGGACACCATCACCAAAAAAAGCGATGATGATCCCCGCCTGCCCGAACTGCTTGTGCGCCAGCGCGCTCCCCACGGCCATGGGAACGCTGCATCCCACGAGGGAAGTCGTCCAGGGAATTCCCAGTTCCGGTGCCACCATGTGCAGCGTTCCGCCCTTGCCGTCGGTGTTGCCGCCAATGCGCCCCAATTGCTCTGCGTACATCCGGCCGGGATCGGCGCCCCGAGCCAGAAGATGGCCGTTGCTGCGATGGTTCGTATAGATGACATCCTCGGCGGCCGCGGACGAGCACACCCCGACCGCCGTCGCCTCCTGACCGATGGAAATATGGAAGTGCACCGGCATGATGGACCGCCGATGCAGTTGCAACATGCCCTCCTCGAAGCGGCGGATCAGCAGCATCCGTTCCAACGCTCCGGCAGTTTGTTCTAGGCTTTGCATTTGATGCGCCCCTTTGGTCGAAAACAAGGTTGACCTGCATGATGTGAAATTCTAGAAGCAAGAAAAAATCGCGCGTCCCTACTGCGCCTTGCCGATGACAGCGGCCCCTCCCGTGCGCGCATCCCGCAACGCCCTCCATACGCGCATTGGCGCAAGCGGCATGTCAATCCAGGAGACCCCCATTGGCCGCAGCGCATCCATCACCGCATTGACAACGCAGGGTGGCGCGCCGGTCGCCCCGGCTTCGCCAATACCCTTTACACCCAGCGGATTGTCGCCCGGCGGGCCTTCGACAAAGAGGCATTCGATGTCGGGCAGGTCATCGGCCCGGGGCAATCCGTAGTCCATGAGGGAACCACTGGTCAACTGCCCCGAATCGGCGTCGTAGCGCACCTCTTCCATAAGGGCCTGGCCGATTCCCTGCGCCACACCGCCGTGCAACTGCCCTTGAGCCAAAAGCGGATTGACTATGCGTCCGGCATCCTGTGCGACGACGTATCGGCGCAGGGCGACAACGCCTGTGTCCGGGTCTACCTCGACCTCGCAGGCATGGCATGCCGCGGGAAAGCCCTCGTGATAATTGTCAAAATGTCCGGTTGCCGTGAAACCCGGAACGGCCCGGAAAATATCCCGCCACCTGGTGAGGCGATCGGTTCCTGCGATCCGGAACGCGCCCTCGGCGTACTCGATATCGTCGACATTCACCTCAAGCAAGGCCGAGGAAACGACCTTTCCCTTGGCAATCGCGTCATCAACCGCCAGCGCGAGCGATGACCCCATCAATGTCAGCGACCACGACGCGCCAGTGCCTGTCGCCTCTGGGACGGTATCCGTATCGCCCTGTACAAAGCGCATTGACTCAATCGGCATGCCCAACCGGTCGGCGACAATCTGCGTGAAGCTGGTCTCGTGCCCCTGGCCGTTGGAAACCGTGCCAACCACCACTTCGAATCCCTCCTGGTCGCCGCGGGCACGCAACCACGCCGGCTTCGTCTTCGCCGGGCCATGCAGGTTCTCGACGAACCAGGAAACCCCGAATCCATGAAGGCGGCCGGATCGCCTCGCGGCCTCACGCCGCGCGGGCAACCCGTCATGCCCGATCATCTGCAAAGCCTTGTCAAAGACTGGCTTGAATTCCACGTTCAAGAAGCTGGCCCCAAGCGCATTCGTACAGCTGTGGTCGCTGCGCTCCAATCCGTTGACGCGGCGCATCGCCAGCGGATCCAGCCCCAGCTTTCCGGCCGCCAGGTCGATCAGGCTCTCGCAGGCCTGCACCACCTCGGGCCGCCCCGCCCCCCTGTACACGGTGGTCGGCAGCGTATTGGAAAAGACGCCCTCAACCTGGACGTAAGCGGCCGCCATTTTGTAAATCCCCGCCAGCAGCGCAAGTCCGTTATACGTGGGGATGAAAGTCCGCGGCGAAGCGTAAGCGCCCAGATTGACTATGCGGAATCCGCGCAGCGCGCGAATGCGGCCATCCCTGTCGACGCCAAGCTCAAGATCAAAAACATTGTCCCGTGCGTGCTGGTCCGAAATCATCGCCTCGGAGCGGGTGCAAAGCCATTTAACCGCAACACCGAGCAAGCGCGCCGCCTTGAGGCACAGTATGTATTCGGGGTAAAGACTGTTCTTGGTCCCGAATCCGCCGCCCACGTCCCGGCTGATAACGCGAAGTTCATCCGCGGCAAGGTGCAGCACCTGTTCGACCAGGGTCTGTTTGAATCCATGCGGCCTTTGCGTCCCCACATGCAGGGTCAGTCGGCCGGAACTCTTGTCATACTCGCCGATGGCACTGCGCGGCTCGAGTGGGCTGGCAATCACCCTTTGCTGGACAAATCGCGTCCGCACCACGTGATGGGCTGCCGCAAGGGCGGCCTCTGTCGCCGCAGCGTCGCCAAGTTCATGCCGGAAAGCCACATTGCGCGGAAACTCTGGCCATATCGAAATGCCGGCGTTCGCAGCTTCGCCCGTCAGGATCACCGCCGGAAGCTCCTCGTAATCAATCTCGACCGCCTCGGCGGCGTCGCGCGCCCGGTTATGGGTATCGGCGACGACAAACGCCACCGGTTCACCGGCGTACCTGACGAAATCCGCGGCAAGTGCCGGCTGGAGGGGTGCCGGCCACGCCGGATCGCTTCCCGCAGCCCCGGGTGGAGCAAAATCAAGCGGTATGGGCCCGACCGAAAGCAGGTCGGCGGCGGTCAGGACCAACCTTACGCCGGGCATCCCGCGCGCCAACTTGGCATCGATGCCCAGAATACGGGCGTGCGCATGGGGCGACCGGACAACCTGCGCATGTAAAAGACCGGGCATCTGCAAGTCGTCCAGATACTGCCCCTGCCCGAGCAGAAACCGCCCGTCCTCCCGCCTGGGAATGCTGTCTCCTATTACGACATTCATGCGCCAATCCTCAGTTGGGTGCCGCCGCGGGCCAGCCGGCTCAACGCAAACGCCACCACGAGCGAGAGCGCAACCAGCATAGTCGCGACCGCCGCCACAGCCGGGTCAAGATAACCCTGAACGTGCTGCATCAATCTGAGCGGCAGCGTGTCCGATTTGGTAATAAAAAGCGACAGCGAAAAATTGTCGAATGACATGATGAAGGCCACCGCCGCACCCCCGATAATACCCGGCGCGATCAGCGGCAGGGTGATACGAAAGAATGTTCCCGCACGACTCTCGCCAAGGTTCAGCGACGCATGCTCCAGCGCCATGTCGTAATTGGAAAACGAGGCAAGAACCATGTAGGTCACATACGGAATGCCTATTACCGAGTGCCCGAGCATGGTCGCCCAAAGCCCCGGCACCATTCCGTAATCACGCAGCACGAAAAGAATGCCAAGGCCCAGCACGATACCCGGCAGGGCAAGCGGCAGCATTACGAATGCACGCACCGGCCCGGAATAAGTGACACGATAATGATTGAGGGCAACGGCCGCGGCGGTCCCGGCAACCGCGGAAATCAAGGCAACACCTGCCGCGATAAGGAGGCTCACCCGGAAACCGGCGGTGAAGGAAGTGTTACGAAGCGCTTCCGCAAACCAGCGACCGCTGAACGCTGTCGGCGGAAAGGCCAATGTGTCGCCCGCTGTAAACGACAGCACCACGGTAATGATTAGCGGCGCAAGCAGGAACAGGCAGACGGCCGCCGCGTACATACGCAGGAGCATCCTCGCGAGCCGTCCCCCGGTATTCACGTGCGCACCCATGGCGACAAATACCGCACCAGCAGATTAGTCCCGACCAGGATCACTGCAACAATGGCCAGCATAACCATCGCCAGGGCCGCTGAGAGCGCCCAGCTTGCGTTGGTCAGCGCCTCTTCGTACACCACCGGTGCGAGCATTCTGAATTTCGTACTTCCCATCAGGATGGGGATGACAAAATCACTGAGCACGCCAGCAAGCACCAGTTGAAAGCCGGCAAGCGCCCCGGGCAGGCTCAGGGGAATCACCACCCGCACAAACGTGCCCACGCCGCTCTCTCCCAGGTTGCCGGAAGCCCGCAGTACCAGGGGGTCAATCTTGGACATGGCGTTGATCATGGGCAGTATCGCCAGCGGCAGGTAACGATGGACAATGCCAAGGAGCATTCCCGGGACCTCGTACATCAGGTGCAGCGGCGAATCAACCAGCCCCGTGCCGATCAACAGCCTGTTGACAATGCCGGTGTCGGCGATGAAAACCATCCAGCCGAAGACACGCATGATCACCGAGACGAACAAGGGCATGTAGACGCACCAGAGCAACAGCTTGCGCGAGTGCCCGGCGAACGAGACCAGGAAATACGCAAAGGGATATGCCGTCAGCACACAAAATGCGGCGACCCCGCCGGCGACCATCAGGGTATTGCCGAAGACTGCCGAGTAGAACGGGTCGGTGAGCGCGGTGACGTAGTTGTCCAGGACCCAGGCCGGACGCATCATCCCCACCGGGTCGTCCTGATTGAAACTGTTGCGCGCGAGGCGCGCGAGGGGGGCGACAAACATCGGCAACAAAATGGCTAGCGCGGGGATCATCCAGCACCAGAAAGACAGCTGGCTGCGCCACTTGTCACCCACGCCAGATTTGGATGCGACCGTCATCGGGCGACCACTACGCAGAGTGACGGGTCGAAATCAAGGAATGCGGCATCCCCTTGCTTCAGGTGCGTCCCGGACGACGCACCGCCCATGCGGTCGCAAAGCAATTGTACCGCCCCCGATTCGACCACCGTCCTTTGCGTTGCCCCGAGAAATGTAACTAGCTCGATGCGGCCGGGACCGGCGGCATGGACCGCCGTCGGTTGGGCTGACACCGCGAGATGCTCCGCGCGCACGAAAACCGTGACCGCACTCCCGACCGTGTACGCGGCACGATCCGCCACGCGAAACCGCAGCCCCCCTGCGGCGTACAATTCCGACCAGCCCTCACCCGCCGCGCCAACAGTCGCGGGAATTGCATTTGTCGTGCCCAGGAACGACATCACGAACGGACTCGCCGGTGCGTGATAGACCTCCTCGGCCGTACCCACCTGCACGATGCGACCGCGTTCCATGACCGCGATCCGGTCGGCCAGGGTGAATGCCTCGCGCTGGTCGTGCGTTACAAGAATCGTCGTAATCTGCAGCCGGCGCAAAAGCAGGCTCAGTTCGAGTTGCGTCTCTTCGCGCAGGTTCTTGTCGAGGGCGCTGAACGCCTCGTCCAGGAGCATCACGGCCGGCCGGATTGCCAGCGCGCGCGCAACGGCGACACGCTGGCTTTGCCCACCTGACAACTGCGCCGGGTAACGGCGTTCCAATCCGTCAAGCTTGAGCAGGCTGATCATTTCATTAACGCGCTCGTTCGCCTGTTTTTTGTCGACGCGTTGCGCCCTCAGCCCGTAGGCGATATTGGCGGCCACGGTGAGGTGCGGGAACAGCGCGTAGCGCTGGAACACCATCGCCGTTCCGCGCCGGTTTGCCGGAACGCGGGTGATCGTCCGTTCGCGCAATACGACCTCACCGCTGTCGGGCGACTCGAACCCGGCAATAATGTTGAGCAGCGTGGACTTGCCGCAGCCGCTTGGGCCGAGCAAAGCCACGATTTCACCGCGGCGTATTTGCAAGGAGCAATCAGCGGCGGCAACAACGGCGCCAAAGCGCTTGTTGACCGCGTCAAGGTGCAACTCGACAGCCTGCCCCGGTACATGGCGCCTCCGGTCAGTGACACCCACCTCGATCATGGCAATTTCCTTCAGCCCTGTACTTCGCGGGCCCAGCGCTGCAACCATCCGCGCTGCTTCTCGGCGACAAAATCCTCGTCGATGAAGAACAACTTGCCGCCGTCGGAGGCGCCCGACGCCTTGGCCGCACCGGGCACAGCAAGATTGCGTCGCACCGGCGTTCCATATTGCGCCTCGGTGGCTCTTGCCTGTTGGGCCTGGGCAAGCGTGCTGTCGATAAAGCGGTGAGCAAGATCGGGGTTCTTCGCCCCCTTGGTGATGACCCAATCGTAGCCGATCGCAACCTGCCCTTCTTTGGCCGACATCCTGACCACCTTCGGGTTGACCTTGGATGCGGCGAACACGCGGATCACGAACTGCGGGGCCACCCCGGCTTCGCCGCGCTCAAGTATCTGGTTGGGCTGTATGGGATCGCTGAAAAAGGTGCGTACGTTCGGCTTGAGCTCGGCCAGCTTGCGGAACGCATTATCAATATCCTTGTCATTCTCTTCTTTTCCACCCATGGCCCTGACCACGCAGATAAGCACGTAAAGCGAGGTGGAAATGGCCGAAGACGGCATGATCAGCTTGCCCTTCAGGTCCGGATTCCACAGATCCATCCATGACTTGATTTGCCCCTTGTAAATATCGGTGTTGACCATGAGATCCACCGAGTCGAAGAACATGGCAACGCCGCTGCCACCGGGGGTCAGCGTTCCGTCTATCGTTTCCTTCAAATTCGGGATCTTCGCCGGCTCAATCGTCCTGAGAAGGCCGGCCTTGGCTGCACGCATGCCAAACGATCGGGACATCAATGTCACATCAAAAGGCGGTGAGTCGGGTGCCGCCTGCATCTTGCTCAAGGCCGAGACCGATGTCTCGACGCTCCACTCGAGCGTACCCTTGGTCGCAGTCTCGAAAGGCGCGGTGAGAATGCCTTCGAGGGGTTTGTACGGCCCGCCGAAATGCGTGACGCGAAGCGCTGCGGCCTGCGCCAGTGCCGGACCGATGAGCCCGGGGAGTGTCACACCGGCGGCAACTGCGCCTATGCCCTGGACGATGCGACGACGGGAAATATCAGTAGTCATTTCAGGTATCCTTCATATCAGTTTGATTAGATGAAACGGATGTGCAATTTTCTAGGTCTGCCTTGAAAAATCCATACCGGTGCGCTTTTGTGCGGCAACAATCAGGCGATTGGACGCGGCGTTGAGCCCGTCAAGCGCGCGCATTTCGTCCACGTCCACCATGCGACCGTCGCGCACGCGCACGCGTCCGTCCACTATGGTCAACGCGGCATATGGGTCGCTCCCGGCGAACAGCAACGCACCAAGCGGATCGAGCACGGCGCCCCCGAGGGACAGGCGGCGCAATGGAAAGGCGGCCAGGTCCGCCGCCATCCCCGGCGAAAGCTGCCCGATATCCGTTCGCCCCAGCGCGCGCGCACCGCCCCGGGTCCCCATCCACAAGATGTCTTGCGGTGTCATCCAGTCGTCCGGTCGGTCGCCATCCTCGTAGCCGCCGACCCGATGCAACACCAGGGCAAGGCGCATTTCGTTGAGCATGTTGGTCGAGTCGCTGCTGGCCGGTCCATCAACGCCAATTCCAACATTGATGCCGCGTGCGCGCCATTGCCCGACTCGGGCGGCCTTCTTGCCCAGCCTGACAATGCAGTGCGGGCAATGGGCCAGACTGGCACCGGCGTCTGCAATGGCACTCATCTCATCGTTATCGAGCAGGGTGGAGTGCGCAAACCACGTGCGCTCCCACAACCAGCCCGATTCACGCAGCAAGTCCATCGGCTTGCCACCACGTTCGCGCATCACCGCGCGTTCGTCCGGCCGGGGATCGAAATGCACGTGCAGCCCGCAGTCGTTGGCGCGTGCGAGATCGGCGAAACGACGCATCAATTCAGGCTGGCGATACGTCACGCCGGTCGGCCCCATCGCAATTTGCAGCATTGATCCGTGCGAGGTGTCGTGGTAATGGCGGATCGCTGACTCGATTTTTGGAAACAGCGCATCGGGCTTGTCAAGAAGCCGGTCCAGTTGCGCCCCCATCAATGAACGCAGACTCGGTTCAAGATCGGCCTCGATGGTCGGCATACCCCCGCGCACCAGGACAAAGCGCATACCCGCCTCGCGCACGCCGCGTATCTCCTCGGCCGCCATCTCGCCGTCGGCCTCCGGCATCAGGTAGGCAAAATCAGCATTGGTGGTGCAGCCGGAAAGCAGCAATTCGCAACTGTTTGCAAGGGCAGACCAGTAATAAGCGTCGGGATCGATTTCAGCCCAAAGCGGATACATCACATGCAGCCAGCCGAGGATGTCGGTGCGCGTCGCCGCGGGAACCGCGCGGGTAAGTGTCTGGTAAAGGTGGTGATGGATGTTCACCAGCCCGGGGGTGACAAGGCAGCCTGCCACCGAAATTTGCTCATCCACGGCCATCTCCGGCGCCGGTTCCGGTCCCAGCGCGCGTATTTTCCCGTCCTCGATCAGCACATACCCGTCCTTGATGATGCTGCGCGCATCGTCACAGGTGTGTATCCAGTCCGCATGACGCAGCAGCAGTGTGGTCATGAGCGGTCTTTCCTCGGGGAGGACTTGTGGCCCCCTGCCGCATAAAACGCCGCCAGCGTTTCTTGCGAACGTTGCAGCACCGGACGAATGTCTCGCATTTTCGTGCGCGCCTTGCGCGCCTGGCCGAGAACCTCGCGTTCCACCTCGGCCACATCCACGCCCAGCACTTTTCCGGCCCGAACCACCACCCGGCCGGCCACGATCAGCGTATCGACGAATTCATTGCGGGCGCGCGTCAGCAATACTTCAAGTTCATCGGCCAAACCATCGATCACGTCATAGGCCATCGCATCGTAATCGAGCAGCACAAGGTCCGCCGGCGCACCCGGGACAAGCTTCCCATACCCATCCTGGTTGGTGACGGTCCGGAAACCCGACCGCGTCGCGGCGTCGAACAGCCGTGCGGTCGTAAGCGGGTGCTCCGCGTGGCTGGGCGAATGCAGCCAGTTTGTGACACGCAATTCACGAAACGCGTCGTCGTCGTCATCGATGGAAAACGCGTCGATGCCGAAGCAGAAATCCATGCCGGACTTGATGAACTGCCCGACAGGCGCGATTCCGGAGCGAAGCCTGAGATTGGAACTGGTATTCACGGCGATGGACGCGCCTCGCTCGGCCAACAAGTCGCAATCATCGGGACGCAACCACACGCCATGCGCGCCGGTGAACCGCGGGGAAAACAACCCAAGATTGTCGAGGTGGCGGATATACCCCTGTGGATACGCGGCGTCCGCCCATTCGCGCTGCGCCTTTGTCTCAAGAAGATGGGTGGTCACGCGCCGTCCGTCAGCCGCAGATTCGGCGGCGAGTCGCTCGATCAGGGCATCGGAGCAGGCCTGCGGGCTGTTCGGCCCATATTGCACAGAAACCAGGCCGCCTTCAACGTCGCTCGCGACGGCGCGCACGATGTCCATATAACCTGCCGGGTCCGGGAACGGGTACATCCAGGTCTTGCGGATGATGTCGTGGTCGCGCGGGTCGTGGCGGGCGAGCAGAGATTCATCATCTTCGTATCCCAGCGACAGCTGGTCGCGAAGCGGCACCACAAAAGCCACACGGATGCCGACGTCACGTGCGGCCTTTGCCACGCTGGCGGCATCCGACCGAAGGCGGTCGACAAAAATGGAAGAGTGGACATGCACCACCGAGCTCACCCCCGCGCGCGCAAGCCGGGCGAATGCGAGAACGGTGTTCAAGTACGGGTCAACCGGCGGGTGCGCATACAACGCGGCGCGCCAAATCTCGAAGACCTCGTCCTTAGCGCCGATCGCCAGATGATGCAGCCCGCGACCGTGGTCGTGCGCGTCTGCAAGCGCGGGCATCGCCACCAGCTGCCTGCCCTCCCCGGCCGTGGCCGGGTCTCCGCTCGCCTCCACCGACACGATACGGCCGCCGGCGATGCGGATTGTCGCGCCATAAACCGGTGCGGCCTTGCCCGGGTCGGCAAACAAGCGACCGACCCTGATTTCCTTCAGTTCGTCCGTCATGGTCAGTTTGCCCTTGCCCGCATCCCGCACTCAGGCGAAATAAGCTTCGCGGATTTCATCGGTTCTCATCGCATCGTTGAGCGTGCCGCTCCAGACCATGCGGCCGGCCGTCAGCACCACGCAGCGCTCGGCCAAGCCCTTGGCAACCTCGAGATTCTGCTCAACCAGCAGGATAGCCACGCCGGTCTGGCGTATGCGGTCGATGGTCTCGATCATAGAGCGCACGATGCCCACGGCCAGTCCGGCCGAGGGCTCATCGAGCAGAATCAATTTCGGATTGGTCACCAGGGCCCGGCCGATCGCCAGCATTTGCTGCTCGCCGCCGGACAGGGAGCCGGCGATCTGGGTGCGCCTTTCCTTCAGCCGCGGCAGGTACTCGTAAATTACCTCAAGCTCAATGGCCGGCCTGCCCCGCGCCGCATTGGTCGCCGCAAGCAGGGTTTCCTCCACGGAAAAATTAGGGAACAACTCGCGCCATTGCGGGACCAGAGCGAGGCCGAGCTTGACCACGCTGCTGGCCGGAAGCTGCGAAATATCAAGGCCGTCGAATATCACTTTACCGGACAGCTTTGGCAACAGGCCTGCGATGGCCTCCACGCTGGCGGTCTTGCCCGCGCCGTTTGGCCCCAATAGGGCAAGGCACTGGCCGGGCGCAATCTCCAACGTCACATCGCGCACCGCCACGATCGGGCCGTGCGCGACGGTAAGTCCCGTTACGGAAAGGATGCTCATGCGGCGTCCTTGTCGCCAAAATAAGCACTGCGAACGTGCTGCGCCGACACCACCTCGTTAGGTTCGCCCTCGGCGATGATCTCGCCATAGCTCATCACCGTCAGCCGATCACACAAGGACAGCAAAAAGCCGATATTGTGCTCGATGATAAACATAGTCACCCCCAGCTCGCGGTTGATCGCAAGAAGCAGTTCACGCAATTGTCCCGCTTCGTCAGCCCCGACGCCGGAAACCGGTTCATCGAGCAGAATCAAGCGCGGCCTGGAGACTATCGCCCTGGCGATTTCCAGGCGACGCTGGTTGCCCAGCGACAATGATCCGGCAGGTTGCAACGCGAGTTTCTTCAGTCCAACGGCATCCAGTGCGGCCATCACGGCATCGCGTTCCTCACCGACCGAGCCCCCTCCGTACGCAGCCTCCAGGCTACGCCGCATCGTCGCAGGCACCGTGTTTCGTCCCAGCCCGATTACCGTATTGTCAAAACAACTCAACGAAGGAAACACCGCGACATGCTGGAATGTTCGCGCAATGCCGAGGCCAACGCGCTGTTCCACAGGTACTATCGCAAGGTCCCTGCCGAAGCTGGACACGCCTCCGGCATCGGCACGGGTAAAGCCGGTGATCATGTTGAAAAGGGTGGTCTTCCCGGCGCCGTTTGGCCCCATCAGGCCGTGCAGGCGTCCCGCACCGACCTCGATCGAAACGCGCTTGACCGCCTGCAAGGCGCCATATGACTTGGTCAATCCTTCGATACGCAGTGCGGGTGATCCGGCGGCTTCGTCCGTACGCGGCATCGCCGTCGGCATCGCGCGAACCATCGCCGTGCGCGTATCTGCGCTGTCAAGAACCGCCTCATCTGACGCGGAGGCCTTGTCCTGCCCGGTACGCAACTTCGCAACGGCCCTGCTGACGAGTTCGACCAAACCGCCGGGGAAGTACATCACGGTAAGGACCACCAGTACGCAAAAAATAAGCTCCAGGTAATCGGCCAGCGGCCGCAATATTTCCGGCAGGATGCGCAGCACGCCGCCGCCCATCAAACCACCCCAAATGGAGTTCATCCCACCGATAATCGGGTAAGCCAGCATGAAAATGGACGACAGTACGCCGTAGCTGTCGGGGTCCACGATCCGGAAACGCGGCGCTGAAAGCGCCCCGGCAAAGGCGATAGCCGCCGAACTGAAGACAAAGGCCGCAATCAGGTAGCTGCGCGGACTAATGCCGAACGCCCGGGCGCCGACTTCGTTGGCGGCAAGTGCGCGCAGGTTCTTGCCAAACGGCCCGTAGAGCAGCACGGTCAACGGAAGGATGATGAGCGCAGTGGCCACACCGGCCATCAGTAGATTGGCAAGGTCGCTCTTCACCGCCATGCCGAAAATCACCGGCACGGGAATATTGAGTCCCTCCGCGCCGCCCGTCAACGTCTTGGCTTCGCGCAGAAAAATGATCACCACCTCCTGGAATACCAGCGTGACCATGGCAAGGTTGTGGCTGCGAAAACGTACCGCGGGAACCGCCAGCACGTAGCCTGCCAGAGCACCGAATCCCAAACCCACAAGCAAGGCCAACGGGAAAGACCATCCCAACTTGAGGACGGCGAGCGCAGAGGCATAGGCCCCGATTGCCATCATCGCGCCGCTGGCGATGGTGATACAGCGTGCGTAACCGACCAGCATGACCAGCGCCACGCCGATTATGGTCGCCCCTATGGAAATGGTGAAGACATACTGCCAGTAGGAACTGAGCAGGCAGCCAACGAGGGTCAGCAGCAGTATGGTCAGGGAAGGCAGTGAAATCCGCAATACAAGCTTTGCTCTTTCAGACATCACGTACCTTGCCTTCCGAGAACAGGCCGTCCGGACGCCACAGCAGCACCACGAACAACAACAAGAAACTGATCGCGCTCTTCATTGCACTAGAAACGTAGGCTGCGGCCAGAGTCTCGGCAAGCCCGAGCAGCAGCCCTCCCAGCAACGCACCGCGAAGGGAGTCAAAACCACCTATCACCGCTCCGACAAAACCGGCGGTAATCATTGCCACCGCCAGATCCGGTGAGATGCCCTTGCTCGGACCGGCAAACACCCCGGCAAGCCCGGCCAGAGCCCCACCCATGAACCACGCCAGTGCATAGACCTGGTTTACGGAATATCCGCAAAGGGTTGCACCGCGTACGTTTGACGCCATGGCCCGCATGCTCCTGCCAATGCGGGCGTGGCTGAACAACAACAAACCGATCAATCCGGCCGCCAGGGCGCCGGTACCGACCCACAACTGCGCGGGGGTAAGAATCACCTCGCCGAACACAAACGGCGGACCCGCAATCGGCTTGGGCATGGACAGTATTTCGGTATTGTAGGAAAGCCTGTAGGTCTCGGACAGTCCTATGCCTATGAATATGGTCGCCGTGATCACCGTGAACAAGTCGGCCTTGCGCAACGGGCGAAGAATCGCCATTTCGATTGCCATTGCGAGGGCGCCTATCAACAGCGGCACGATCACGTAGGCGGCCCAATACGTCCAGCCCAATTGCACCACTATCAGGTATGCGGCAAAGGCGCCCAACAGCACAAAGCCGCCGTGGGCGAAGTTGACGGTCTTGGTAGCCTTGTGGATGACAACAACACCAATGGCGACCAGCGCATACACTGCGCCGGAAGCCAGGCCACCGATAATCACCATCAGGAACTCAGACATGCGCCTCCTCCGCCCTACGCCTGCCGGTTAACGAACGACCTTCCATTTGTCACCGACGATGGCCGCCGAACCGAGCCTGCGGCCGCCCTGATGGTCGGTGGCCGAAAACGTCTCGGGATAAATAACATCGAAGCCGCCAAGGGCCGATGGTTTGGCTTCGCTGACTTTTTCCCAGGAGTTAATGAGGGAATCCCAGCTCAGGTTGTTGCCGGCGCCCTTTAGCGCCTGTGCGAGCACATAGGTTGAGCCGTATCCGACGATGTCATAGAGGTTGGGGCGGGCCTGCGGCGGGTTGCCGTACTTGGCAATCCAAATCTTCCGGAAGGCCGCCATGGGAGCGTCATCAAGCTGTGTCGGAAAATACGGCACGTTGTAATACCCGTACAAGTTCTTGGTGTTTTCCTGACCAACGATGGCGACAATACCGTCATTCACACCGGACGCGTCCAGCACCCAGGTCATGGAGGCCGGCAGTCCCTTTTCCGGAGCCTGCTTGATTGCAAACCCGGCCTCGGTAAAACTGCCCAGTACCATGATCGCCTCAACCTTTTGCCGGGAAAACGACAGCAACTGCGCGGTGTAATCGCGTGCCGCCGCATCGAACTGCTCCACGACCACCTCCACACCGGACCGTGTCGCCAACTGCTCGCGAATGGTCTTCAGGTGCGACTGGGGGAAAGCGTAGGTACCGGAAAGAATGCCGATCTTCTTTGCGTTGGGCACTTTGCGGAAAACTTCATCAATCATCGACTTGCCGCTTGTCTCGGCGCCCGGAATCGCGCTATGAAAAATATTTTTCGCGAACGGTGTGCGGATTATCGGCGTCGCACCGTAGATGTTATAAGTCGGGATGTTGGCGGTGCGCACGTAATCGGCGGCAGCGGCGGCACCGGTGCTGCCTGAAGCGAGAACCAAGGCAAAAACCTTGGACTCCTCGACCAGTTTCTTCGCTGCGGCCACGCTCTCGGCCGGCGTATTGGCACCTTCAAAAATCAGCCTTAGTTTGCGACCGTTTATTCCGCCCGCTTCATTGATTTTGTCCACTGCCAGCGCGATGCCGTCGCGCCCGGGAGCACCGATGAAGGCAAAAGCACCGGTCAATGGGCCGAGCGCCCCGATCACAATCTCGTTCGCCGTCACGCCTTGTTGCGCATGCAGTCCCGGCGCCGCGAACACCCCCGTGGCCGCCAAAGCGGCGACGATAAATGCCCTGCGCCCCTTAAACCACCCGCTACCTTGCTTTTGTACAGCTTGCATTGTCGTCTCCTTGTTTTATGAGAACAGCGAACCTACCGAACCGGGTCGTTTGCCTGCAGAGCCACTCATGCAATTCCCGAGCCAACCACCAAATACAAAAATAATAACCCACCCCCTAAAACGCTGCCAATCTGCATGCCCGCACCGTGCAAGCACCGCCAAACGCACGCAACGCATTGCAAGCGCAGTCACTGCACGCCGATCCCAAGAACCAGACCAGACCCTCCGCCTATCGTATACGATCCAAATCCGGTCGTATACGATAATTGCACGCACCCTGTTGGTGTCTGCAGGGTGCACCCCCGCGTCCCCGGAAACTGAAGACACATATAGGCAACCGGCAATTGACTCGGCATAATCCGCCACAAGCCCTCCGCTCCACAGGATAGACTTTCCGCAATGAGTTCACCGAAAATTCCCCCCCTCGCCAAAGTCGTGGGGGGCCAGACCCGCGCCAGCTTCATTACCTCCGCGCTTGAGGTCGAAATCCTCGCCGGCGATCTGCGCCCGGGTGTCAGGCTTGATGAGGAGAGCATAGGCAGGCGCTTCGGCGTGTCGCGCACACCGGTGCGCGAAGCGTTGAAACACCTCGCTTCAGCCGGGCTTATCAACATCAAACCGCATACTGGAGCCTTCGTCACCAGCCTTACCGTGGATGTCGTGTTCGAAATGTTTGAGATGATGGCCGTGCTCGAGAGCGCCTGCGCCGCGCTTGCCTCACGCCGCCACGACGCCGAAGATCGACTGATGCTGGTGGCGGCTCACCAGGCCTGCGCAAAAGCCACCAAACGCAAGAATCCGAGGCATTTTTATCAGGCCAACAAGGAGTTCCACGAGGCCATCTACAAAGCCAGCCACAACAGTTACCTCGAATCGCAGACCATCAGCCTGCGCAACCGAATCGAAGCGTATCGCCGGGCCGCGACCTTTCACTCTGGCTTGATGTCGATCACCATCAACGAACACAAGCGCATCGTCGATGCAATCCTCGCGATGGATGAATCGGCGGCCGCCAATATGATGCACGGCCACCTCGACACCCTGAGGGATGATGCGGTGTCGATCACCAAAGCACTGAACCTGCTAACCGAGGCGCGATAGTCAAGGCTACAGCCTTCCTGCATTGCCCCCCCTACAGCGTGTCCATCGCCCGCGCCACGCTGGCAACAAACGCCTGCTGCACGCTGCCTTCTTTCTTGTGCAGTCCGTACAAGGGCAGGTAGCGCACGCTGCCGCCCGGCGCGATAAACCAGCGCAGGTAGCGCGTCACCATCTTGCGCGGCGGATCGCCCAGCCACCACGATTCGAGCCGGTCGCGTCCGTAGGTGGTCACCGCCACAAGGTGTTTGATATGGCGCAGGTTGGAGCGCAGCACGCCCCGCTCGTCGAGCGCGAACGACACCCCGGGAACCATAACGCGGTCCATGAAGCCCTTCAAGATGGCTGGCGGACCGAAGCACCATACCGGAAAGCACAACACCAATGCCTCGGCGGCAAACAGGCGTTCGACGTAGGTCTCAACACCCTGGCGGTTGCATGCGGTATCAAAATATCGCCTGCGACTGTCGGCATCGAGAACAGGATCAAAACCCTCGGCATACAAATCGCAGTCATCCACCTCATGTCCGGCCGCCTTGAGCCGCTCGATGATGGTGCGATGAAGCAGGCCGTGGAAACTTTCCTGCAAGGGGTGGGCAAACAGGACCAGCACACGCATGGCGGCTCCGACTTTCAGTGATCAACGCACATCAGAGCAGGCTGGACGCAGCTCCGTCAAGATAACGCTCAGTCTATTTTTGCGCCCGATTCCCTTACCAGACGCACCATCAGCTTGTCGTCCTCGGCGAGAAAGGCGGCAAAGTCGGCCGGCGAGCGCGACGCCGCCGTCTCGGTGCCCTCGCGCGCGAACGCCTGAATCACACCGGGCTCGCGCAGCGCGACAAGGGTGGCATCAAATATTTTTTTCACGATCTCCGGCGGCGTTCCCGCCGCGACGAAAAATCCATACCACAGCGACATGTCGTAACCGGGAAGACCGGCCTCGGTCATGCCCGGCAGATCGGGCAGCAGCAAGGAGCGCATCGGGCTGGTGACGGCGATGGCTTTCAGCCTGCCGGCCTTGACCAGCGGCAGCACGGAAGGGGGCGTGGCAAAGGTGACCTGGGTGTCACCGGCGAGCACCGACTGCACGGCAAGCCCGCCGCTCTTGTACGGCACATGCACCATTTGCGTGCCGGTGAGGCGGTTGAACAGGATGGTCGCCATATGCGGCGCCGAGCCGTTGCCGGAGCTGGCGTAATTGAGTTTGCCCGGATTGGCCTTGGCGTAGGCGATGAGCTCCTTGATCGACCCCACCCCCACAGAAGGGTTGACCGCCACCACCTGCGGCGATGCCGACACCTTGGTGACAGGCAGCAGGTCGGCAGGCTTATAGCCCAGCAGGGGATTGAGCGCCGGGTTGACCGAGATCGCCGCGGGGCTGGCAATGAGGATGGTGTAGCCATCCGGTTGTGACTTGGCGACAAAATCCGCGGCGATGCTCGAGCCGGCACCAGGCTTGTTATCCACCACAACAGGCTGGCCGAGGATGCGACTGAGCGGCTCACTCATCGCGCGCGACACATAGTCTGCGGCGCCGCCCGGCGCAAACCCGAGCACCAGCCGGATCGGCTTGCTCGGATAGGCCTGCGCGGACACGCCGCCGGCGGCGAATATCAAAGACGCGCCGAACAGGGCAAGCGCAGTGGTGGTTTTCCTCATGGTCCTCCTCCTCATCACAACAACGCCGTCATTGCGAGCCTAGCTTCGCAATCTCATGACATTGCGAAGCCGCAAGGGCAGCCGGATTGCTTCGCTGCGCTCGCAATGACATATTAAATTTTTTTAAACAGCTCAGGCCCGCGTCTTTGCGCGTTTGTGTACTTGTGCCTGAACTACTTGCCCTGGAACTGCGGCGTGCGCTTTTCCATGAAGGCGGTGCGGCCTTCCTTGTAATCGGCGCTGGCAAAACAGGTGTCTACCATGGCCTGGACTTTGTCCTGCGCCGCCTTGCCGGCCTGGAAACTCATGTTGGCGATGGCGTACTTTGCCGTCGCCACCGTCAGCGGCGCGTTCTGCGCGATCATCTTGCAATAATCGGCAACCGCCTTGTCGAGCTCAGCAACCGGCACGACCTTGTTGACAAAGCCCATGTGCAGCGCATCGGCCGCATTGAATTTACGCGCCGAAAAAAAGATGTCGGCGGTGTTGGCCTGCCCTATCAAGTCGACCAGGCGGCGCAGGCCGTCGTAACCGTAGCCCAGTCCCAGGCGCGCGGCCGGCATGCGGAACACACCATCATCGGCGGCAATACGCAGATCGCACATGGCGGCCAGGCCCAGCCCGCCGCCGACACAAACACCGCGGATCTTGGCGATCACCGGCTTGCTGCAACGCCCCGGCGCCAGATAAGCCTCGGCCGTGGCGGCGTTATAAACGGCTTGCGCGTCGGCGGTGCCGCGGTTTTTTTCAAACTGCGAAATGTCCGCACCGGAGACGTAGGCCTTTTCGCCGTCGCCTGCGGTGACAATGACGCGCACTTCCGGGTCGGCATCAAAATCGGCCAGCGCCTTGGGAAAAGCCACCCACATATCGTAGGTCATGGCGTTGAGCTTGGGTACATTGGAAAAAATAACCCAGCCGATTCCATTTTCTTTTTTGGTGATGAGTTCTGCCATGTTGCCCCCTGGTTTACGTTTGCGTGTTTTTGCGTGTTTATGTCGGACGTAGGTTGGCCGTACCGATGCCCGTGCCGCTAATTTTTAAATCAGACCGCCTTGATCTGACGCAAATGCGCGATCTCAGCCGCGCTGTAACCGGCCTCGCCCAGCACCTCTGTGGTGTGCTCGCCGATCTCCGGCGTCGCGGTGGCCAGCGTCGCCGGTGTGCGCGACAGCGTGGCCGGCTGGTTGACCAGCTTGATGTCGCCAAGCCTGGGGTGCTTGATCGGTGCCGCCGCGCCAAGGTGCCGCACCTGCGGATCGGCGAACACCTGGTCCACGGTGTAAATCGGGCCGCAAGGCACACCGCCGTCATTGAGGATGCCTATCCACTCGTCGCTGGTCTTGGATTTGAGCGTATCGTTGATTTCGGCGTTCAGCGCAATGCGATTCTTCGCACGCGTGCTGTTGCCCTTGAATTCGGCGCGCTCGAGCAGTTCCGGCCTGCCGATGGCATTGCACAGGCGCACCCACATGCCCTCGCCCGATGCGCCGATATTGATGTAACCGTCTGAGGTCGTGTAAGCGGAGGTCGGCATGCTGGTCGGATGATCGTTGCCCACCTGCGGCGGCACCTCGCCCTCAACCAGGTAACGCGCGGCCTGAAAATCGAGCAATGCGATACCCGACATCAGCAGCGAGCTTTGCACCCACTGGCCCTCGCCCGAGACTTCACGCTCGAGCAGGGCCGTCATGATGCCAAGCGCCGCGTGCCACCCGGCGGTGAGATCGGCAATCGCCGCGCCGGTGCGCATCGGACCCTTGCCCGGCTCACCGGTCACCGACATCAGCCCGCTCATGCCCTGGGCGATCTGGTCAAAACCGGGGCGCGACACGTAGGGACCGTCCTGGCCAAAGCCGGAAATGCTCGCCAGGATGATGCGCGGGTTGATCGCCTTGAGCGATTCGTAATCAACGCCGAGCCGGTATTTCACATCGGGGCGGTAGTTCTCCACCACGACATCGGATTTTTTTGCCAGGCGCTTGAATATGTCGCGCCCCTCGGGCAGCTTGAGATTGAGCGTGATCGAGCGCTTGTTGCGGTGCAGGTTCTGAAAATCGGCGCCATCGCGCGGGCCGCCCATGCCTTCGTTGGCATCAACGCCCGGGGGCGATTCGATCTTGATGACGTCGGCGCCAAAATCGGCCAGCTGCTTGACGCAGGTCGGACCGGCGCGCACACGGGACAAATCAAGAACGCGAAAGCGAGAAAGTGCGGTGGAAGCGGGGACGTGGGGCATAAGCTCGTTTCTTGGTTTAGGGAATCACTGAACAAGTGATAGTTGAGACGAGAAACGTTGGAATCAAAGTCAATTTGATGATAAATCGGGCGAAAATGTGGAAGAAAGGGGGCTATGCCCCCGCTAGTTCCTCACGCAGGGCGCACCTCTCCTGTGAGGGGCATT
>CAMDDU010000016.1:0-83034 GCA_945892985.1 Bordetella parapertussis
ATGCCACTCACAGGAGAGGTGCGCCCTGCGTGAGGAAATAGCGGGGGCATAGCCCCCTTTCTTCCACATTTTCGCCCGATTTATCATCAAATTGACTTTGATTCCAACGTTTCTCGTCTCAACTATCACTTGTTCAGTGATTCCCTAAATGTTAGACCTGCATGTGCGTCCTTGATGTGAGTCCTTGATGTGAGTCCTACATGTGCGTGCTTGATGCAGACGCGTAACGCCGGCCGTGAACCCTTTGCGCCAGCTCGCGGGCGCTGTTGCCGCGCTCAGACGGGCTTGAAAGATCCGCGCTGCTGCGTTTTGGTCGCCCGCAGGCCGCCAAACTTACAGTTTGCATTCATTTGCCGGTCAGGCCGGGCAAAGTTCATAATGCAGGGCAAGTTACCGTGATACACATTCCCCGCCCTCCCCATCTACCATGAACAACCGCTCCGAGTCCGGGTTGCTGGGCGTTGCCGCGCTGGCGCCGTTTTTCCTCAGCTCATTTTCATGGAATTTCGCCCTCGGCTCGACCTATATCCTGGTGCCGCTGTTTGCGCGCTCACTGGGCATGTCGGGGGTGCAAATCGGTACGCTGCTGGCGCTGCCTGTGGTGCTGCAAATCATGCTCAACCTGCTTGGCGGCGCGTTCTCCGACCGCCTGGGCGGCAAAAATCTCGCCATGGCGGCATGCGTGATGACCATGCTGTCGGCGCTGCTATACATGGTGGCCGACAGTTTTTCGCTGATACTTTTGGCGCAAGTGATCATGATCATGGCCCGCGCCATGTTCTGGCCCGCAACCTGGTCGATGGCAAGCCAGTTGCCCGGCTCATCGGGCGTGCAGATGGGCCGGCTCAACGCCGCCACCAATGCCGGCCAGATCTGCGGCACCGCCGGCGCGGGCTTCATCATCGCCTGGGCGGGATTTCGCGCCGGTTTCGCCGCCATGGTGCTGGCCGCACTCATCGCCCTCGTGCTAAACCAATTGTTCCGCCACGCCGCGCGGCCGCGCGGCAAACACCAGCCGATGATCGCCACCTACCGCATGCTGCTCAAAAAGCGCAGCATCCGTTTCGCCATGGTCTGCGCCTATGTTTCGGCGCTGCCCATATCGCTGTCGTTTTCGTTTTACCCGATCCTGATGGTCGAGCAGGGCTTCAATTCGGACGCCGCCGGCGCCTTGATATCCCTTCGCGCGGTGGGCGCCATTATCGGGGGCTTTATCGCCGGCCATTTGCTCAAACAGGTGCGCAGCATCGCGGCACCGCTTACCGCAGCGGTGGTGATCGGCATCTCGGTGACGCTGGCCGCCGCCTTCACACACCCGGCACCGATCACGCTATTCATGCTGGGCCTGGGTGCGGGCTCGGCGCTGATGACGATTTATTTCCAGATGCTGATCAGCAAGGTGAGCCCCATGGAAACACGCGGCTCGGCCATGGCGCTCGGTGGCCTTGGCTGGGGTGTGTCGCATTTTTCAACGCCGATGCTGATGGGCTTTTTCAAGGACTGGCTGGACATTCAAACCGCCTTCTACATAATAGGCATGATTGCGCTGCTGTGCGGACTGGCGCTGCCGGGGCTGCAACGCTGGGCCTTCGCCAAGCCCGAATGAGTTGCCACACCGTATAATCACCTTTATGGTCTTGCCCCTGTTTGCCGTCCCTTGCCGCTGGTTCGGCCGTGACGCGCCCGGGCAGACACCCCGCTAACCCCCTTCGGGAGATGGCATGAATTTGAAATGGGCTTATCTGACTTTTGGCATCGGCATTCTCATCATCCTGATCGAGTACGTCATGGCGTCAAGGAAAAAAGGCGGCATCACGGCCACCGACAAGAAAAGCATGTTCGGCCTGTTCTGGCTGTCCATAGGTGCGGCAGGCCTGGTGGCCTTCCTCGTTAACGCCTGATGCGCTGCAATCATGGGCTGGCGCATGAAAACAACAACGTGAAAGTCGCGCTGTGAGCGCGGGTCTGCGCCTGGGCGTACTGGACCAGTCGCCGATCATATCCGGACACACCCCGGCCGAAGCGGTGCGCGAGACCATCGCACTGGCCGTGGAAGCCGAGAAGCTGGGCTATTCGCGCTACTGGCTGGCAGAACACCACGCCATCACGGCACTGGCCGATCCCTGCCCCGAAATTCTCGTCGCCGCGGTTGCCGCGGCCACCTCGCACATACGCGTGGGCACCGGCGGCGTGCTGCTGCCCTATTACAGCCCGCTCAAAACGGCCGAGGTGTTTCGCATGCTCGAGGCGCTCTACCCGGGCCGCATAGACCTGGGCATAGGCCGCGCACCCGGCGGCGACATGACCACCGCCCGCGCCATGGGCGGGGGCCAGTACGCCGGCGCCGAGGATTTTCCGGCGCAGGTGCAGGACCTCGTCGGCTTCCTCGATGACGCGCTGCCCGCCGACCACCCTTTCGCACGCGTCAAGGCGATGCCCTCCGGCCCGAGCGCACCGCAGGTATGGCTGCTCGGTTCATCCGACTACAGCGGCGCGCTTGCCGCACATCTTGGCCTGCGTTTCGGCTTCGCCCATTTCATCAGCGCCCAGGGCGGCGACTCGGTGATGCGCGACTACCACGCCAAATACCAGCCCTCGGCGCGCGAACGCAAGCCGGCGGCGCTGCTCTGCTCCTTCGTGATTTGCGCCGACACCGACGAAGAGGCCGAGCAGCTGGCAAAAAGCATAGACCTGCGACGCCTGCACATGGCACTGGGCGTTGATGCCCCGGTGCCAACATTGGCCGAGGCCGCAGCGCGCAATTACTCGCCGCAAGAACACGCCTACATCCGGCAGCAGCGCGCGCGCCTGGTGCTCGGCTCGCCCGACACCGTCAAGGCGCGGCTGCTTGAGCTCGCGGCGCAATACGGCGCGGATGAGTTGTCCATCCTGACCATCACCGGCGACTACGCCAGCCGCCGGCGCTCCTACCAGCTGTTGGCCGCGGCATTCGGCCTGGCCAAACCCGCGATGCCGGCGGACAAGCAGAAAACCCCGGCCTGAAACGCCGCATGGCCCGTCCGCGCCTCACGCTGCACCGACGCCTCAACGAGATCGCCGTGGTGGTGTTTTTCGCCATCGCCGCCTGCGCGGCGGGCGTGGCCCTGGCGCTGCCGCAGGCGCCGCCCACCTTCCTGATCAACACAAAACTGCGCAACGGCATCATGCAGGCGGCCGACATGCAGAGCCTGCGCAGCGCCGCGCTGAGCGTTGTTGACGAAACCAATCGCTCGCTGACGAGCGCGGGCCTCGCCCTCAACGCGGCCTTCGACATGGCCCGCTACGCACTTTGGGTCGCCGCGCTGTTTGCGCTTTTATCCGGGGCAATGGCCGTCTACACCCTCGCACGCATGGACCGCGACACCACAACATGAGCGCGCGCCCGCAAGCCGACCTGACGCTGCGCCTCGCGGGCGAAGACGATGCACGCGTCATCGCGACCATGTCGCGTGAGCTCATCGAGACCGGCCTTGGCTGGTCATGGACCCCCTCACGGGTGCTGCGCGCCATACGCGATCCGGACACACTGACCCTTGTGGCCTGCGACGGCCCGGTCATCATGGGCTTTTCCATCATGCAGTTCGCCGCAGACCGCGCGCATCTTTCCTTGCTCGCGGTGCGCAAACTGCGCCAACGCCAGGGCATCGGACGGCGTATGGTGGCATGGCTAGAAGCCTCGGCCCGCATCGCCGGCATCGCCCGGGTGCATTTGGAACTGCGCGCAAACAACCACGTCGCGCGCGCCTTTTACTCGGATATCGGTTTCGCCGAAGCGGCGCAGGTGCCCGGTTACTACCGTGGCATCGAAACCGCCGTGCGCATGGTGCGTGTGCTGCGCACCCACAACGAGCTGCCGCCGTTTCCCGATTTGTCTTAAGCCCCGCAGCGCACGGTGGCTGGAGAGCGCCATCTGGCGCGGCTTTTCAGCCAGCCTCCGCTGAAATCCAGTGCGGAAATATATCCGGCAGCGCCGCGCCTCCCGACACCATGGCGTACTCATCCAGGTCATTGATGCCGGCCGAAGCGCGCAGCGCATCGTCGCTATAGAAGTTGCCGGTGGCCATGCCGTAGGCGACATGGTGTGTTGGTGTTAGCGTTGGTGTTAGCGTTGGTGTCGTCGCTGTTTTGGCTACCGTCCCGGTCGCCGTGAACGTACGCCGGCGCTCAGTTGAATTTTGAAAAATCCGGCGCGCGCTTTTCAAAAAATGCCGCGAACGCCTCTTTCGCCTCGGGCGAGGACAGCAGCGTGCCAAAGTGCGCGCTCTCGGTGGCCATCGCCTGTTCCACCGTTTTCATGTGTTGTGCCTTCATCAACTGCTTGGTCAGGCGCAGAGACGCGGGTGGTTTGGCGGCGAGTTTTTGCGCCGCTGCACCCGCCACCGCCAGCAACTCTGCCTCGGGCACGATGGCGTTGACGATACCGGCCTCGCGCGCCTGCTCCGCGCCGAAGGGCTCTCCCAACATCAAAAACGCGGCGGCGCGCTGGTAGCCGGCGAGTTGCGGCAGCAGGAAGCTCGAGGCCGCCTCCGGGCACAGGCCCAGATTGACAAAGGGCAGGTGAAAGCGCGCGTTGGGCGCGGCAAACACCAGGTCGCAATGCAGCAGCATGGTGGTACCTATGCCCACCGCCGGCCCGCCGACCGCGGCAACAACGGGCTTGGTCGCATGGCTGAGGGTGCGCAAAAACTGAAACACCGGACTGTCGACGCTGCGCGGCGGGTTGTCGGCAAAGTCCTTGAGGTCGTTGCCGGCGGTGAAGCAACTGGCATCGCCCGCGAGCATTATCACCCGCACCGCCGCGTCGCACTCGGCGGCGGCGATGGCCTCGGCCAGCGCCTGGTACATTTCGCGCGTGATGGCGTTCTTGCGCTCGATGCGCTTGAAACGGATGTGCTGGATAGGGCCCTGGCGCTCGCTGGATATGCTGATCATCGCTTCGGTCGGTTGAAATGGGATTTTGCCGCGGCCGCAGGAGCGCCGCCAAGCCGGGAGGTCAACCCGGCAGCTTGTGGTCCTTGAGATCCTGCCGCAATCTTGTTTTGAGCAACTTGCCGGTGGCCGTATGCGGCAACTGCTCAACGAACACCACGTCATCGGGCGTCCACCACTTGGCGATCTTGCCCTCGTAGAATTTGAGCAACTCTTCACGTGTGACCGTGGCACCGGGTTTTTTCACCGCCACCACCAGCGGGCGCTCGTCCCATTTCGGATGGGCGATGCCGATCACCGCGGCCTCGGCGATGCCCGGATGGGCGACGGCGATGTTCTCCAGGTCGATGGAACTGATCCACTCCCCCCCCGACTTGATCACATCCTTGGAGCGGTCGGTGATCTGCATGTAGCCATCGGCGTCTATGGTGGCGACATCGCCGGTGGCAAACCAGCCCTCGTGCAAGGGGTCGCCACCCTCGTCCTTGAAATAGCGCTTGCATACCCACGGGCCGCGCACCATGAGGTCGCCGAACGCCTGCCCGTCCCAGGGCAGCGCCACGCCCTCGGCATCGACGATTTTCATGTCGACACCAAAAATGGCGCGCCCGGCCCGCACCTGCACCGCGCGCAGCGCAGCGGCATCCAGCCCCTCGTGCTTGAGCTTGAACGTGCCCACCGTGCCAAGCGGACTCATCTCGGTCATACCCCAGGCGTGCAGCACCTTCACGCCATAGTCATTCTGGAAGCTGTCTATCATCGCCGGCGGACAGGCCGACCCGCCGATGACCACGCGCTGCAGCTTTGAAAATTTCAGGCCCTGCTGCTTCATGTGCGTGAGCAGGTTGAGCCACACCGTGGGCACGCCGGAACTGAAACTGACTTTTTCCGCCTCGAATAATTCGTACAGACTCTTGCCGTCAAGCACCGCGCCGGGCATCACCATTTTGGCGCCAACCGCGGCGCAGGCGTAGGGCGCGCCCCAGGCGTTGACATGAAACATCGGCACCACGGGCATCACCACATCACGCGCCGACAGGCCAAGGGAGTCGGGCAGCGCCGACGCATAGGCATGCAGCACGGTGGAGCGGTGCGAATAGAGCACACCCTTGGGGTTGCCGGTCGTACCCGAGGTGTAGCAAAGCGAAGAGGCGAGGCGCTCGTCAAATTGCGGCCAGTCGAAGGCGTCGCTTTGCGCCGCCAGCAAGGCTTCATAGCACAGCAGATTGGCAATGGCGGCCTGCGGCATGTGCGCCTGGTCCGTCATCGCCACCCAGCCCCTGACGCCGGGGCAGACCGGCGCGAGCTTTTCGACCAGGGGCACGAAGCTGAGGTCGAACAGCACATAGCGGTCCTCGGCGTGGTTGATGATATAAGCGAGCTGGTCCGGGAACAGGCGCGGGTTGATGGTGTGGCAGACCGCGCCCATGCCCGACACGGCGAAATAGGTCTCGAAATGGCGGTAGCCGTTCCAGGCCAGCGTGCCAATGCGCTCGGACTGGCCCACGCCCAGCGCCCTCAGCGCCTTGGCCAGTTGCCTGGCGCGCTGGTGCGCCGCGCGATAGGTGCTGCGGTGGATCGCGCCATGGCCGTCCTTGTCGGGACCCTCGACCGTACGCGACACAATCTCGGTGTCGCCATGATGCCGATCCGCGTGCGCAATAAGCGACGAAATCAGCAGCGGCATATCCATCATCAGACCCTGCAGCATGCTCCCCTCCGTTTTTTTTACTGGAAATTGCCTGTTGATTTCTTAGGCTTGACTCCTTGCGGATGAACTTAACCCGCGGGTTACGGGGTGTCAACGCCGGACTATGCTGCGCGGCAAGCACTCGATGCCCGGGAGCTGTTGTAAATGCGATAATCGCCGGGAACATCGCGCCCCGCCCCTCGCCTGATCCATGAACCATGACCCAGGACGACACCACGGCAGACCGCGCAGCCCGGAGGAATTGCCATGAGTGCCGACTACACCCTGCACGGCGACGTTGCCGTGATCACGCTGAACAATCCGCCGGTCAACGGCCTCAGTCTCGCCACACGCACGGCCATTGTCGCCGGCCTGAACAAGGCGCTCGCTGATGACGCCGTCAAGGCCCTTGTCATCACCGGCGCGGGCAAGGCCTTTTGCGGTGGCGCCGATATCCGCGAATTCAATACCCCAAAGACGCTGACCGAGCCGACCACGCGCGGCGTCATCGCCGAACTCGAGGCCTCGACCAAACCCGTGGTTGCGGCCATTCACTCGGTGGCCATGGGCGGCGGACTGGAACTGGCCATGGGCTGCCACTTTCGCGTTGCCGCGCCGAACGCGCAAATCGCCCTGCCCGAAGTCAAGCTGGGCCTGTTGCCCGGCGCCGGCGGCACACAGCGCCTGCCGCGCCTGGTGGGCGTCGAAACCGCCCTCAACATGATTGTGTCGGGCACGCCGGCCAAATCGCAGGACCTCGCCGACACCGCGCTGTTCGACCAGATGATAGAAAGCGCGCGGATGGAAGACTTGCTGGCCGGGGCCATCGCCTTCGCGCACAAGGCGGTCGCCGACAAGCTGCCGCTCAAGCGCGTGCGCGACATCGTCATCGACTACCCGCATCAACAGGCATTTTTTCAGTTTGCGCGCAACACCGTGGGCGCCGCCGCCAAAAACTATCCGGCCCCGCTCAAATGCGTCGAGGCGGTGGCCGCCGCAGTGGGCATGACATTCGATGACGGCCTCAAGTTCGAGCGCGAATGCTTCCTGCTGCTGGTCGAAACAACGGTGTCCAAGGCGCTGCGCCACGCATTTTTTGCCGAACGCGCCGCAGCCAAGATCCCGGATGTGCCCGATGACACACCCGTGCGCGCCATCAAATCGGCGGCCATCATCGGCGCCGGTACCATGGGCGGGGGCATCGCCATGAACTTTGCCAACGCCGGCATTCCGGTGACGTTGGTCGAAATGAAGCAAGAGGCGCTAGAGCGCGGCCTCGCCACGGTACGCAAGAACTACGAGGCTTCGGTCAAGAAAGGCCGCCTGAGCGCGGCCAAACTGGACGAGCGCATGGGCCTGATCAAATCCACGTTGTCCTTCGATGAGATCAAAGACGCCGACATTGTCATCGAAGCGGTGTTCGAGGACATCGGCGTGAAAGAGCAGGTGTTCAAGAAACTCGACGCGGTGATGAAACCCGGCGCCATCCTCGCAAGCAACACCTCGACGCTCGATGTGAACCGGATCGCCGCCTTCACCAAGCGGCCACAGGATGTCATCGGCACGCATTTTTTCAGCCCGGCCAATGTGATGAAGCTGCTCGAGATCGTGCGCGCGGAAAAGACCGGCAAGGATGTGCTCGCCACGACCATGCGGCTCGCCAAGGCGATCAAAAAGACCGGCGTGGTTTCCGGCGTGTGCGACGGCTTTATCGGCAACCGCATGCTCGAGGAATACATCCGCCAGTCGCTGTTCCTGCTCGACGAGGGCGCCTCCCCCGAACAGGTGGACGGGGCGCTGCAAACATGGGGCCTCGCCATGGGGCCCTTTGCCATGTACGACCTGGCGGGCAACGACATCGGCTGGCACATCAGGAAGCGCCGCTACATCGAGCGCCCCGACATGGCTTATTCGAAAATCGCCGACGCCATTTGCGAGCTCGGGCGCTTCGGCCAAAAAACCGGCTCGGGCTGGTACAAATACGAAAAGGGCAGCCGCAAACCGGTGCCCGATCCGCTCGTCGATGCGCTCATCGTGGCGCAGCGCAAGGCGCTGGGCATCACACCGCGAAAAATCAGCAAGGACGAGATCATCTCGCGCTGCATCTACGCACTGGTCAACGAGGGTGCAAAAATCCTCGAAGAGGGTATCGCCATGCGCGCCTCGGACATCGACATGGTCTATCTCAGCGGCTACGGTTTTCCGCTCTGGCGCGGCGGCCCGATGTTTTACGCCGACACGGTCGGGCTGTCGAAGGTGCTCGCAGCCATGGAAAAACACGCCAAGGGCTACCACGGCGAATGCTGGCAACCCGCGGCCTTGCTGTCGCGCCTTGCCGCCGCAGGCAAAACTTTCAACTAAAGGAATGCATATGGGATTTCAAGACGCACAAGCCACGTGGGACGCACGTTTTTCCAAGGCCGACTATCACTTCGGACGCGAGCCTGCGGTGTTTCTAGCCGCGCAGCAGTCCCTGCTTGCCGACTATCTGGCAACGAAGCCCGGCGCAAGCGCACTCGCGGTTTCCGACGGCGAAGGCCGCAACAGCGTGTGGCTGGCGCGCCAGGGCCTCAAGGTCACGGCCTTCGACATTTCGCCGGTTGGCGTCGCCAAGGCGAAAAAGCTGGCGGCCGAGGCCGGGGTAAGCGTGGACTACCGCGTCGAGGACATCAACGCCTTCGACTGGGACGCCGCGCAATACGATGTCGTCGCGGTGATATTCATACAGTACGCATCGCCGCCGGAGCGGGCGCGCATTTTTTCCGGCATCCAGCGCGCGCTCAAGCCCGGCGGCCTCGCCATCATCCAGGGTTACGGCCTGCGCCAGCTCGACTATAAGACCGGCGGCCCGGGCAAGGCCGACAACCTCTACTCCCTCGATATGATGCGCACGTCCTTCGCCGCACTCGAAGCGCTGCTCCTGGCCGAGCACGACGCCGTCGTCAACGAGGGCCCGGGCCACAATGGCGTTTCGGCGCTGGTTGATTTTGTCGGCCGGCGACCGGGCGCCTCAACCACGACTAAATGAGCCTGTTGCAAATCGTCATAGTCTCGAATCCGCGACAAAATCACCCCCTCCCCCTCGACGGGCGAGGACTGGGGAGAGGGAACACACCATGACCGACGCCGTAATCGTTTCCACCGCCCGCACCGCCCTCGCCAAGTCCTGGCGCGGCAGCTTCAACATGACCCACGGCGCGACCCTGGGCGGACATGTCGTGCGCGCCGCCATCGCACGCGCCGGCATAGAAGCGGGCGAAGTCGAAGATGTGCTCATGGGCTGCGCCAATCCCGAGGGTGCCACCGGCTGGAACATCGCGCGCCAGGTTGCGCTCGCCGCCGGCTGCCCGGTGACGGTATCGGGCATGACCATCAACCGCTTTTGTTCCTCGGGCCTGCAGACCATCGCGCTGGCGGCGCAGCGCATCATCGCCGGCGAAGGCGCGATCTACGCCGCCGGCGGCGTGGAGTCGATTTCCTGCGTGCAGAACGAGATGAACCTGCACATGTTCGAGGACGTCTCGCTGAAAAAGCAGAAACCGGAAATCTACTGGCCCATGCTGCAGACCGCCGAGACGGTCGCCACACGCTACAAGATCGGGCGTGCAGCGCAGGACGCCTTTGGCGCGCAAAGCCAGAACCGCGCCGCCGCCGCGCAGGCCGCCGGCCGCTTCGACGCCGAGATCGTGCCGCTCACCACCCTCATGGGCGTGGGCGACAAGGAAAGCGGCCGCCTGTTCACCAGGGAGGTCACCGCCACCAAGGACGAGGGCATACGCGCCGACACCACGCTCAATGCGCTCGCCGGCATCCGGCCGGCGGTGCCCGGGGGCAGCATCGCCGCGGGCAACGCCAGCCAGTTCTCCGATGGCGCCTCCGCGGCGATCGTGATGGACGCCAAGCTCGCGCAGAAAAAAGGACTCGCAGCGCTGGGTATATTCCGCGGCTTTGCCGTCGCCGGGTGCGAGCCCGACGAAATGGGCATAGGCCCGGTGTTCGCCGTGCCCAAACTATTGGCGCGCGCCGGACTCAAGGTCGATGACATCGGCCTGTGGGAGCTCAACGAGGCCTTTGCCGTGCAGGTGCTTTACTGCCGCGACAAGCTGGGCATTGACAACGACAGGCTCAACGTCAACGGCGGCGCCATCGCCGTCGGCCACCCCTACGGCATGTCGGGCGCGCGCCTGGTCGGGCACGCGCTCATAGAGGGCAAGCGCCGCGGTGTCCGATACGTCGTCGCCACCATGTGCATAGGCGGGGGCATGGGCGCGGCCGGGCTGTTCGAGGTGGCCTGAAAAAAAACGGACACCGGACACCACGCACCAAGCATCGAGCACGCAACACCAAGCACACAACACCAGGCACACAACGCCAAGCACACAACACCAGTCTATGGGCTGAAAACCCGCACCAGTCGGGCATTTCCAGCCATTCACCACCAGCGGAGCTGCGATCATGAGCGTAAAAAAACTATTGGATCTTTCCGGAAAAATCGCCCTCATCACCGGTGGTTCTCGCGGACTCGGGCTGCAACTGGCCGAAGCGCTGGGCGAAATGGGAGCCAAACTCGCGCTCACCGCGCGCAAGTCCGATGAACTCGACGAAGCCAAAGACCACCTCGGCCAGCAGGGCGTCGACGCGCTGCCGCTGGTCTGCGACCTGTCCAAGCACGACACCATCGCCGCCATGGTCGAGCGGGTGCTGGCGCATTACGGCCACATCGACATCCTGATCAACAACGCCGGTGCCACATGGGGCGCGCCGGCCGAGGACCACCCCCTTGATGCGTGGGAGAAACTCATCAACCTCAACCTCACCGGCACCTTTGTGGTGACGCAGGCGGTGGGCAAGCGCAGCATGATCCCGCGCCGTTACGGCCGCATCATCAACATGGCGTCCATCGCCGGCATACGCGGCAATCCGGTGGACCTGCTCGAGACCCTCGCCTACAACACCACCAAGGGCGGGCTGGTGAATTTCACCCGTGCCCTCGCCGCCGAATGGGGCGAGCATGGCATCAGCGTCAACGCCATCGCGCCGGGCTTCTTCCCGTCCAAGATGACGCGCGCCGCGCTCGAACAAATCGGCAAGCGCATCATCGAGCGCACGCCACTGCGCCGACTGGGCGATGACGAAGACCTCAAGGGCCTCGCCTGCCTGCTCGCCTCCGATGCCTCGCGCCACATCACCGGCCAGGTCATCGCCGTCGATGGCGGCGCCACAACAGTCTAGCGCTGCCCCAATGCAATTGACGTTCGACAAGCCTGAGATGAACAGATAAATTCGTCCCCTCCACCGATTTTTGACGTATTCATTTCCCCTTTCACCCTTCACCTTTCCCCATTCCCCAACAATATGAGCACACCCGAATTCGGCGTCACCATCCCTTTTGTGGAACAGCTTGGCATCCGCCTCGTCGAACGCTCCAAAGAGCGCGCCATTGTCTCCCTCGCCAAACGGGCCGACCTGCTCAACAGCTGGGGCGCGACCCACGGCGGCGTGATCATGACCATGCTCGACCTGGTGATGAGCATGGCGGTGCGTGGTCACTACGATGTGGCCGGCGGCGTACTGACAGTGGACATGAGCGTGGGCTTTCTCAACGCCAGCTTTGGCGACATCAGCGCCGAGGGGCGCGTGCTCAACGCCGGCAAGTCCACGGCGTTTTGCGAAGCCGAGGCGCGCGACGAAACGGGCAAGCTGCTGTCCAAGGCCATCGGCACCTTCAAGCTGCTGCCGGAAAAAAAGCCGGTCTGAGCACCGTCGGCAAGCGGAAAAAAACAACAACACACCCCACCAACATCACAAAACGACAAACATAAGCGAGAAAAATATGCCCGGCCCCACACTCACGCTCAGCCTCGGTTGCTGCGACTACGACCGCACCCGCGCCCTCTTCGACCGGCGCGTCACCATCGAGGGCTGCGACCTCATTCCGCTGGCGCTGCATCCGGAGGAGATATTTCATCGCGCCTTTCGCTCGCAGGAGTTCGACATCTGCGAATTGTCGATGAGCAGCCACACGGTGATGACCTCGCGCGCACAGACCGATTACGTCGCGGTGCCCGCGTTCGTGTCGCGCGTCTTCCGCCACTCGGGCATTTACGTCCGCACCGACCGCGGCATCACCAAACCTGAGGACCTGCGCGGCAAGACCATCGGCATTCCCGAATACCAGATCACCGCCAACGTGTGGATCCGCGGCATCCTGCAGGATGACTACGGCCTCAATCCGGCCGATGTGCACTGGCGCCGTGGCGGCGTCGAGGTTTCCGGCCGCCAGGAACGCGCGGCGCTCAAGTTGCCCGCCGACATCGACCTGCAACAAATCCCCGATGGCAAGACCCTGTCGGGCATGCTCGAGGCGGGGGAACTGGACGCGGTGTTCAGCGCCAAGGCGCCGTCCTGCTTCACCCGTGGCGCGGACAAGGTCGCGCGCCTTTTCCCGGAGTTTCGCAAAGCCGAGGAAGACTATTTCAAACGCAGCCGGATTTTTCCGATCATGCACGTCATCGGCATACGCCGCGCGCTCGCCGAGCAGCATCCGTGGCTGCCGGTGAGTGTGTTCAAGGCCTTCATCCGCGCCAAGGACATGGCGATGGAAGAACTGGCGCAGATCGGCCACCTCTATGCATCGCTGCCCTGGGGGGTGTCTGAATTCGCCGCGGCGCAGGCGCTGATGGGCGAGGACTACTGGAGCTACGGCCTGGAAGCCAACCGCCACGCGCTCGAGACCTTTACCCGTTACCACCACGAGCAGGGCCTGTCGGCGCGCAAGGTGGCGCCAGAAGAGTTGTTCGCCAGCGCTTCGCTGGACCTGTCAAAGAACTGAGCCCGCTTACCCTGGTGGAATGCCTTGTCCTTTATTCCCGGCAAAAGCCAGACAGGCATCTGCAAAAAATAAATATTCTGATGTAAATACATTTGTATTGACACAGATAAGGTCTTACCCCAATCTGAACCGCTAGCGTAATTATTTTGAGCATAAGCTCCCTCCGCTGAAAAAACAGATGGCATGCACGCCATCCGGAGCAGGGTATTGAGCCCCTGCCATCAAACTCGAATAGGAGCCCGAAACGTGAA
The DNA here is from genome assembly GCA_945892985.1 of Bordetella parapertussis. Lineage (GTDB taxonomy): Bacteria > Pseudomonadota > Gammaproteobacteria > Burkholderiales > SG8-39 > CAITSH01. The sequence continues at coordinate 13,703 of CAMDDU010000016.1, forward strand.
ACACAGCACGCATGTCCTGACTTCCCTGCTATTGCTAGCGGCGGCCCTCGCGCCCTCCCAGGCCTGGTCGCAAGCATTCCCGGCAAAGCCCATAAAAATTATCACGACCTTTGCCCCGGGTAGCGTAATCGACATCACGGCAAGAACAATCGGGCAGCGACTGTCAGAGCGTTGGGGGCAAGCGGTGACCATCGAAAACCGGCCGGGGGGCGGCGGTACCGGGACAGTGGGCACTGATTTTGCCGCCAAAAGCCCGGCGGACGGTTACACCTGGCTGCTTGCCCCCAACAGCGTCATGATCATCGGCCCCCATTTGGTGAAGGCCCCTTTTGACGTTTTTAAGGACTTCATGCCCTTGGGGCAGGTCGCCACCACACCATTCCTTCTGGTTGTCAGCCCGCAGATTCCGGTGCGTACCGTGCAGGAACTCATAGACTACGCAAAAGCGAATCCCGGCAAACTCAATTACGGTTCGTCTGGAAACGGATCTCCCCAGCATTTGGGTGGCGAATTGCTTAAACGCGCCGGTGGCATCGATATGACGCACATACCCTACAAGGGGGCGGCATTATCCATCACCGATTTGATTGGAGGACGACTACAGGTTTTTGTCGGCGCGGCCGGGTCGCTGTTACCGCACATAAAAGATGGAAAAATAAGGCTTATAGCCAGTGCCGGCAACAAGAGGCTGGCAAGGTTTCCCGATGTTCCAACCATCGCCGAAACACTCCCGGGGGTCGAGGTCGATGCCTGGTTGGGGCTATTTCTCCCCGCCGGCTCGCCAAAAGAACTCGTGGCTAAAATCAATGCGGATGTCGCCGAGGTATTAAATATCCCCGAAACCCGGACAGCATTGTCCAACCAAGGCATAGAAGTCGCCGTTGAGTCGCCGGAGGCCCTGGGAACGCTGATGCGAAATGACTTCAATCGCTGGGGCCGCGTCATTCGCGAAGCAAACATCAAAGCCGATTGAGCCCAGCCCGGCGAAGAACACGCTTAAAGACAGCATCGGCCTGCGTTCACCCTCAATGCTGTCCGGGTGGCGCAGGCCGGATGCGGGCTAAATGCAGTAAGCGGGCGCCAACTTCAACAAGGCTGCATCCATAGACCGTGGTGCAGCGCGACTTACGTAATACTCGCTTAGCATTGCATCCGGATCTTTGAGAAAAAAAGAACGCTTCCACGGCAGATCTGTTCGCGCCGCAATAGCGTGTCCGGCTGCCGCCAACGCCCCCTCGGCCGCATCTAACGCCGCCTCGCCCGACAGTTCAAAAGCAGCATGGTGATAGCCGGGATGCTCCCCCTTGCAGATGGCGAGGCTGAACGGATACGCACTGTGCGATGCGCCCATAAGAACCACATCGCCGCCTGAAAAGGTGCCGACAACGCGTAAGCCGCCCACGCTGGTGTAAAACGCAACCAATCTGGCCACGTCTGCGGAAACGAGCACGGCGTGGGTGATTCTTTGCGGCTTTACCGGGGCCGCCTCGACGACACGAATCTCAGGATTGATTTCGTAGCGCCCTTCCGAAAATCCCTCGGTGGACAACGGATCCCATGCGGCGGTGATCAAATCCATAGGGCCATGCAGAACTTTGCGCCAATCACGCACCGTGTCACAGTAGAACTCGACGACGTTTTTATCCGGATCAGTCATATAAACACTATGTGCAACCTGATGATCCACTGTCATATCAACGGCTATGTTGTGGGCCTTTAGCGCCTTATAGGCACGAACCAGCGAGGCCTCGTTCTCAAGCTCCCAAGCCAAGTGATTCAGTCCGGCCGCAAAGCCGATTCCCGGCGGCAATTGCAACAGCCCGTCACGCCCGTAGCGGGCTTTGCCATCCGTTTTTTCAATCATCCCCAGATCATGCGGCGTGTGGCCCGTGCCCAGGAAGGTCGCCACCAGGCCGGGCTCGGTGAACTCAACCGTTAGCCCGCACACTTCATTATAAAAAAGCTCGGACGTTTTTAGATCACTCACCCACAAATTGACATGGCCCAGCCGGCGTGGCTGAAAAAATTCGGTTTCTGACATGGTTCCCACATTCACCCCCGGGTGTTTTTAAAATTCAAAAATGGCCTGGCCGCAGTGGACGCCACATTGCAAAGAGCGGACACATTGCAAGTACGGACACATTCAGAACCAGATCGACAAGGAAGGAAACATGTCCTCCGAATTCACCAGCAGTGCGGTCTTCGCCACGATCCGCAGTCCGGCCTCGGTTCTGCGCAGGCTGTAAACATAAGTCCCTGCGTACATATGCTGCCCCTGCGTTAAACGAAACTCAAACAGCGAAAAATTACAACGGAACTTGATAAGGCCATTCCCATCCGCCTCAAAGTCGCGAAAATTCGAAACCATATGGACGGTACGTGAAGGCGGATCCTGAACATGAATGCGCGGATGGCGCAATCGGTTGGCCCGCAGCTTCATGGTGCGCACGTCATCATAAAACAAGGAAACATGGTCAAGCGGACTGGCCTGATCGGCGGCAACCGGTGCCCAGTAAAAACCGTCCTCGGCAAACAGCGCGATCCAATCCTCGAAGCGACGCTGGTCAAGGCAGTCCAGCTCGGCATGAACAAAGGCCGCCATTTCATCGACCCGGACCCTATCTGCGTCCTTACCCTGCGTTTTCACATTAATCACGTCAAGCCACCTGCTCTTTCCAATCGACCATATAGCTAAGCCAGGCCCGATGCTGGTTACGAATGCCAGCCTCGGTGAACTGCGGCCCGAGCATTCCGCCGCGCTCTTTATCAGGCACATCGCGATCAATCGCGCGTTGTATCCGAATCCAATCCTCACCCTGGCTTTGTAATCCGGCCTGGATGCGCTCAAATGCCTCGACATCATCGGTTTGTGCAAGCGAGGAGCATGAGTGCGTCAGATTGAGCAGACGCACGGTGTCATTGAACATCTGCTCGGGCGCACCTTTGAGCCGGATTGGAAATATCTGCACCTCGGTCAGGTCAACGCTGATAGGACGCACGATCCGAATGGCCTGGGCCAGTATATGCAAGTCAAAGTTGGGGAAGAAAAACGCCAGATGCCGCTTGTGGGTCAGCAACTCGCGCGTACGATCCACCCCGTTTTTCTGTTCCAGATCGGCGCGGTACGCGTCAAAGGCCTCACCGCCCTGGTCGCCATCGGTTGACTGGGCACCACAGGCATTGTGCCCCCACGGGAACCACCATTGCCCCTTCGATTCCGTGCCGGGGGACCCGTCCTTGTTCAGCATTTTTATCCGCGTGCCTTTTTCGCCCGGACGCCGACTAAACTGATAGCCGTCGGGCGTTACGGAGGACTCGTGGCTGAAGGGCGCGTGGTACTGATCCGCAAGATTTTCTATCTGATGCTTCCAGTTCCCCCTGAAATAGTAGCGGTGCATGCCGCCCAAAACCTCGAGCTCCCCGACCGGAGAGCGATCGGCGATCTCATCCATGGCAAAGCGCGCGTCCCCCAGATGCTCCTGAAGGGAGGGGCCCTGCGCCGTCATTCTGGCGAACACAAAGCCACGATACAACTCTACGCAGGGCAGACTCGCCATTCCGCGTGAGCGATCTTTCAAATCAAAATCCGCCGGGAACCCGTCCTGAAGGGGAACACCGGCAAGGCTGCCGTCAATGTTATAAGTCCAACTGTGATACATGCAACGAAACCGCTTGTTGTTTCCGCGCGCCGTGTTCACCACTTTCGTGCCGCGGTGACCGCATCGGTTGTGCAACACGTGCACTTGTCCGTCTTCTGCGCGCGCCATGATTACCGGAGAGCGTCCCAGTGTCGTGCAGAAAAAATCCCCGGCGGCGGGCACCTGACTCTCATGGCCCACTAACAGCCACGCCCGCCCGAAGATTCTCTCAATCTCGAGCTCAAACACAGACTCGTCAAGGTAAATGCGGCGATGAACGCGATCGGCCTCGACAAGCGCGCGCAAATCCGCATCGATAGCGGCAGGTGATGCGCGCCTCATTTTCTCCACGTCGGTCACGACGCCTCCTTGCAGATGGAAGTCAGGTGTTAAGATAAACGTAAAATAGCGCAAGAGAATAGGCCGCTAACTCAAAAAGATCATGGTTTAGCGCCAATTAAATGTCAATACATATATCACCGGCACAGCGGGGCCGGCTTAACAACGCCAATCAAATGAACGCCCGCCCACCCCGCCCATGCTCCAATGACGCCTAAAAAATCGGCGCGCGCCCCAAATCAGTCCGACAGACGCGTTGCGCCAGAGCGCAAGCCCAAGACAAGCGCACAAAAAACAGCAACTGCCAATATGGCCGAGGCCAATGTCTCGGAGCATATCCATGACAATCCGGGCTTCCTGATGGCCAGCACGGTATTCCGGTTGGATCAGGAGTTGCGCAACACCATACTGCGCAAGCTCGATATCAGCTACACACACTTCCGTTTAATGCAGGTGATCTATGCCGGGGCCCCCAAAACCGTCGGCGAGATCAGCAAGATGATTGTCGTCTCACCGGCAGTGCTCAGTCGCGTTATCGACCAAATGGAGGGCCGCGGCCTTGTCGAGCGACGGTCGGATCACGCGGACAACCGGTTTGTCAATGTCGGCCTGACGCAAAACGGTCGGACAATCTACGAGAAGGCCTGGCAACCGGCACAATCTTTGTTGGCCAGAGCCACCTCTGCACTGAGCGCGCAAGAGAAGCGCTCTTTGTTGAAGATATTGCGAAAAATAAACCAACCCTCAGATTGGTAGCAAGGCCGCTCTGCCAATCTAGTGGGTTCCGCCCACCCCAGCCCTTTTAAAACTGGGGCCACAATGCGCCAGCTTCACCTTTTTCACCTTTTCCACCTTTTCCACCTTTGCCTTGCCATTACCACGGCCCTCGCCGCCGGCCTCGCCGGCATGGCGCAGGCGCAGGAATTCCCAAGCAAACCGGTGCGCTTGATCGTCACCTTTACCCAAGGCGGCGCGGCAGACCTCACGGCACGTGTGTTCGGCGACAAACTGGCGGAGATATGGAAGCAGTCGGTGGTGATAGAAAACCGCATCGGCGGCGGCGGCTCTATCGGCGCCGAAGCGGTGTTCCGCGCCCCGGCCGACGGCTATACGCTGCTACTGGCCACCAACACTCACATCATCAACCACGTCGTCTACCCCAGTCTGGGCCTCGATTTCACCAAGGACTTTCCCGGACTCGGGCTGGTGACCTCGGCGCGCAGCCCCTCGCTGCCTGAGGTGCCGACCGTGGCCGAATCGGGCATTGCCCAACTGAAGAATTTTTCGCTCGACAACTATTACGGCTTCATGGCCCCGCCGGGCACGCCGCCATGCCCGATGTGCGCAAAAAGCGCGACGGTGCCGGCCTGGACATGCTGGTGATGTCCTCGGGCGACATGATGCGGCTCATTCGCGCCGATGCCGAAAAATACGGCAAGGCGGCCAAACTGGCCGGGATCAAGGCCGAATGGGCCGGCCCTCCGGCGCAGCCGCCCGGTCCGCCCGTCTGCGCTGTCCAACGCGCTACGTTGGCGGCGCGACAATCTGCGCGCCTTCCTGTGCGCGCGTTCCTGCGCGACTGGCTGCGCTTTGTGACGCCGGACACCCTCAAAGCGTGCGCAGCCAATGCCACCATCCAGGTGAGCGCCAGACACAAGCCCTCTTGACTGCAATGACGACTGCCACGCGCGGCTTTTATATGGCCATCCGCGCAAGGATTTGAGCGTTAAAACCGAACGGCAGGAGCCGTGCCCGGAGGCCTTCGCCACCGCAACCAGCAAGCATGGCGCGGGGCCGCACTAACAGACCTTGCATGCCAAGCGCGGGCAAGCGCTGCTTGGCGATGTTTCCCCGGCCGGTGCGCCATTCGGGTGGCTGGGCTGCAATGCCAACAGTGCCAACAGTGCCAATCCGGATTAATTTTCGTTAACGCGTCGGATTTTCAAGCGCTTTGGCTCACCCTAAGCAGTCAGTTGCCTGGCTTCGGCTGGCGTCGGCATACGCTGCAGACGCTGCAACTGCTTATGAACAAGGGGCAAGAAAACCGGGCCCCGATAAGCGGCGGTTTGGCTTTCTTGGCGCCGGCGAGAAGTGCGTGAATAAACTGGATGGACTTAATTTTCGCGATGACTGATGCCTTCATTTGACCACCTGAAACCTGCTCTTGTCCCGCCCCAAAGAAAAGGCTTTTGCGCGCAGGCTGTGCGTGGTGTAACGCTGATCGAGTTGCTCGTCGTCATGACCATTATCGGCGTGTTGTTGAGCATAGGCGTGCCATCGTATCGCTCGTTTTCCAACAACAGCCGTATCTCCGGCGCGATCAACGCCTTGCTCGGGGACTTGCAATTCACCCGCGCAGAGGCGAACAAGCGCGGCTCGTATGTTAGCGCCTGCGCCTCGGTCTCGTTCAGCACCTGCAGCGCCAGTCCCCGTTGGGATACGGGCTGGATCGTGTTTGTCGACAGTAACCACAACGGCACGGCAGACAAAGAGGAGGCTATTTTGCGGCAACAAGCCGCCTTTTCCACCACCGATAGCGCTGTTGCAGATTCAAGCGTAGCAATAATCACCTTTAATCGCGAAGCCTTCATCAGCGACCTTCCCGATGCCGTCGATACAGTCACAATTACATTCAAGCCGCTCAACGCCATTGACCCCACTTGGACGCGCTGCCTCGCGGTTGGCAAGATGGGTCGCATGACTGTCCAAAAATCGGGTACCGGGGCGTGTTTGTGAGGCCAGCGGGTGCCGGCCCGCGGCGCGCGGGTTTCAGCCTGATCGAGGTCATGATCACGCTGGCCATCATGGCGGTTGGCTTGCTCGGGGTGGCCAAGATGCAGGCACTGGCGATTGGCAATACCAAAACGGCCGGATCGCGCGCCCTCGCCGCCATACACGCGGCAGGCATGGCGTCCGCCATGCACGCCAACAAGGCTTACTGGGCGGCCCGATTGGCACCGGCCAATGTGAGCGTGAACGTCGGCGCCAGTGTGCTCAGCGACGCAACACTCCAGGCCCAGAGCACTAACTGCGTAAGCAGCAATTGCACGCCGGTGCAAATGGCGGCCTATGACTTGAAGCTATGGGGCACGGCCTTGACCCGGCAGTTGCCCGGGGGCACCGGAGCCCTTGCTTGCCCGGTTGTTGTGTCACCGACCCAAGTCGAATGCACGCTCACCGTGAGCTGGAGTGAAAGACATGTCGGTGTTAATCCCGCCATTCTCGATGAGGCCAAGCAAGAGACCACGCAGAGTCTGGTGCTATTGGTGCAGCCGTGACTTCAAGACTGCATGCAAAGCACGCATGGCGCAGGCAAGAGGGCCTGACCATGATAGAGATCATGATCAGCCTGAGCATTGCGCTATTCCTGATGACCGGTTTGTTTGCATTGTTTCTGTCGACCAAGCAGAACTCCGTGGCGCAAAGCGCCCTGTCCCAGTTGCAAGATGACCAACGCATGGCCATGAGCCTGTTGGCAACCATAATCCAGCAGGCCGGTTACTTTCCCAACCCTCAAACCGCCACCCTGGCGACGGCTTTGCCGGTGGATGCCACGTTTTTGGGCGAGGGGCAATCGGTGTTTGGCACAGCCGGAGCGACGCAGCAGATTAGCATTCGCTTTGTCGCAGCTAAGGCTGAAACGCCTCCTGCGGAGTTCCCCATGAATTGCAATGGCGGTTTCAATAAGAGCGGGGCCGATCTCACCTATGTCAATACGTTTGCGATTGTGTCAAACGAGCTGACCTGCAAGGTAAACGCCGGCGCGGCGCAATCCTTGGTGGCGGGGATCAGTGCACTGAGCGCCCAATATGGCGTAGACCCGGATGCCACGGGTTCTATTAGCCAGTATCTTAATCCCGGGCAAATGACGACCGCGCTGTGGCAGAGCGTGCGCTCTGTACGCGTGACCTTGACCTTCTTGAATCCCCTGGCCGGCCAGCCCGGACAGCTGCCCATTGAGTTTAGCCGGGTCATCAACGTGCAAAGCAGAACATGAAGCGGGCTGGCGAGCGCCGCTGTGCAGGCCGCGCGGGCAGGGGGCGGGGATTTGTGCTGGTCACGGCGCTGCTTATTTTGCTGGTGCTGTCGATGCTGTCGGCCAGCATGTTTCGCAGCTTTGCCCTGCAAGAGAATATCGCCGGCAGCACGCGCGAGAAGCAGCGCGCAGCACATTCTGCGCAAAGCGCACTGCAATACGGCGAGTGGTGGTTGGCGCAGGGCAACGGCGGGAGTGGTGCGGCTTGCACCGTCCTGCTCGACGGGTCTGCCGCACCGCCGACGACCCAGATTTGCGACACCGCCCTCACCAGCGCCCAAGTGGCCAGTGTTCCATGGAAATCCCTTGCGGCTGTGGAGATTGGCGTCCAGTACACGCCCGGTCAATTGGCAACCTCGGCGAATGGCGGTGTCAACACCTACAGCGACAGGCCGCGCTTCCATATCTTCTCTCTTGGCTCGGATCCGAGCGGCCTTTCCCAACTCTATCAAGTGTCAGCCTGGGCCTACGGCGGCAACACCAACGCGATAAGTGTCGTGCAAAGCGTGTATTCCATTAAAGGCGGTGTCATTGACGCCGGAGGATTGTGATGAAACTAAAAAAACACGGCACGGCGCTTGGTGTTTGGCCTGGTGTTTGGCTTGCTCTTGCTTTATTTTTTTGTGTAACGCCTCAGGCCAGCGCGCAAGTCCCTGTCGCAGACAACTTTACCGGCGGGAGGGCAAGCCAGACCTGGCGGCCTAGCGGCGCAGCCTGCCTGACTGCCGGCAATGGAACCGGCAGTATTCCAAAATGCGCCTCAGGTAGTGGCGGAAAAACGGGCACCTTGCCTGACCCTGTCGGAGACGGTGCGCTGCGCCTCACGCACGCAGTCGGCTATCAGGTTGGCGCTGTTTTGTCCGATTTTACGTTTCCCTCCAACGCGGGTCTTGCGGTGACCTTTACCAGCCTCACCTATGGCGGGAATGGGGCTGACGGGCTGAGCTTTTTTCTCATGGACGGGTCTGTGCCTGTTCCTGTGGCCCCCGCGCAATACCCGCTTGGCGCAACGGGCGGCTCACTCGCGTATGCCTGCTCGAATTCGAATGGCGTTGCTGATGGCCTGGTTGGCGGCTACCTCGGCTTGGGTATTGATGAATACGGCAATTTTTTGTGGGACGTGACTAATACAAGGTATCCTCCACAGTACCAAGGACGGCAACCCGGGACCATCGGTTTGCGCGGGGCCGGCAATACTGCGGCCAGCTGGCTGAGGGCTAATTATCCCGCGGTCTACCCCAAACTTCCTACGCAGGCTCAAGTGCGAGCGGCCTGTAGAACTGGGCGGGTCGGTGGTATCGCTAATGCTGGGGTGGTATTGGCGAATTATCCGGTCATCGCAAACGGGTTTAAGGTAATAGGACAGGCCGCGCTTTGGCAATCCGTCAACACGCGACCACTAGCGACGGCCATGACCTACCAGCTCAAGCTGACGCAAGGGGGCTTGCTTTCCCTCAGTTACAGCGCCGCCGGTGGTGCGGCTCAACCGATTTTGACTGACCAAAATATTACTGTGGGCAACGGACCGATGCCCGCGAGTTTTCGCTTTGGCTTCGCCGCGTCCACCGGCGGCGCTACCGCTAATCATGAAATTACGTGCTTCCAGGCCGCCCCTGCAGAATATTCATCCACGTCGGCTGCGGTCAACACCCAGCAAACCGGCCAGGTCAAGACCGGCACACAAATCTATCTATCGTTTTTTCACACCGCCAACTGGTGGGGCCAGCTTACCTCGCAAGATCTTGTGTACGACAAAGTCAGCGGTGCGGTGAGCATAAAACCGGTCTCCAACTGGGATGCCGGCTGCGTGCTGAGCGGCGGAAGCTGTACTGCGACGGGGGTGGGCGGCATGTTGGCGCAGGGTTCAGACGCAAGAACCATATTGACCTGGGACACGGAGAATGGCCAAGGCATTCCTTTTCAGTGGAATAGCCTGAGCGCCGCGCAAAGAGCCGCTTTGACCGACGGTGACGCATTGCCGGTGAACGCCAGTCGTTTGAATTATTTACGCGGTGACCGAACGAATGAGCGCAATGCTTTGGGGGTGGGTTTATATCGCAAACGCACGAGTGTCCTGGGGGACATTATTGAGTCCAGCCCAACCTGGGTAGGGCCGCCTTCTGCGCCCTACCCGAACACCTGGAGCGACAAACGCTATATCAAGGCCGACATCAACGAGAACCTCGCTGGCGCCCAAACCTATGCCGCATTTATTGCTGCCAAAAAAACGCGGCAACACGTCGTTTATTCCGGGGCGAACGACGGCCTGCTTCACGGCTACAGGGCAGGCGCGTCCGATGCCGACGGCGTATTTGTAAATAACCCCAACTTCCCCAATGATGGGCGCGAAGTGCTCGCCTACATGCCCGCCGCAATGCTCACGCGCATGCACAACAATACGAACGTAGCGCTGGATTATGCCAATCCCCAGTACGCGCACATCTTTGGCGTCAACGCCACGCCTTACGCCGGAGACTTGTTTTACAAGGTGGGCGGTGTCGGAAAATGGCACACCTGGTTGGTCGGCGGTTTGGGCGAGGGCGGCGCGGCAATCTATGCGCTGGACATCACCAACCCGGCCGATTTTAGGGAGAATCAAGCCGCTAACCTGGTCAAGTTTGAATTGACCCCGGCGGCCATAACGGCCAAACGCTGTGCCAACCTGCCGCTCGACTGCGGCCCTAACTTAGGCAAGACCTACGGCACCCCGCAGATCCGTCGTTTTCACAATGGCAAGTGGGGGGTGGTGTTCGGAAATGGCCTGGAGAGCGCAAGCGGCAAAGCCGGGATTTATATCCTGATCGTCGGTGATGAAGGTGCAACCGACCTGTATTTTCTGGACACCGGCTCCGTCGCGCCTAACGGCATCAGCTTTGTCACACCGGTAGACTTGGATCAGGATCACATTACCGATTACGTTTATGCCGGCGACATAAAGGGGAATGTTTGGCGCTTCGATTTGACGAGCGAAAGCCCAGCCGGCTGGGCTGTCTCGAAATTTGGCAATCCGATTGCAACACCGCTGTTTTCAGCCGCAACGCCCGCACCACTAGGCACGACGGGCATCCTTGGCAGCATCGCCGGTACCACGCTTACCGTCAACTCAGGGACCGGGCTCAGAGTTGGGATGGCGCTTACCGGTAATGGCGTAACGGCTGGCACATGGGTGACGGCGCTTGTCACGGGTAACGGTAGTGTGGGTACCTACCTCGTTAGCCCCACGCAGACCGTTGCTGCGGCGGCCCTCGCAGGGTCGCTGGCGCAAAACCAGATAAGTACCAAATTGGCGGCGGCGCTGACCTTGGATACCAGTGCGGACTCCGCCTACCGACTCACTATCAATTTTGGCACTGGAAGCCAGACGCCACAAACAATCGGGGGGGATGTTAGCTACGCGGCCGGTCAGCATCGCTTATACGGCATTTGGGATTGGGATATGGATGCCTGGAATCAAAACTCGACGGTAAAAATGAAAACACTTGTCGGGCCCCGATCGATCGTGTTGGCCAGTCTTAGAGAACAAACGATTCTAGCGACTGTTATTGCAAATGGCGCTAACGGCATCAGTGCTTATCGAACCACCAGCCAGAACGCAGTGAGCTGGTGCAACAGCACGCCCTGCGTTGCCAACACCAAGTATGGCTGGACCATGCAGTTGCCCGCCGCGCTCGCAGGGCAAACAGCGGGGGAGCAGATTATTTACAGCCCGATACTCTCGCAAGGCGCCTTTATCGTGAATACGGTCGTTCCCGCAACGAACAGTCCATTGAGTTGTGTTCGTGATCCCAACGGCGGTTGGACCATGGCCCTCGCGCCGGCGACAGGCGCGGCGTTTTCGAATTCTTTTTTTGCTGACGCGTCGAACAATTTTGTCAAACTTGGCGGACAAAGTGTCAGTGGCGCGCAGTTGGGTGCGGTTGGCTCCCCGTCGGTGGTGTCTGCGGGCGGTAAGCCGCAACTGGTCAACCAGACCAGCAAGGGAACGGGGGTGGTCAGCAAAATTAATCCGCCGGCGGGAAGCATTGGCTCTCGCCTTACGTGGCAGCAAATTCGGTGATGTGGTGGAAAATGAAACATTGCAGAATTTTTGATGGCCGAGCCTTGACGTGGCGTGACTCGCGCCGCGGCACGGCGTCCCAAGCTGGCCGTGCCGGCCTTCGCGGCCAGGCCAAATTGCGCGGCTTTAGCTTGATTGAGTTGATGATCACTGTCGCCATCGTCGCCTTGCTCGCGGCAATCGCCGTGCCCTCGTACAACAACTCTGTGCGAAAAGCAAAACGCATGGATGCAAAGATTGCCTTGCTCGACATGGCCAGCCGGCAGGAGCGGTTTTTCAGCACCAACAACACCTACACTAGCTCAGCCGCCAATCTGGGCTACACCACATTGCCCGCATCGGTGCCAGGCAGTGGCACGACCACCTACGAAATCAGCGTCAGCGCGGCCTCGACTGTCGCCTACAGCCTGCTTGCAACACCAAAGACAGACCAATTAAAGGACAGCTGCGGCAGCTACAGCATCAACCAATTGGGGGTGCAAGCCAATACCTTCTCCGGCGCGAGCCTTACTGCCACACTGTCGGCTGATTGTTGGCGCTGAAACTGTTGGCGCTAAGATTGTTGGCGCCGGGACTGCTGACAATAGGTATTTTCCGACTCGACTGACAGCCAGCACGCGGAGTCTTGGTCGAACGAAACGGCGGCCAATCGAACGGTTGCCGGGCACATCGAGATGGTCGCACCCCGCGTGCCGGCCGCCATGACCGATGTGCGAAAAAAGCCCGCCGGTGCCAGCCTGCACATGCTGGCTGATGTCCTCGGGCGACATGATGCGGCTCATTCGTGCCGATGCCCAGAAATACTGCCAGGCGGTCAAACTGGCCGGGATCAAGGCAGAATAGGGCCGCGTTCCGGCGCGACCGGTCCGAACGCCCCCGCGCCGATCACCAAAGCAGGGCGCTTAGCCCGAGCATCGTTCCACAAACGTTCCGGATGATCCACGCGTTTGCCGCCCGCCCACATCACGCTCAGATGCAGCAGCCCAGCATGCAGCGCAGATCGATGTTGAGAGTTCAAGCGCCAGCTTTTCAATTGCCAATTTCAGAATTTGGGAAAGCTGCAAGAATCGCCAACGGTTCTATGCATGACGAATTAATTACAACACTATCCGGCCTTGATATTTAGCGATGTGCCCCCCCGATGTGCCCCCCCCGATGTGCCCCCCCGATGTGCCCCCCCGATGTGCCCCCCATAGGGTAACCATATCCATCGGTCCGGTTTCCCAGCGAAAAATGGACCTGAATTGAGTTGCTGAGGTATTTCGTGTTGACGCCGACGCCAAATTGACTCAGGAGCTGATTTTGACTGGCCCAGCCCCGGAGGGGCGACCGGCGGCGAAGCGTGTACTTGATCAAAAAGACGTGAGTGCTTCATGCTAAGCTGTCTGGCATTTCTGATCGGCGTCATAAACTGCAGCTTTCCCGCCCAGCGGCCCATCCGGTTAAGTTATGTCTGAAACAGCTTTCTGCTACTACTGCGGCGCACGTCATCCTGTCGAAGAGATGCGCCAGATATTAACCAAGGGCGGCAAGCGCTGGCGCGCACCAACAACACCATGATCGTGCCGGCCAACCTCGCCGACCTGTCCTCGATGATGGCTACCGCAATGACCGTGCTCGACAAGACGCGTCCGGCGCAGGCAAAGCCGGTGTGATGGTGTTTTGCAGATGATTTCCGGATCAAACATTTTTACCAGGGAGAATGCAATGAATGTTGGCAAAATTGGACTAAGCGTGTGTGCGTTGATTGTTGCGTCCTTGGCGCAACCCGTATTGGCGCAAAACTTCCCATCCAAGCCGATAAAAATCATCGCGCCCTACGCCGCCGGCGGCGCCGCCGACCTGATGGCGCGCTACCTGTGCGAAAAGCTGCCGCAGTCGCTGGGCCAGCCCTGCGTGGTCGAGAACCGCGCCGGCGCGGCTGGCATGATAGGGATGGACGTCATGCTCAGGGCCGATCCGGACGGTCATACCCTGGCGATGATGCCCAATAACCTTTCCATCATCCCCGTGCTCTACGCCAAGGTGCCCTATGACACGCTCAAGGACGTCGCGCCGATCGCGCTGGTGTCGAGCACGCCCATCATGATCGGGGTGTCCGAGGGTTTTCCGGCCAAGACCTTCGGGGAACTGATCGCCATGGGCAAGGCCAACCCGGGCAAGCTTGACTTCACCACCTGCGGCCCGGCCTCGCCGCAGCACCTTGCCGGTGAAATGCTCGGCTCGATGGCAAAAATGAAATGGCAGCACATCAACTACAAGGGTTGCGGCGCCGCCATGGCCGACGTGTTGTCGGGAACGGTGCCGGTGTTCATCAGCACTTACGCGCACTTTGCGCCGCAGATCAAGAGCGGCAAGCTGCGCGGCTACGCGACGCTGGGCGCCAAGCGCAGCCAGTTCGCGCCGGAATTCCCGACTGTGGCCGAACTGGGCTATCCCGAGGTCGACATGGACGTATGGTTCGGACTGGTCGGATCGTCGAAAATCCCGCCGCAGGTGCTGGCGCGGCTCAATGCCGAGGTCAACAAGGCGCTCGCCCTGCCGGACTTGCGCGAGCGCCTGCTGTCACAACAGTACGAACCTCTTGGCGGCAGTTCGGAGCGCTTTGCCAAGCTGATTCGCGAAGACATGGAACGCTATGCCAAGGTGATTCGTGAATCGGGTATCAAACCTGACTGAGCCGGGCGACTGACCCGACCGGGTGCCCAAGGGGGCATCATCAACAACAGGACAATCGCGCGCGATCGGATATTGCGCCGACGGGCAGTTCGCTTACCTGGCGGCGACGTGCCCCGATGCGGATGTGGCCGTGGCCTTCCACGGCACGCACATCCACAGCCATCTGGCCGAGGCGCACAGGATTCGCGGCCGGCTCAGCCTGCATTACGGCGGCAGTGACCCGCTCGTTCCGATGGCCGGGGTGGCACAAGTCCAGGCCGCATTCACAGGCAATCCCGCGGTGGACATCCCTGTCTACAAAGGCGACGCGCACGGCTTTAGCTTTGCCGGCCGTCCTATCACGAGGGCGCCGCGACGGCATCGCGTGCACGCGCGGCCGAGGTGCTGGCCGGGCTGAAACAGCCGCTTATATGCAGCAGCCGAGCATGCAACGCAACTCGGTGTTGAGCAGATTTTGCGGATGGCCGCCAATGCGGCCGAAACCGAACGCGGCGATGAGATTCTCCACCGCGATCATCGCCATCTGCCGCCGCGCCTCGTCGCCCACGCCAAGGTCTGGCGTATTGGTCGCCATCACGCCCGAACGGGTGCAGGCATCAAGGTCGATGTCATCGTGGTTCGCGTCCATCTTGCACACCGCCTTGAGGTAAGGCAGGCCGGCAAGCAGTTCGGCATCGACGCCTCCGCTCGCGCCGGTGATCAGCGCCGCCTTGTCGCGCAATCGCGACTTCAGCATCGCCCGGTCCAGCGGGTCGCTTTCGACTTCGATGTCAAAAAAAATCTCAAGCCGCGAGACGATGCCAGGATAGGCGTGGCCGCACAGCAGCACGGGGTGCCGTCTCAGGCCGGCCAGCGCAAGTCGCGGTGACGCCATGTCAGGCGGCCGGCGGCAGGGGTGCGCGCCCGCGCATCTGGTCTGACACTTTTTCCGCGATCATGCGCATGCCCCCTGACAGCTGGGACGGGCGCTTTTCAGCGGCATGTCGATTGCACGCTGGCGGATCTGCTCGCGCGAACTGCCCACGTGCGCCACCTCCATCAGCATGGCGACGTTGTCTAGCGCATTTTTCCAGGGCAACAACGTTGGCTCCTGAAACAGGATGCCGATGCGCCGCTGGCGCACCGCCTCGATAGGCGTCACACCGGCGACCGAAACCGTCCCCAGCGTAGGCGGCAAAAGTCCGGCGAGCACCTTTAGCAGCGTGCTCTTGCCGCAACCGGAAGGACCGATCAGCGATACAAAGCCGCCTTTAGGCACAGTGAGGTCGACGTCGTGCAGCACGCGGTTGGTGCGTCCGGCGACGGTGAAGTCGACGCAGACGCCGCGCGCCTCGATGTGGGCCGTCACCGGCGCCGGAGCAGAAACTTCCGCAGTCATCTCGAATCCCGTCGTTCTTGAATCAGCCGGCCGCCACGGCCTTCTGGAACGCCGGCCGCGCCTGCAGCACCGCAACCCAGGCCGCGGTTTTTGGGAACACCGGCAGGCCGAGCGGAAAGCCGATGCAACGCTTGACGATGGGCCCGAGCGCAATGTCGGCGAGTGAAAACTGTGCGCCGGCGACGAAGGCGTTCTTGGAGAGCTGGGCCTCAAGCACCTTGAGTTCCGCAGCGAGATTGGGCACCGTGTCGGCAGCGCGCTCGGCATCGGGCTTTTTCGCATCCTTGAAACCGCCCAGATAGGCACCGTTCAGCTCGGACAGCGTCCAGTCCATCCAGCTGTCTATTTTCGCGCGCTGCGCCAAATCGGCCGGATAGAGCGCCGTCGGGTGCGTCGCGGCCAGATAGCGCAGGATGGTGTTCGACTGCCAGATGACGTTGTCGCCGTCGATCAGCGTCGGCACTTTTTTTATCGGGTTCATGGCAATGTATTCTGGCGTCGTGGTGTTCTCCCACTGCTTGCCGTAATCCTTGCGCTCGAACGGCAGGCCCAACTCTTCAAGTAAGAAAATCACTTTTTGCACGTTGCCCGAGGTGGCGCGGCCAAGTAGTTGAATCATGTTCTGCTCCCTTTTTGTATTGATTTGGATCGTTGTTTAAAGCGGTTTATAGGCGACGCATTCGATTTCTATTTTGGTGCTGATGACCGCGCGCGCCTCCACGGTGGTACGCGCGATGCGTCCCTCGGGGAAATATTCCTTGAATACGCCGTTGTAGCGGCCGAAGTCACGGGCGTCTTCGAGGTAGGTGGTGACCTTGACCACGTCGGCGAGCTCGCAACCGGCTTCCTTGAGCACGCGCTTCACCGTCTCCAGGGTGGCCCGCGTCTCCTCTTCGATGCTGCCCGCAACCATGGTGCCGTTCTCGTCCTTGCCGACCTGGCCGGACAAATAAACAAAATCGCCCGCACGCACCGCCGGATGGAACGGCAGATTGGGGTTTTTCTTGCCGTAGACCTCTATCTTTCCCTTGCTCATTGTTGCGTTTCCTTTCGCGTCGTTTCGTTTCCCGCGCCGGCTCAGCCTCAGCTTACGGTGCATTCGATGATGCTCAGGCCGCGCTGGCGGTCGAGCAGATAGACAAGGCCGCTTGGATCGACGGTGACATCGTTCGAGGACACCATCTCATAGCCCTGCGGCGGGTCGGGTTCGTAATAGCCCACTTCTTTGGGGGCGAGCGGGTCGGCGACATCGACGAGGCGCAGCCCGTTGGCAAACCAAGCAAACGGAATCACCGTGCCGTGGAAGCGCTCGGACGGCTGATGGCAGCCCATCATCGCCGGTTGCGCCGCGCCGTCGGGGTCGAGGCCGGGCTTCTGAAAGGTCGCGATTTGCACCGGCTTGCGCTCGTCGCTGATGTCGTAGATGCGCGCGTACGCTGGCGGCGACGGGTACAGCTTGGCCACATCCTCATCGGCCACCAGCAGGATATCGCGGCCCTTCAACTTGCCGGGCATGCGCAGCGCGGTGTGCGTGGGGTGAGGGTTGTCCGCGCCGAGATTAATACCGGACACGAGCCTGGGTTTTGACATGTCGGCGATGTCGAGTATGTAAAACCCGTGGTGCCAGTAGGAGACATAAAGGCGGTCGCCGACGCGCAATGGGTGGTGGCAGCGCGGCCGCACATAATTGTCCCAGGGATAGTCCTCGCCGCCGGCGACATGCTGACCCGGAATCCACCAGCGGCCGACTTCCTCGGGCGCGTCTGGCTTTGCCAGGTCCAGGATCATCATGATGTTGCCGACATAGCCGTCGGCGGTCGGGGAAATATAGGCGTAACGGCCGTCGAAGTCGTAACGGTGTACGCCGCCACCCTCGCCGCTGACGCGCCACTTGTTGATCAGCTTCGGCCTGGACGGCGTGGAAACGTCGAAGATGCCCAAACCACCGCCGAAATCGGGCGCGCCATCGCGGAATTTTTCGTAGTTGACGACCATGATGCCGTTGGCCGTGCGCACCTTGTGCGAATGCCAACCGATGGGCACATCGAGCTTGGCGATCAATTTCGGATTTTTCGGGTCGGCAACATCGTAAATCGACGTGCCGTCCGGCGGCCGCATATGCGACACATACAAGGTGTTGCTGTCCCACCAGACCTGGCCGCCACCCGGGCAGTCGATCTGGCTGACAAGTTTGGTGTTCCAGGCTCGCGCCATGTCTATCGAGCCCGCATCAATTCGCGGACGCGAATTGATGCTGTTCTCACCCTCTCCCTCGGGGAGAGGGCCGGGGAGAGGGCGTGAGCGTTCTTATTTTTTTCCATCACGAAACGCTCATAAGCCCTGCAACAGGTTGATGATATCGCCCGAAGCGGTGCGGCCGTAGCGCGTCAGCAGGCCGAAGGTCGCCAACGCCGGCTCGTCGCTGGCAACGAACAGCACCATGGGATCCCGGCCTTCGTTCACGTACTCGGTCCAGTTACCCCCGGGCACCGCCAGGGTGTCGAACAGCTCAAGATCAAAACGCTTGCCCTCCACGAGCGCATGGCCGCGTCCCTCGATCGGCGACACCAGCAAGCTGGAGGACTGCTTGATCGGCAGCGTCTTTTCGCCCGGACGCAGCATTTGCATAAAGAACGTCATGGTCTTGAACACCGGGCCGCCGGTCAGCGGATCGATGTATTCGAGCAGCAGGCCCTCGTGCAGGTTATCGGCGTAATCGCGGTTCTTCTCAAGCATCTCGCGCATCGGCTCGTAGCGGTAGGCATACATCGGTGAGGAGCCACCGACGCCGCGCGCATGACTGACAAAGCGCGCCTTGTAGCCGCCTGTGCCGTATATTCGCGACGAGTAATCGGTGGGGAAACGCGCGGTTTGCTGTTTCTTGGCGACGCCGCCCTCCTTGTAGTCGTGGTCGAAGGCGAGCGCGTTGAGACTCTCCACCAGCGGATAATCAAGGACAGAGAGGTTGATGGCCGGCGCGTCACCGACGTTGCCATGGTTGTGCCAGGTGTCGCGCGGCGTCAGCACCAGGTCGCCGGGGCCAAAGGTGATGTCCTCGCCCTCGACGCCGGTGAAATTCTGCATGCCAATAAGACCTAAGCGCGCGGCGCTGGCGGTGTGGCGGTGCGGAGGCATGATTTCGTTCGGGTCGTTCTGGCGATAGGCGGTGTAGAGGGTGCTCACCGTTGCGCGGCGCGGCGACAGGCCAGGATTGATCAGCACCAGAGACCGACGGTCGGTGTCTTCGGCCGTCACCAGTTCCGCGGAACGGTGCAGCAGCGATTCGATATCGTCCTTGTAGCTCCAGCGGAACGGAACCGGTTTCGGGCCGTTCATCAACTGGCGCACCTCGTCATGCTCGACGTCGGATTTTTTCGCCCAGAACGGAAACATGCTCTTGGCGTTGATATCGGCATACATCGCGCGCAACGCGACTTCTTTTTCTGTGCCGGCCAGTTTGATGTCGGTGTGATTGCCCATGGCAACTCCCTTGCGTCTGTTTGAATTGAACGGATTCGATAGTGCCAAGCCATCAAATCCCTGTCAACCAAAAAAAACCAAAATCATTTTGGTTGCAAACTATTTCAATATCAGTGCTTCAGGATGCCTGCATCAGCAACGTTGCGGAAAGGCTGAATTCGAGTGAATTTATTGTGCGGTTATTGGAATTCGGCTAGCATTCGGACAATCCCACAAGGGGCAACCAATGCACAACCAAATGCAACCAGGCTTGGATACCGATCTGAATTCTCTGGTAGAGCAGCTGCGCCGGCGCCTTGCCGCGGGCGAGCCCCTTCCGGCGGAACGCGCCATCGCAGAACAGTACGCCGTAAAGCGCCACAAGGTGCGCCAGGCCCTTGCCCAATTGCGCGAACTGGGCGATCTCGATCAGACGCGGCGCATGAACGCTGCCGGCGGCGAATCGCTGATACGCGCCACCAACCCCCTGGAAGTGATCGAGCTAAGGCTGGCGCTTGAGCCCGCCCTGGCGCGCCTCGCCGCCGTGCGCGCGACACCGCTTGAAATCGCGCGCATCGTGCGCGCCGCGACGACCCCCCCGGACATGCAGCGCAGCACCGCCGACCTGGCTTTCCACAAGCTCGTCGCCGCGGCAAGCGGCAATGCGCTCGCCGCCGACCTCTACAGCCTGCTGCGCAAAGTCGGTTCGGATGCGCGTGTGCGGGTGCAAAACGCGGCACCCACCTGCCCGAACCGCCTGGCACAGCGCGACCAGGAGCACCGCGCAGTAGCCGAGGCCATCGCCGCGCGCGACCCGGAGCGCGCCGAGGCGGCGATGCGCGCCCACCTCAATACGGTGCACCGCCTGATATTGAACCGCCTGACCGCAGCCAACGCCGCCTAGCAGGGTGTTGAAAAAGGGGGCGATGCCCCTCCTTTAGATTCCCTGAATAAAAGGCCGCTGAGCGGGAAGCCGGCGCGCCGGTTACGTTATTTCCATCCGGAGTCGTCATTTTTCAACCACCTGCCGGCGGACGCCCCGGGCTCCGGCAATGACGGCGATCAGGCTGAGAAACGCCGCTCCGCACAAACCCGACAGATTGCCAAAGCCTAGATACCCCGGAACGAGCGGCGCAACGGCAATCGCGCCCAAGTCCGGCGCCAGGTGCAGGGACAGCATGGCGGCGACGACGCCGGCAAGGATGTTGCGGGAGGGTTCGACGCCCCAGCCGGCGGGTAACTTGAAGAATTTCCAGCGCGAAGATGCGACTGCTGAATCAAAGATGCGTGATCCCAAGATTCTCACTCAGTCGTCGGGGAAATTCCCCGGCGGGTGTTTCATCGCAATACCGCCTCAGCCCTCAGCACCGACGTTGTGTCCGGGCCGCTTGCTCTCCAGCGCAAACTTGATCAGCGCCGCCATGCGGTAGATGCCGTGCACGAACTTGCCGTAGGGCAGGGTCACAAACAAGGCCATCACCACCCCCAGGTGCACCACCAGCAACAAGCCCATCGCCGCGGTTTCGCGCCAGGCGAGCAATGCAAGACCGGTCAGGCTGGTAAGCAACAACAGCACAATGAAGGCGGTGTTCATGCCCCGTTGCTCCGGGTCAGCGGTCGCCTCGTCACGCCGTTTCCCGAGCCAATAGAGGCCGGCAGGGCCGATCAAGAGGCCGATGCCGCCCACGGTGCCCAACACCACCGGCAGACTGGTCAGCGCATAGGGCGCGACCCAGCCGAAGGCATAGTGATAAATCGTGCCGACCGAGGTTGCGGCAAAGCACAGCATGAAGCCGTAAACGGTGAGATGGTGGAACCAGCGGCGCCAAGGCGAGCGTTGCTCTTCGCCCTTGAAGGTGCAGTCGTCGCCGGCGCTATGCAGGTTTTTCATGCTCAAGGCATCAGCCAGGCCCTGCCATAGCGCACCGGGCTTGAGAAGTTCGCCCGGGGATTCACCGACATCGCGCCAGAAATTGAGAAAACCCATCAGCAAGGCGATCAGCACAAACAGGCTTACGGCACCGAAGGAGGCCGCCATAACGTTATGGGGAATGAGCGCATAAAAGTTGCCGCCTGGCACGGCGGTGAACATGCGTCCGCCGCCCAGCAACAGTGAAGCGAGCATAAGGCTCGCGATCAGCACCACCGACAGCACCAGCGCCGACACCAGTCCGTTGTTGTGGAAGGCCCGTCCCAGCGGCGCCGGCCAAGCGTAATGCGCATAGGTCTTGACGCGTATTTGCGCCATAACGCGCGGAATATCGACGCCGAACTCGTGCGGCGGTGCGTACTGGCAGGCGTAATAGCACTCGCCGCAGTTGTGGCACAGGTTGGCAAGATAATTAAGGTCTCCGGTGGCAAAATCCAGACGCCGTTCCATCGCCGGAAACACCGCGCAATAGCCTTCGCAATACCGGCAGGCGTTACAGATCGCCATTTGGCGCGCGCCCTCCTCGACCAGTTTAGCGAGCTGCATGCGCAAGCTCCTTTGACGAGGCGCGCGCCGCGATGGCCGCCTGCTTGCCGGCGATACGGCCGAACACCGTGCCTATGGTCATGCCGAAGCCGGCGAGGTAGCCCTTGCCAAGAATGTTTCCCGACATGATTTCTCCTGCTGCAAATATGTTTTTCGCCATGCTGCCATTCTTCATACGAATACACGCCTTGTCGTCGACCTTGAGGCCGAGGTAGGTGAAGGTGATGCCCGGGCGCAAGGGGTAGCCCGAAAACGGCGCCTTGTCGATGCGCAACGCCCAGTGGGTTTTTTCCGGCGTAAGGCCCTGCGTTTTGCAGTCGTCCTGCACTGCATGGTCGAAGGTGCCCGGTTGCACGGCGGCATTGTACGCGGCAACCGTGGCCTCGAGTTTTGCCGCATCAAGCCCGAGTTTTTGCGCCAGTTCGGCGATGGTGTTGGCGCGAATGGCCGGGAACACCGAGGGCATGAAGCGGCCGATGGCCTTGGCGTCGATGATGGAATAAGCGATCTGGTCGGGCTGCAGCGCAACGAGGCGCCCCCAGATGGCGTAGCGCTTGGGCCAGAAATCCTCGCCCTCATCGTAAAAGCGCTGGCCGTCGCGGTTGACAACAATGCCGAGCGACACGCTATCGAGGCGTGTCACCAGGCCGCCGTCAAATTTAGGCGCGCGCGCATCAATGGCGACGCAATGCCCCTGCGTCGGATCGCCTATCTGGTCGGCGCCCTTGGCGAACAAGGCTTTGAGCATTTTGCCGGTGTTGTAGGGCGTGCCACGGATCAGGAAGTTATCGGCTGAAGGCCCCCAGGCCTCGCGCAACCACTCCAGATTGGACTCGAAGCCGCCGCAGGCGGCGACCATGGCACCGGGCTTGACAAGGATGCGCTTGCCGCCGGCATTAAAGCTCACGCTGCGCAGCGTGTCACCGTCGATTTCGACCTCGTCCGCCTCGGCGCCATACAGCACGCGCACGCCCAGGCGCTCCGCCGCCGCGTAATAGGTGTTCATCAGCCCCTTGCCGCCGCCAAGAAAAAACGCATTGGTGCGGCCAAGATGCAGCGTGCCGCCAAGGGAGGGCTGGAAGCGCACACCGTAGGCCTTCATCCAGTGCGTGCATTCCGCGGAACTGCGTATGGTCAGTCGCGCCAGCTGTTCGTCGGTCTGGCCGCCGGTGACGCGCAAGAGGTCGGTGTAGTACTCCTCCTCGCGGTATTCATCGCTGAGCACCTCGGTCGGTGCATTGTGCATGCAGCGCAGGTTGCGGGTGTGGCGGCTGTTGCCACTGCGCAGCTCGCGCGGCGCGCTCTCGATCAACAGCACGCTCGCGCCCTGCTCGCGCGCGGCCAGCGCCGCACATAGCGCGGCATTACCGCCGCCAACCACCAGTACATCAGGATTTTCAGTTTCCGACACGACTTGCCTCAGATTGATCAGATAACAAACAAAGCCGGCTTGCGCCGGCACCAGGGGCCTCCATTATCGGGCCAAACGGGCGCTCGCGCATCCGTCGCGCACTCTAGCCGGCGGCTTTTTCGAGAAACGCAAGCACCGCCGCATCAATACGCAGACCCTCGTTTTGCTGCTGGCGCATGCGCGCGAACTCGGATTCACCGGGCAGGCGCACCGGCACCGCCGGATCGTTGGGCGGCGAGGCGCGCAGGATGGCGGCGAAATCGGCGATGCGCGCGGCAAGGTCGCCTATGCCCAGTTTGGCCGTATCGATCAGGATAAAAACATGGCCGAGGTTCTGTGCCGCCGCCGGATCATCAACCCAGGATTTGACGTGGGTCAGATAAGCGGCACCGGATAACAGCCCGGCAAACAAATCAACCATCAGCGCCAGGCCATAGCCCTTGTAACCGCCTATGGGCTGCAAGAAGCCCTCGAGTGCCGTGAGCGGGTCGGCGGTCGGGCGTCCAAGGCTGTCGGTGGCCCAGGTGTCGGGGATGGTTTCCCCACGATCGAGGGCGCGGCGGATTTTTGCCCGCGCCACCACGCTCATGGCCATGTCGAGCATGACCGGGTCACCACCGGGATTGGGCACACAAAGCCCCAGCGGATTATTGCCCAGGCGTGCATCGCTGCCGCCGCTGGGCGCGATGGTGGTGCTGGCGTTGCTGGCGATAATGCTGGCAAAACCCTGCTCCGCGGCGAGCCAGGCATAGGAGGCAATAGGTCCGAAATGGTTGCTGCTGCGCGCAAACGCGACACCCACGCCGGTTTCCTTCGCCGCCGCCATAGCCGCCTCAAGCGCACGCGTGCCAACCAGGGTGCCGATGCCGTTATCGCCATCAACCATGGCGATGGACGGCGAGGTTTTCTCGACGCGAATTTGCGCCCTGGCGTTGATGCCGCCTATTTTCAGACGCTCACCATAGGAGATGACACGGTGCACGCCGTGTGTAGACAGGCCGAATAAATCAGCGATGACCAGAATGCGCGCCGCATCACGCGCATCCTGCGCGGCGAGGCCGCACGATTGCAGCGCCCGCGCGGCGAGGTCCAGCAGTGGTGCTTCGGCGATCAGGCGTGTTTTTTCAGTCATGGCGGCAGTGAAAGCATTCGGCGATGTTATTTACAGATGTCATTCACAGCTGTCATTGCGAGGAGCGTAGCGACGAAGCAATCTTGTGGCATTGCACATCTGCAACGAGATTGCTTCGCTACGCTCGCAATGACGACAATGACGGCTATGACAGCAATGGCGGCAATGGCGCGATTGCAGCGCGCGCGACGCGGGGTCTAGCAGTGGTGCTTCGGCGATCAGGCGTGTTTTGTCAGTCATGGCGGCAGTGAAAGCATTCGGCGATGTTATTTACTTTTGTCATTGCGAGGAGCGTAGCGACGAAGCAATCTTGCGGCATTGCACATCTGCAACGAGATTGCTTCGCTGCGCTCGCAATGACGGCTAAGACAGCGATGACAGCGATGACAGCAATGACAGGAGTCAAATTCCTATTCGGCCTTGATGCCGGCGTCGCGTGCCACCTTGGACAGGCGTGCGACCTCGGATTTGATCGTCTCGCCAAACGCCTCGGGTGAAGGGCTGGCGACCAGTTCTATGCTGCGCTCTGCAAAGCGCCTGATGAGTTCGGGCTGTTTATAGGCCTTGGCCACCTCGGCGTGAAGCTTTGCGATGATCTCCTTTGGCGTACCGGCGGGAGCCAGCAAAAAATTCAGCGTCACATCCTCGTAGCCCGGATAACCGGACTCGGCCATGGTCGGCACATCAGGGAACAGCGGCGAGCGCTGCAGGCTGGTCACGGCGAGGGCGCGCAGCTTGCCGCCCTTGACGTGCGGGCCGGAGGTACTGATCTGATCGAACATCAGCATGGCCTGGCCGCCGATCACATCGATCACGGCCTGTGCGCTGCCCTTGTAGAACACGTTAAGCAGCTTCACGCCGGCGCGACTGGCAAAGACCTCGCCGGCCATGTGACCGGTAGAACCATTGCCCGAATTGGCGTTCGTCATTTCGCCCGGTTTGGCCTTTGCCAGGGCCACGAACTCGGCGACTGTGCGCGCCGGCACGCTCGGATGGACCTCCATGAACATCGGCGCCTTGCAGGTAAGCGTGATGGGGGCAAAATCCCTGACCGGGTCGTAGCCGGCATTGGCCGAAATCGTCGGCGCGGTAAAGAAGGTGCTCGAATGCGCCAGCAGGGTGTACCCGTCCGGTGCAGCCTTGGCGACCAATTGCGTGCCGACGATAGAGGCCGCACTCGGCCGGTTTTCCACGATCACCGGCTGGCCCATGCTTTTGGCCAGCTCCGCCGCTACAGTGCGCGCAACAATGTCGACGTTGCCGCCGGGCGCCACCGGCACGATGATGCGTATGGCTTTGCTCGGGTAGTCGGAAACGGCCTGACCGAAGGCCTGGGCTGAGCACAAAGCGGCGGCCAGCAGGGCCGCGAACGAAAGTGAAAGTGAAAGTTTGCATTTCATTGCCTTCTCCTCTTAGATTGACCGCGTGCGCATTCGCATCGCCGCCTTGTTCTTCTACTGCGCCTTGATGCCCGCTTCTTTTACCACCCGCGCCCACTTTTCCGTTTCCTGCTCGATATAGCGCCCGAACTCTGCCGGGGTCATCTGCACCGCCTCGACCGCCTCGGCTTCAAATCGCTTGATCATCTCCGGCGTCCTTTGAATCGCCGTCAACTCCTTGTACAGGCGGTCGCGCACCGCCTGCGGCGTTGCCGCAGGGGCGATGATTCCCCACCAGTTGACCGCCTCGTAACCCGGCACCCCCGCCTCGGCGATGGTCGGCACGTCGGGCAGCGTGGACGAGCGTTTCAAGCCGCCCACGGCCAGCGCCTTTAGCCGGCCTGACTTGATTAGCGGCAAGGTCTGCACCAGGGAACTCAGCATGATCTGGGTGTTGCCCGCCACCACGTCCGCCATCGCCGGTCCACCGCCCTTGAAAGGCACGTTAACGATATCAACTTTGGCCATATTGACGAACAAGGCGCTGCCAAGATGCTGGAAGCTCCCTATTCCGGCCGAGGCGTAATTGAGCTCGCCGGGCTTGGCCTTGGCCAGCGCAATAAGCTCCTTCACCGAGTTAATCTGCAACTTCGGACTGACGGCAAGCACATTGGGGCCGGCCGCGATCATCGCCACCGGCACGAAGCCCTTGACCGGATCGTAAGGCAGTTTGTAGAGCGAGCCGTTGGCGGCAAAGGCCGACGAAATGAACAGCAGCGTGTAGCCGTCGGGCTCGGCTTTGGCCGCCTGCTCCGTGCCAATCAGGCCGCCTGCCCCGCCGCGGTTGTCCACCACCACCTGCTGACCGAGGCGCTCCGACAGTTGCTGCGCAATGACGCGTCCGACCACATCATTGCTGCCGCCAGGCGGGAAGGGAATGATCAGGCGTATGGGGCGCACCGGGTAGGCATCGGCGGCCACTGCGGGCGAGACAGCGGGGGAGACAGCCAGCGCGCCACACAGCATAGCGACAGCGCCCATGATCGCCCGCGCGTTGTGCCGCGATAGCCGGCGAAAAATCCGTGGCGAAAATGATTTCATGTCGATTCCCTCACTCAAACAAGAAGGGCACGTTGCAACGCCCGCATATCTCGCGGATATGGTCGGCCAGCAAATGCGGAATCGGGATGCCCTCGCGCAAACGCTGTTCGCGCTTGAATGCCTCGGGGTCGCCGGGCACCAGCACCGGCTCGTCCGGATTCGAAGGCGGAGTCTGGTGCAGCACATCGATGGCATCGTCCAGATCGTCCTCGAAATCGCCTTCATCGCGAAAAGCCTTCGGATCTATGGCCATGAAAAAATGACCCAGGTTGTCCGGGTCCCCGGGCTTTTGCGTCTTCACCCTTATGGGTGAAAACGAGGCCCCCGACAACGCGCCGCCCAGGATGTGCACCATCATCGCCAGGCCGTAGCCTTTATGGCTCGCCATCTGCGCCGTCCCGCCAACCGGTGTCAGGCCGCCGCCCGCATTGGGACCGCGCTTGTACAAAATATCCATCGCCGCCGACGCATCGGTCACCGGCGTGCCGCTTGCGTCGAGCACCCATCCGGCGGGCAAAGGCTTGCCCTTGAGCTCATAGACCTTGACCTTGTTGGCTGCGGTGCTGGATGTCGCCATGTCCAGCAGGAAGGGCCGGTTGCGCCTCGCCGGGGCGGCGAAGGCGATCGGATTGGTGCCAAGCAGCGCCTCTTTACCGCGCGTCGGCACGGTGTTGATGGTGCGCGTGGCGCTGGTGACCATGCCGATAAAGCCTTTGTTCAGTGCGAGGCCGGCGTAATAGCCGGCGGCGCCAAAGTGATGCGAATTGCGCACCGTCACCACGCCCACACCGAGTTTTTCCGCCTTGCTGATCGCCAGTTCCATGCCCATCACGGCGGCCGGATGGCCAAGGCCCGCATCGGCGTCGACCAGGGCGGTAACCGGACCCTCGCGCACTATGCGCGGTATCGCCTTGAGATTGAGCTTGCCCTTGCTGCGCGAGGACTCATAGTCCATCAGCATCGACACACCGTGCGAGTCGACACCGGACAGATCAGTGGCAATCATCACCTCGGCCGTCGTCTCCACCAACTTGGGATCCATTCCCCAGGCGCTCAGTATGGAGACGATCTGGGCGCGCACGCGCCCTGCCGGCACATTCATCACATCCCTGCCGCCCATCATTCGGCCTTGATGCCGGCCTCGCGAATCACGCGGGCCCATTTTTCGGACTCAGCGCGAATGGTGGCGCCGAACTGCTCGGGCGTGTCGCCGACCACGGTGGCGGATAAGGCGGTGATCTTTTCGCGCAACTCCGGATTTTCCAGCGCCTTGGCGACGTCGGTGGAAATCTTCGACAGGATATCTTTGGGCGTCGCGGCCGGCGCGACCAGGCCAAACCAGTTGGTCAGGTCATAGCCGGGCAGCACCTCGCTGATCGAGGGCACGTCGGGCAACTGTGCCGAACGCGATTTCCCAAGCACACCGAGTGCGCGCAGCCTGCCGTCACGAATATAGGGCAGCGCCTGGATCTGGCTGTCCATGGTCATCATGACCTGGCCGCCAAGCAGGTCCTGGAAACTCTGCGCACTGGCCTTGTAGGGAATGTGCGGCATGTCGATGCCGGCCAGTCGCTTTAACGACTCGGCGGCAAGGTGCGGCGCGCCGCCCGGGCCGGATGAGGCGTAGGTGACCTGCCCGGGCCTGGACTTGGCCAGCGCGATGAATTCGGCCAGGTTGCGCGCCGGCACCGACGGATGCACAACCATGACAAAGTGCACGTCGACGACCTTGGTGATGGGCGCAAAATCCTTCAGCGGGTCCGAGCTCATTTTCGGATAGAGGTGCTTGTTGACGCTCAGATTGCCCAGCGTTCCCATGAAAAGCGTGTAGCCGTCAGGCGCGGCGCGCGCGGCTAATTCGGTGCCGATGGTGCCGCTGGCGCCGGCGCGGTTCTCGACGATGATCTGCTGGCCCCACATTTCGGTGAGCTTCTGGCCCAGCAGGCGCGCGACTATGTCGGTACCCCCGCCGGGTGAGAACGCGACGATGATTTTTACCGGCCGCGTCGGGAAATTCTGTGCCTGCGCCAGGCCGCTGCAAAACGCCGCAAGCAGTAGTGCCAATCCGAATCGCTGGATATTCATGTTGCCCTCCTTTAAGCCGTCAGTTCAAACAAAGTGGTCTTATCCAGGCCCTCGCCAAACCAGGCCTTGATCGCCGCTTCACGGGTACCGAGGTATTTTACTTCTTCATTCTCCAGAACCATGGGCACATCATGCCCCGGCACCAGAATATTTCCCGGCCGTTTGCGCCACATTGTCCAGATCGCCTCGATGGAAGCCGCGCTTTGCGTGGCATCGTCGGTCATGTCGGTGCTGCGCGACAGCATTTCGGCCCGGTTCTTGGCCGCATCGCCGGTGAAAATGACATCGCGCTCGCTACCAGAGAGCACATACACCAGGTGCCCGGGCGTATGGCCCGGAGCGGTGTAGGCGGTCATGGCCGGAAACACCTCCTCGCCTTCGACCGCCTTGTGCAGCGTCGGCCAGGTTTGCAGTTCACGCATGTAAAGTTCCGGCACCGGGGTCTCCCCCCACGGCTCCTTCACCGACCACTCCAGTTCCCGCGCCCCGATGACAATGCGCGAACGGTTGAACAGCGTCCAGTTGACCGAATGGTCGTGATGCGAATGGGTCAGCAGCAAGTCGGTCACACCGCGCGGGGTGAGCCCGCGCTTGGCCAGGCGCTCGATCAGCATGCGACGCATACCGAAGGACCCGGCGTCGACCAGTGCGACCCGTCCGCGGCCGCGAATCAGCGCCACGGTGCTCCAGCCAAGGCCGCCGTGGCAAACCGATTTACCTGGAAAGCCCTGTACCACGATATCAATCTCGAATCCACCCGCCTGTATCATTTTGTCCCCTCCATCACATTACGAAGCATGCTGCCCATACCGGAAATAATACGCGCCGTCATTGCAAGCGCGGCGAAGCAATCTCGCTGCCATATCAAGGATCGTCGCCGCGCGACGAGATTGCTTCGTCGCTGTGCTCCTCGCAATGACAAAGAAAAAAATAATCAATGACGAAGCAAAAAATAGCCAATTACGAAGTAAAAAATAGCCAATTACGAAGTAAAAATGACCAATGACGAAGTAAAAAACAATACGCGCCGTCATTGCGAGCGCAGCGAAGCAATCTCGCTGCCATATCGAGGATCATCGCCGCGCGACGAGATTGCTTCGTCGCTGTGCTCCTCGCAATGACGAAGAAAAAAATGACCAATGACGAAGCAAAAAATAGCCAATTACGAAGTAAAAAATAATCAATACCGAAGCTAAAAATAACTAATGACGAAGCAAAAAATAATACGCGCCGTCATTGCGAGCGCAGCGAAGCAATCTCGCTTCCATAGCGAGGATCATCGCCGCGCGACGCGATTGCTTCGTCGCTATGCTCCTCGCAATGACGAAGAAAAAAATAATCAATGACGAAGCGAAAAATAATCAATGACGAAACAAAAAATAGCCAATGACGAAGCAAATGCGGGGATGCGGATTGCTAGAAGCCATACAGCCGCGCCGGGTTGTCGACGAGAAGGCACCTGAGTTCATCGGCATTCAGCCATGCGCCCATCCGGTTCAGCGCCTTGCCGTCATCGATCGGATGAAAGGGCTCGATTGCATCGCGTTTGCGCGGCACGCCCGGCCACGCCCCCGGGTGCGGCCAGTCGGTGCCCCAGAGCATGCGTTCTGGATTCGCGTTGATCAGCGCGCGCGCGATCACCTGTGCGTCCGAGCAGTCGGGCTGCACTGAAATACGGTGCGCCGCGGAGAGCTTGACATAGGCCTTGCCCGAGCTAACCAGCGACACCATCGCATCAAAGCCCGGCTGGGTGCTCCCCTTGCCCGCATCCGCGCGGCCAAAATGGTCGATCACCACGGGCACGGGCAATTGCATGATGGTGTCGTGCAGCGAAGCGATCACCTGCAGGTTGGTGAAGGTCTGCACGTGCCAGCCAAGGGGCGCCACGCGCGCTGCCGCCTCGCGCATCAGCCGTTGCGCGACCCCGGGGTCATGCTGCCCGGCTGATTCGAGGTTGACGCGAACGCCCCGCACCCCGGCAAGGTGCATCGCCTCGAGGTCCGCCTGTGTCGTGGCGGCGTCGATCACCGCCACGCCGCGCGCGCCGCGCCCCATGGCTTGCAGGCCTTGCAGCGCGTCCACGAGGCAGGCATTGTCGCTGCCCTGCGGGCTCGCCTGCACGATGGCCACGCGCTCAACACCCAGCGCGGTATGCAGCGCCACCAGGTTCTCGACCGAGGCCTCGCCCGGCGTGTAATTGCGCTCCGCGGCCAAAGGAAAACGCCCATACGGACCAAACACATGCACATGGCAGTCGCATGTGCCGGCAGGCACCCCGAAGGACGGGGCGCTGTGGCCCACCCCCATCACCATACTCACAGCCCGATGTCCTTCACCTGCCTGGCCTTTTGCGTGCTTGCGCCGAGCAGGAAATTCAGGTCGGTGCCGGTGGACACATAGCGCGCGCCCATCTTGACGAACTCAGCCACCAGGTCGGGACGCGATGACAGCCCGCCCACGCCGCAATGTTTGCCGTGTTTGAGGCAGGCGGCGATGGCTGTTGCGTAAGCATCCTTGACCAGTTGGTGGTCGTATTGCCCGGGGATGCCCATGTCGGCCATCAGGTCGTTGGCGCCTATCATCACCATGTCGACGCCCTCGACCGCCATGATTTCATCGGCGCGCTCCAGCGCATCGGCGGTCTCGAACTGCACCATCACGATGGTCGCATCGTTGAGCGCCTTGTTCGCCTCGGCGACCGGAAAGGAGCGGTATTGCAGGTGCGGCAGGCCGCCTGAAGCCGAACGCTCGCCAAACGGCGGGAACTTTGCCGCGGCAACCACCTCTTCGGCCTCCACCGCCGAGCGGATATGCGGTGCGATCACGCCCTGGGCGCCGCCGTCGAGCACCCGCGACACGTGCTCGGGGCGGCGCGTGGGCACACGCACCAGCGGCGTGACGCCCATCTCCATTGCCGCCATGCAGATCTGCCCCGCCGCGTCGAAGGAAAAGCTGTTGTGCTCGATGTCGACGTAAATCGAATCAAAGCCGGCGGTGCGCGCAATATGCGCAATCTCTATCGTGCGCACGAGGCGCACGGTCATCGACGAGGCCACTTCGCCGCGCGCCAGTTTTTCCTTGAGCCTGTTGCGAACGATATCCTTCAGCTCTGCTGCCATGTCAATGCTCCTTCTGTGTATCCGGTTTTTCCGCTTGGTTGGCCGGTTATTTGGCCGGCCTCGGGCGGCGTGCCCGCTGCCGCGTTTTGCGCCATGAATGGACTACTCAGCCTTGATGCCCGCCTCTTTTATGAGCTTGCTCCATTTGGCATGCTCGGAACGGATGTGCGCGGCAAACTGATCGGGCGTGCTGCGCGACAGCGTCAGCCCCTGCGCCAGCAGTTTGTCACGCACATCGGGCAGTGCCATCACGCGTAACACCTCGGCATTAATGCGCGCGACGATGTCACGCGGCGTTGCCGACGGCGCGATAAGCCCCAGCCAGGTTTCAGTTTCGTAGCCTGGCAGGCCCGCCTCGGCCACCGTAGGCAATCCGGGCGCGGCGTCGATGCGCGCGGCGCTGGTCACGGCCAACCCGCGCAACTTGCCCGACTTGACGTGCTGCATCGCCGCGGCGACGTTGGAGAACATCATCGGCAGTTGGCCGCCAAGCATATCGGTCAGCGCCGGCTGCTCGCCTTTGTAGGAGATGTTGGTCATTTTGATGCCGCTCATCATGGCGAACAGTTCGCCCGCCATGTGCGGCGTGGTGCCCACGCCACCGGAGCCAAAATTGAGCTCACCCGGCCTGGCCTTGCCAATCGCAATCAATTCCTTGACCGAATTGGCGGGCACGGCGGGATTGACCACAAGCACCAGCGGCGTACTGCCCACCAGCGCCACGGCGGCAAAATCCTTCAAGGGATCGAAGCTCGTGACCTTGTTGATTATGGGCACCACCGCCAGTATGGTCTGGCTGGCGATCAGCAGCGTCGTTCCGTCCGCAGGGGCCTTGGCGACCATTTCGGCGGCGATCATCTGCGCGGCACCAGGGCGGTTTTCGACAATCACCGTCTGGCCCAGCCCGTCCATGCGCGAGGCAAGGATGCGCGCCACCGTGTCGTTGGCCCCGCCCGGGGGCGTGCCGACGATAATGCGAATCGGCTTGGACGGGAAGCTGCTTTGCGCTATCGCTGCGCAAGCGGCAAGGGTAAATAAGAGGCCGGTAAGGGCGCGTAAAAATTTCATGTTCTCTCCTTGTTCAAGACATTGTGAATGGCGGGGCCGGCGCTGCGGCCGGCGCAAGCCCTAGGATTCAAACCTTAGGATTTTTGCAACGCATCGCGCACGCCCTTTGTCCACGCCCCCGCGGCGGCGGCAAGAAAGCCGATGTCGGTCTGCGTCGTGACATAAAGGCAGCCCTTGCGCACAGCAGCCGCCTGGCGTTCGACGTCGCGGTTGCCGCCTATGCCGGCGAATTTTCCGTGCGCCTTGGCCGCGGCGATCGCACGCTCCTGCGCGGCGACGATTTGCGGGTCATCGAACTGGCCGGGCTTGCCCATATTGACCAACAGGTCGTTGCTGCCGACATGAATGACATCGACGCCCTGCACCGCGGCGATGGCCTCGACGTTATTGAGCCCCTCGACGGTCTCTATCATGCACACCACCAGCGCCGCATCGTTCAGCGCAGGCACACTTTGCGTCAGCGGCACCGCGCTGTAGTCAAAATGCGGGTAGGCGCCGCAGACCGAACGCTTGCCGACGGGGCCGAATTTGGCCGCGTTGACCCCGCGCTGCGCATCCGCGGCGGTGTTAACGTCGGGAAAAATGATTCCGGTCACGCCGTTATCAAGATAAAGCGACACATTCGGGTCATCGACACTGCGCACGCGCACCATCGGCGCGATGCCGCAGGCGAGTGCGACCTGCGCCATGTTGCCCACCGTCTCGAGGTTGTAGAGCGAGTGCTGCACATCGATAAAAATGAAATCGTGCCCGCTCGCCTTGGCGATGCGCACGATGTCACCCGAGCGCCCCATGCGCACGGTCATGCCCAGCGCCGCTTGACCGGCGCGCATGCGGTCCATGACCGGATTGGGAATGGAAACAGGGTTGGACATGGCTTGCTCCTGGTTGCGAATCGGATTTGAATCGGGTTTAAGACGGGTTTAAAAGATCAGACAACGCGGTTGGCCGGTTCGCCGCCGTTGAGCACATGCCACATCTGCTGCCCCACCAGCAGCGAGCTTTTTTCCTGCGTCTCGCGCGTGCCCCCGGCCGCGTGGGGTGTGGCGATGACGTTGGGCAGCGACAAAAGCGGATGGCTGGCAGGCGGCGGCTCGACTTCCTCCCACACGTCCAGACCGGCGCCAAATAATTTCCCGGCCTTGAGCGCGGCGCACAAAGCGGCCTCATCGACGATGCCCCCGCGCGCCACGTTGAGCACAATCGCGGTCGGTTTCATCAATGCCAGCTCGGCCACGCCCACCATGTGCCGGGTCTCCTCATTGAGCGGCACGTGCATGGTCAGTACGTCGACGCGCGGCAGCATCGCCTCAAGCGAGGCGACACGCTCATGCGGCAGGTCGGACCAACGGCTCGCCGGCACATACGGATCATAGGCGAGAATTTTTGCGTTGAAAGCGCCGTGGTACTTGCGCGCGATCAGCGTGCCGATATTGCCCATGCCGACCACGCCGACCGTCTTCTCCCAGCTATCGAGACCGAGGTAGTCGTTTCTTTCCATCTTCGCGCCCGAGCGCAGGATGCGGTCCATCTCGGCCACGCGCCGCCCCAGGATCAGGCCCATCGCCAGCGCCAGTTCGGCCACCGCTTCGCTGTTCACACCCGGGTTGTTGCAGACCGTGACGCCGTGCGCCTTGGCCGCCTTAAGGTCCAGGGTATTGACGCCGACGCCCTGCTTGGCCACGACCTTGAGCTTTTTGGCCCTGGCAAAATCATCCGCCGTGACCGGCCGCATGCGCACCATCACCCCGTCCGCATCCTCGTGCCAGCCGGCCATGCGCGGGTCACCGTAGGGAACAACATCGCAATGCCGGCTGATGAACTCCACGCCGGCCGGATGAAAGACGTCGAGGCAATAGACTTTGAATTTACTCATGTTCGCGCTCCGTTCAATCCGTTTTCAAACGTGCGAATACAACAGGCGTCCGGCCACCGGCACGCGCGCGGTGAGGATGCAGCCGCTGCCCGCGTCTGTGATGAACAGGGTCTTGCGATCCGCTCCGCCGTAGCACAGGTTGGTCAGTACATCGCTTTTGCACGATTGCACGCGATACGCCGGCTCGCCGCGGTGGTTGAAAATCCACACCGCGCCCATGTCCGGGTGGGCCACCGCCAGGCCGTCGTTCTCGTCTATGGCCATGCCGTCAGGCCCGCGTCCGCCGGAGAGCTGAATCTGCAAGCCCATGCGCACCACGGTGCCATCGGGCGCAAAAGGCATGCGCCACACCGCATTGGCACGCGTCACCGCAACATAAAGGGTCTTTCCCGCGCCATCGAGAACCAGGCCGTTGGGACTGGCGACATTGCTGGCAATGCGTTGCGTCAGGCCCGCCGCCGTATGGCGGTAGACGCATCCTGTCGGGTCGGCAAGATCGCTCTGGCCCTGGTCGGTGAAATACAAATCACCGTTGAGCGCATAGGTCAGATCGTTGACGCCCTTGAAGCCCTGCTGGTGATAGCGCGTTACATGGGGCGTGAGCGTCGCCGTCCCGGTCTTGCCGGTTTCGAGCAACATGACGCCGTACTTGTGGTCGGCAACGACAATGCGCCCGTCCTTGTGGATCACCAGGCCGTTGGGCTCGCCGTCGTACTCGAGCACCAGCTCGAACTCGCCCTTGGGCGACACACGGAAAATCCGGCCGTAGGGAATGTCCACGCACCACAGATAACCCTCACGGTCGAAGGTCGGCCCCTCGAGA
This sequence comes from Bordetella parapertussis, assembly GCA_945892985.1. Taxonomy (GTDB): domain Bacteria; phylum Pseudomonadota; class Gammaproteobacteria; order Burkholderiales; family SG8-39; genus CAITSH01. The sequence continues at coordinate 49,759 of CAMDDU010000016.1, forward strand.
AAGGAGCCGGCGGCGACCACGCTCTTGCCGGCGGCGATGCGCTCGGCCGGCATGCTGGTTTTCTGCAGCGCCTTGGGTACCTCGGCGAACACTTCAGTCTTGATCAATTCAGGTGGCGCGAAAAATCCCATATCAGTCTCCGTAGGCTTGTAGTGTGCCGCTCAAATCCGTTTGTAAATAATTGCATGTCATTGCGCGCGAAGCGAAGCAATCCCGTCCCACATGCGGAGCGCTTGGCATTGCCGCGAGATTGCTTCGTCGCTTTGCTCCTCGCAATGACAATCAAGGCTCACGTCGCAGCCGACCCCTATTTCCTGCCCGGATAATTCGGCAACTCAATCGCCAGCATGACATTGCACAGGCTCTTGCCGTGAATATCCTGCGCCAGCGAAATGGTGACGCCGCCACCGAGCGCGTTCTCGAGCACAAAATTGAACGCCTTCAGGTTGCGAATCTCATGGCGCTTCACCGGCCCCTTGCCGATGAGCTTGTAGGCCTCGAGCACGCGCTCCTCGGTCAGTTCCCGCTGCAGGAAATCCCAATCCCTGTCGTCATAGCAAATGACCGAGATGTTGGAAGTGTTGCCCTTGTCGCCGGTTCGGCTGTGGGCCAGGTCATATACGCGCACGCTCATTTTCCGCCCTCCACAACGATTTCCGTTTTGACAAAATGCCGTGGCAGCAGCACCGATTTCACCGCCAGTACGTCTTTTACGCGGGGCTCGCAGGCGCCGCCCGAACCGCCGGGGCCGTGCATGTGCATGGCGCGGGTTTCGAATCCCACGGCATGCGCGGCCTTGCGCTCCTGCGCGCGGCCGGCCAGGCGCAAGCGCACCTCATACGGTTCGGGGCGATTGCCGTTGTCGCCGTGCAGGCTGGTCATGCCGATCAGGTCGACGCGAAAATCATCATAGGTGAAGCCGCGCCGGCGCAAGCGCTCCTGGATTATTTCGGCCGCCCATTTGGCGCGCGCCACCGCGCCTATGCCGCCATAGGACACTTCGCCCTCGCCGATATAGCCGTCGGCGTAACCAACGGTGACCTTGAGCGTATCGGTGTGCGGCCTTGCACGCGCGTGCTCGACGCGAACGCGGTCGGCGCTCTCCTGGGTGAACTTCAGTTCGGTGATATCGAGCACGCAATCGGGCGTGATGTAGGCCCTCGGGTCGTGCATTTCATAAATCAATTGCTCGGTGCAGGTCATGACGTTGAGCAGCCCCCCCGAGCCCGGCGTCTTGCTGATGACAATGCCGCCATCGGCGGTGACATCGGCAAACGGAAAACCATTATTGGCAAGGTCGGGCACATGCTTCACGCCGGGCCAGCCGAAACAGCCGCCGGTGACCGCCGCCGTGCATTCGAGCAGGTGGCCGGCCGCCGTGCCCTGGGCAAGTCTGGCGTAATCATCATAAGACCAGCCGAACTCGTACATCATCGGCCCGAGAAAAAGCGACGGGTCGGCGACGCGGCCGGTCATCACCATCGGTGTGCCCCTGGCCAGCGCCGCGCTGACCAAGTCCGCGCCCAGATAGGCGTTGGCCGATGCGAGCTTGGACAGCAGCGACTCGAGCGGCTCGCCGTTCTCCATCAGCCTCAGCTGCGGCATGCCGCGCACGATGTCGGTCACATCGTCACCGAGCACCACCGCCACCGGCATATCGCCCAGGCCGAGGTCTTTGGCTTCCCTGCGCGCGGCGCGCGCACCGCCCAGGGGATTGGCCGCACCCATGTTGCTGACAATGCGAATGCCTTTTTTGATGCAAGTGGGCAGCACCATGCGCAGGCGCTCGTGCAAAGAAGGCGTGTAGCCTTTTTCCGGATCCTTGACACGCGATTGATTTTCACGCGCCACCGTGCGCTCGGCGAGGCATTCGAACACCAGGTAATCAATGTCGCCGCGCTCGGCCAGTTCCAGCGCCGGCACCATGCGGTCGTCCGACGTGCCCGCTCCCGAGCCGACCCGTATCTTGTCGCGTTTGCCCATGCTGCCGTCTCTCCTTTGGTTGCCGTTGCGGTTTTACCGCTTCGCGTTATGGTATCGCTCGTTTATCTGCTCAGTTGCGTGCCCAGTTGCCTGCTTGCTTACCTGCCCGGGTTGCGTGCCCGGGTTGTTCGCTTATCCCTCGCGTGTATCAGCGCAATGCGCGCAGCGGCCATGTCCTGTTCCTTTGTCGGGGGTTTAGACGAGGCGTTCGGCAACGGCGCGACCAAAGGCAGCGCAACCGAGTTTTCCGCCCAGGTCGGCGGTGCGCGTGGCCGGGTCGTTCAGGCAGGCGTCAACGGCCGCCTCGATGGCGATAGCCGCGCTGGCCAGCGCGGCCGACATGTGCCGCCGCGACATCCACTCGAACATCATCGACGCCGACAGGATCAGCGAGGTCGGATTGGCTTTATCCTGCCCGGCGATGTCGGGCGCCGAACCGTGCTGCGCCTGGGCCACGCACAAGTCGTCGCCGGCATTGACCGAACCGGCGAGGCCCAGACTGCCGGACAACTCCGAGGCCTCGTCCGACAGGATATCGCCGAACATATTGGTGGTGACTATGATGTCAAAACGCATCGGGTCGCGCAGTATCAGCGCGGCCATGGCATCGACGATGATTTCCTCCAGTTGCACATCCGGAAACTCCCTGGCCACCTTGCGCACTTCGCGCAAAAACAAACCGTCGGAAATCTTTAATACATTGGCCTTGTGCACGGCCGTCACTTTCCTGCGCCGACCCGGCGCCTGCGCCGCTTCGAAAGCGCGGCGCGCGATGCGCTCGCAACACTTGGCGGTGACGCGGCGCACCGCCATGGCCATGTCCTCGGTCGGCATGAACTCGCCTATGCCCATGTGCATGTTGCGGTCGGCGTAAAAGCCTTCGGTGCACTCGCGAAAGATGATCATGTCCACAGGCTTGCCGGTCAGCCCGACGCCCATGCGCGATTTGGCCGGGCGGATGTTGGCATACAAGTCGAGTTTGACGCGGAACGCCCCGGACGGATTAATGCCGCCTTGTTCGCGCGGCGGGTAATCCAGATGCGACACCGGGCCGAGGATCACTCCAGCGCATTTGCGGCCGGTCTCCAGAATACGCTCGGGCAGCGTCGTGCCTTCGGTCTTGAGCGTGGCAAAGCCCATCTGGTCATGCTTCCACTTGAGCCCGAGGCCGAATTTGGCATTGGCGCGGTCGAGCACGGCAAGCGTTGCCGCAGTGATTTCGGGGCCGATGCCATCGCCTGGCAATACGAGCACTTCCATGCATCTCTCCTGGGTTTTCGCGTTTGGGCTGGGGACGCAAGCATCAGGCTGAACCTGATAAACATCCAATCATTTTTATGGCAGACTTCATAAGCCTGACTTAACAGTCAAGCTTCAAATATCCAATCCGGGAAAAACATCGCGCCATGATGGATTTACGCCATCTCGAAGTGTTTCACGCCATCATGCAGACCGGCTCGGTCACCGGCGCCGCACGCTTACTCAATGTGTCGCAGCCGGCGGTGAGTTCCGTGCTCAAGCACTGCGAAGCGCGCATGAAAATAAAACTATTCACGCGCAGCGGCGGACGGCTGCAGCCAACGCCCGAGGCGGTGGCGATTTTTCCGGATATCGCCGCCATTTACGGCCGCCTTGATGCGGTGGGTCGCCTGGTACAAGATCTCGCCGGGGGAAGATTGGGCACACTGTCGGTCGCAGGCTCGTTTCCTATCGCCAACGGCTATCTCGCCAAGGCGGTGGCGACTTTTATCACCGAGCGGCCGGGCACGCGCGTGACGCTGCAGTCTATGACCTCGCCGCAAGTGGTGGAGCGCGTCGCCAGCCGCGAGGTCGAGTTGGGCGTCGCCTACGAACCGGTGGTCAACCCGGAAGTGGAGACCGAGGTGCTGGTCAGCACCGGTGTCGCCTGCGTGATGCGCGACGATCACCCGCTGGCCAAGCGCAGCGAGGTCGATGTGCATGAACTGGAGGCCTATTCCATCATCACCTACCTGCCGCAAAACCTGTTGCGCGGCTACGTCGACCGCTACTTCAGCGAAGCGGGCATCGCACCGCACATCAGCGTCGAGATCAGCGTGTCCCTGACCGGAATGACGCTCGCCTACTACGGTGCGGGCATCGCCCTGGTTGAACCGTATTTGCTCGAGTCGATGCCCGTACCCGGTCTGGTGGCGCGGCCCTTGCGCCCGCGCATCGAGCTCAAGACCCTGCTGGTGCGCGCCCGCTCGGCGCCACGCTCGGCCATCATGGACACCTTTGTGCCGCACCTGAAAAAGACCGTGCTCGACATGCCAAGGCATTAGCCCTTCTTATGGACGCCCCCGCAATAGCGATTGGACGCTTAAGGCAGGCCGGCAGCAGAATGACCGCAGTGACGCAAACATAGCGGGCCGACAAATTCGGCAACGCCGGCGAAAAGGCAAACAGCATGAATTACACCACCTCCACCTTCAAATCGATTCGCCACCAGGTCAGTGCGAAAGAATGGCAGGCGCGACTGGAACTTGCCGCCTGCTACCGGCTGGTCGATCGCTTCGACATGACCGACCTGATTTACAACCACATCACGCTGCGCATCGCGGGCACCGATCACCTACTGATCAACCTGTACGGCCTGCTCTACAAGGAAATCACCGCATCCAGCCTGGTCAAGATCGACCTTGCCGGCAACATCCTGTGGAAGCAGGACACCGACTACGGCATCAACCGTTCCGGCTATGTCATACACGGCTGCATTCATGAGGCGCGGCCGGACGTTAAATGCGTCATCCATACCCACACGCGTGCCGGCATGGCCGTGTCGGCGATGAAATGCGGCCTGCTGACCTTGAGCCAGACCGGCATCCGCTTTGTCGATCACATCGGCTATCACGACTATGAGGGGCCGGCCATAGACCTGGCCGAACGCGAACGTCTGGTCGCCCACCTCGGACAACACAGCGCGCTGGTGTTGCGCAACCACGGCCTGCTCACCTGCGGCCCCAGTGCAGGGGAAGCCTTCAACCTGCTCTACAACCTGGAGCTCGCCTGCCGCACCCAGGTCGATGCCATGGCCGCCGGCACCGACCTCACCATTCCATCGGAGGCGGTGCTGGCCAAGACCGCGCACCTGTACCAACCCGGCGCGCGCCGGCCCTACGGCGTGCTCGAATGGCATGCCATGCTGCGCTTGCTTGAGGCCGAAGCGGGCCAGTCGGGCTTTCCACCCTACTCGAACTGACTGCCATAGCGGCATGTTTGAGACGCGCGCCTAGCCAGGGCTATGGCGTGGCTTTTGGCGGCGCCATCCCATCGTCCTTGTGAGCGCCGTCGCAACACCACAAGATTGCCGCGTCGGCTTCGCCTCCTCGCAATGACAGGTATTTTTGTCCTTGCGAGCATCCCTTTGTCCTTGCGAGCGCAGCGAAGCAATCCCGTCGTCCTTGTGACCGTCGTCGCAACACCACTAGATTGCCGCGTCGGCTTCGCCTCCTCGCAATGACATGGCCTTGTTATACCCCGCTGGTTTGCGCTGCATCAAGGCGGGCACGGCGCCGGCGGGCGACAATGGCCTCACTGCTGCCGACACGGCTTTCACCCCTTGAGCCAGTCCGGATACACTATCCGGGGAAACTGAGGAATCTGTGCCGAAACCATGAAATACACCGACTTCACCGACGATCCCGAAGACACCGAGCACACGCCGCAGGAGCGCGCCGCGGCGGCCTCGCGCAGCACCTGGGTCAGCGTGGGTGTGAATGTGGTGCTGACCTTTACGCAGATCTCCGTTGGCCTGCTGTCCAAGTCCCAGGGCCTGGTGGCCGATGGTATTCATTCGCTGTCCGACCTGGTCGCCGATTTTGTCGTCCTGTTCGCCAGCCACCACAGCAAAAAAGACGCCGACACGGACCACCCTTACGGCCACCAGCGCTTCGAAACCGCCGCCTCGCTGGCGCTGGGGGGATTGCTCCTTGCCGTGGGCGCCGGCATGTTATGGTCGGCCTTTCACAAACTGGAGGCACCGGAAACAGTGCCCACAGTGCATATCGCCGCGCTATGGGTGGCCATAGGCGCGCTCGCCGCCAAGGAAGCCTTATTCCGCTACATGCTGGCGGTGGCCAAGCGGGTCAAGTCGGGCATGCTGGTGGCCAACGCCTGGCACGCGCGCTCGGACGCCGCCTCTTCGCTGGTGGTGAGTGTGGGCATCGTCGGCAATCTTGCCGGCTATCCTATCCTCGACCCGATTGCCGCGCTGATAGTCGGCTTCATGGTGACCCGAATGGGCTGGACCTTCGGCTGGGATGCGCTGCACGACCTGATGGATCGCGCCGCGGATGAAAAAGAGGTGGCGGCCATCCGCCACACGCTGCAACAGACGCCGGGCATACGCAACGTGCACGATGTGCATACGCGCAAGATGGGCGACATGATTATTGTCGATGCCCACCTGGAGGTGGACGCCTCGATCAGCGTCGAGGCCGGTCACGACATCGCCGTCGAGGCGCAGCGCCGCGTCATGGCAAGCCACCGTGTGCTCAGCCTGATGACGCACATAGATCCATGGCGCAGACCCGACCTTGATCACGCCTCTTCCGCCTCACCCCCGAGTTCTGCCAAATCCAGCCTGGAATAAGCCGCGTCGGCGCCCTGCGCCACGCCGGGACTTATCGCACTTGCGCCTGAAACCTCACGAGAACGCCAGGCACCTGGATGAGGAAACACCACAACCGGCAACGCCAGAACCAAGCCGCCGCATAGCGCAAGAAGGGCTGCGGGCCGGTCGGCTTATGGCGTTGCGCTCGGATCCATGCCTATCGCCTTGTACAAGTCTTCCATCAGGAAAGGCTTGGTAAGCACGCTGTCAAATCCAATCTGGAGAAAATTCTCGGCGTCCTTTTTTGAAGCATGCGCGGTGCACGCCACGATTCGAACATCTTTGCCATGCGGGTGTCGGCGCACGATCTGGCACAACTCGAGGCCACTGACCTCGGGCATGCTGATATCCATCAAGATCACATCAAATGAGCGCACCTCAAGCGCGCGCAGGCACTCGGCGGCGTTCTGCGCATGCGCGATCAGGGCGATACCGCGCCGCTTGAGCATGCGCTCGACCAGCCTGCGATTGTCCGTATTATCGTCAACCACCAGAATCGAGGCGGGCTGGGTCATTGCTTGCCTTCCGAAATTACCGCTTCCATGGACCGCAATGGCAGCGTAAGCCAGAAAATGCTGCCCTCGCCAACACGCGACGAAAGACCGATTTCGCCGCCCAGCAAGGACGCCAGTTGCCGCGCAAGCGAAAGTCCTAGCCCCGTCCCGCGGATACTGCGTGTCTCGAACTGTTGGACCTGGGTGTAGCTGTTGAACACCCGCCCCTGATCCTCGACCGAAATACCCCGGCCGGTGTCCTTTACCTCGACAAGAAGGTGCGCGGCATTCACAACAACCCTGACACTGACCGAGCCCTTGTCGGTGAACTTCAGTGCATTGCTCACAAGGTTATGCAAAATCTGCTTGAGCAAGGTGTCGTCTGTAACAACCAGTTCGGGCACCTGCGGATCAACACGCAGGTTCAGCGCCAACCCCCTCTGCGCCGCGTCGGCCGCGTGCAACTTGATAATCTCATCGAACAGGGCGCGGACAGTCACCTGGCTCATTTCCGCCAGCTGCACGCCCAACTCAGCCTTGGAAAGATCCAGCACATCATTGACAATTTCCAGCAGATGCTTGGCGCTCTGATGTATCGACTCAGCGCTTTCCATCGCATCTTCAGGCAGCGTCTCCAGCGCCAGCAACTGGGAGTGGCCAAGAATGCCGTGCAAAGGGGTGCGCAGTTCATGCGATATGTTGGCGAAAAACTGCGATTTTGATTCTTCCGCCTGCTTTGCCAGCGCAATGCTCCTGGTCAGATCGATATTGGAGCTTGCCAGACGCCGGTTCAGCATCTGCGTGCGCGCGGAAAGAAAAAACAGCAACAGCAAGATCATGATGATCAGTGCGGCCGTCGCAGGCGCATACGACACATAACCACCGAGGTATTTGGACTCTATCTCGGCAAACGACAATTGCACCGTGACATACAGTGACAGCTTGGGAATTTGTTGAAAAGCCAGCAGGCGGCGCTCGCCGTCGATAGGGCTTTCGATCTCGGCAAAGCCGTTGTTGCTCGCCAGTATCGCGCCAAACCACGGTAATTTGCTGACGTTCTGGCCGAAGGTGAACCCGCCCTTGTCCACGCGGATACGGGTAATGCCGTCAAAACCGCTGAGACTCACCACCCCGGAATCACCAACCAGGCGCCGGTACACCGCGCTGAATTCCTCGGGGTTGATGGAAATCACCGTCACACCGAGAAATTTTCCCGCGGCCGAATCAACGCGACGCGACAGTTGCAGCGTCAGTTTCTTCGACGCACGCCCTATCACCGGTTCGCTGATATAGAGAAAATCCTTGCCGTCGCCGTCGGCGTGCACCCGAAAGTGCTTGCGGTCGGACAAGTCCACCGGCTTGGAACCGGGCACCGTACTGAACACCAACAAGCCGGTCTGGTCGATGAGGCCGAACTGGGTGTACAAATCCGGATCAATCTCCTTGTACAGCCGCGCGAACGCTGCAAACTTTTCGCCCCTGACGTACTGCAGGCGCATCACCCGTCCGATCTGGTCGGCCTGCTCGATGGTGCGCTCGATATGCTGGGCCAGCGCAACCGACACCGAGCGCATGTTTTCCTCGGCGCGCGCCCGCGCCTGCACGCGCGCATTGTCCAATAGTACAAAATAACTCGCCACCACCGCCGCAATGGCGATCAACGTGACCACCGCCTTCAACCACAGGGCGTAGGTGTCGAACGTCCGGGCGCGGGCGACCGTCACCGCCGCCGGGGAGTTTTCTGCGCCGCTCAATCGATTATCTCCACCGGCAATTTGCTGCGCAGTGAATAGCCAACCCCGCGCTTGCTGGCCAGCATCCCCTTGGGGCAGCCCACGGCAGCCAGCTTGGATCGCAGATGGCTGATATGCACGGCGACGGCGCGTTTGTCCGGATCCCATTCCTGCCCCGAGGCAAGACGCGACAGCGACTCGTGCGAGATGGGATCGGGGCTGCTCTGGCACAAGGCCAGGAGCAACTGCAACTCCCTTTCCGTCAACGCGGCAACCCTGCGGCGCTTGCCGCCGATTGTCCGCTCCCAGATATCCACCGTGCAGCCGTCAAAACGGATGTGGCGCGGCTCGCGCGAAGCGCCCGCCGCCACGGGCACCGACGCAGACGCGGAGCGGCGCAGCGCATTTCTCAGCCTCGCCCGCAGGACCTCGGCCTGGAAAGGCTTGGTCACGTAATCATCCGCGCCGCTGTTCAGGCCGGCCGTAACCGTTTCAGCGGACGAGAGCCCAGACAGCAAGACCAGCGGGATGCGCGAGCGCGCCCGGATGCCCATGGCGATGCTGATGCCATCCTCGCCCGGCAGCACGATATCGAGCAGCACCACATCAAGCTCATCCAGCCGGATCGCTTTGTTGAGCATCTTCCCGGACTCGAAAAAAATCACGGTGAACTCGGCATCCAACACGCGACCCAACAGCGTGCGCATCGCAGCGTCGTCCTCGAGAACCGCAACACGCGGCTTGCTGCTATCGGTGGAAGAGGTCATGGTTTGACGAGATTTTATTTGAACCGGTCTTGCCTGAAGAAAAATTCCGCTGCGCCTGTGCCAGACTGCCGCCGCAGCTTAACTTTGAGCGGGGGGCAGCAACCAGACTACGCCCTTAAGCAATAAATCTTTGCAAATCTTAACCTATCTCGCAGGTAACACAGATTAAAATAAAAAAATAGTTAAAGCCTTGTGCCGCTTCCTGTTTTACCTTTACCCCTTTGCCTTTTACCTTTTGTGCGTTGCGGTGCGTTGCGCTACGTGGCGGCGCACATCACCCCGACACCCCGACACCGGGCCAGCCCTCGCTTCTGAACAGGGCACGGTCATTCGCACCGCCGCCGCGACGCCTGCAGTCCTGATGTTCTCCGGCAAAGTAGCGATATGGTGACAAGGAAGGTGCGCCGGAAAATCAGCGACACGCAATGCACCGATGAACCCCCGTCGGGCGTCCTGGCCCTGCACCGTGAAACGGTTTCCAGCCTCGCCAGGCTGGCGCGCAGCACCGCGCATGCCATGAACAATTTTCTCTCCGTCTCACGGGGAAATATCGAGCTGCTGTGCGAGCGGCTCGATGATGCAGAATCGCGTGAGCTGGCCGGCGAAGCGCTATCGGGCTTGAACAGCGCCGAGCGCCTTTCGGGAAGTTTTTGCGCACTCTCCGCCCCGGCTGAATTCACCGCACGCCCCGTCAATCCGGTCGCGTTCATGCAACAACAGCTTGAAACGCTGGGCGGCTTGTCCGGTGAACTCGAGGTCGAGGCGCAGATCGGAAGCGACGGCGGCTATATTCTCACCGACCCGCATTACCTTGAAATGGCGCTCAACGCCTTGCTGCTGAATGCCCACGAAGCCATGGAACACATGCCGGTGCGCCGGGTGCGTTGCGCGCTTATTTACGATAACGACATTCCGCAATCGGTCGCGTTTGTTGTCACCGATTCGGGGCCCGGTATTCCGGACAAGCTCAAAAACCGCGTCTTCAATGGTGGGTATTCAAGCAAAGCCAATACGCATACCGGACTTGGCCTGTGGTTTGTGCGCGCCTTCGCCATGGCATCGGGCGGCACCGCCAGCCTTGCCGACGGCGATGGCGACCTGGGCGGCGCGCGTTTCGCCATCCGCCTTCCCGTTGTAGCGGTCAAGCCGGCGCGACCGCAATAGGCCGGCCCTCACCCGCGCTACCCGTTTCAAACCATCTAAGCCTGCACCCGTACCCTCACCTCCAGCGGATTGGCATCGTTGTGTTCGTAGTTGCGGATTTTTTGGATCAGCGAGGCATCCAGCACATGGTCGCGTGACAGCAACAACAAGCCCTCGCGCGTGGTCAGGTCGCGGGCGAGCACCATGCCGCACTGCAGCGCCGCGACAGAGAGGTGTTTTTCGGCCTGGGGTGTTGCCCGCTTGGGTTCGGCGCCGATAAGGGCAACCAGCGCATCCACCACCTGCGGGTCGTAACGTCGCCCGCGGTCGGTCAGAATAAACTGCCGCGCCTCGGATTCGCTCAGCGCCACGTTGGTCACGGTACCGCGCTGCAAGCCCTCAAAGTCACGCGCCACCGCGATGATGCGCGAGCCGATAGAAAATTTTTCGCCGGCGAGCCGGTCCGGATAACCCATGCCGTCACAGCGCTCGAACTGGCTGCGTATCAGGTGTGCCGCGGCATCGAGCTGGTCGAGCGCCATCAACGCCGCCTCGCCTTTCACCGGGTGCTTGCAAAACGCCGCCTGGTCTTCCTGGCTGAGGTGCGCAAACGGCCGCTTGAGCAGGCGGTCGGGCAGCGACAGTTTGCCGATGTCGCGCAACAGCGCGGCGACCACGACATCTTGCTGCTCGGACTCGGACAGATTGAGCCGCAGCGCAATACGCCGCGCCATATCGGCGATGCGGCGCGACTGCCCGCTGGTATCGCCCTGGCGCAGTTCTATCAGGTTGGAGAAAACGGCGATGGACGCGGTGAAATTTCTCTTCAGCTTGTTGTGCGCGAGCGTCAGCGAAGTGATGGCCTTTTGCAGCGAGGCCGTGCGTTGCGCCACCACATCCTCGAGCCCGGCGTTAAGCGCCTTGAGCTCAAGGTTTTGCTCTTTAGTCAGCGCCTCGAGTCTGGCCTTGTCGCGCGCCAGTCCGCGCACCTGCAGGGCCTGGCGCACCAGCAGCAGCACATCGCCGTCGCGCCAGGGCTTGGCAATATAGCGGTAGATTTCGCCGCGATTGATGGCGGCAATGGTGCCCTTGATATCTTGCACGCCGGTGAGCAGGATGCGTATGGTCGCAGGCCAACGCTCGCGCACAGCGGCCAGAAACTCCGCGCCGTCCATGTGCGGCATGGTCAGGTCCGAAATCACCAGGTCCACTTCCTGCGCCGCGAGCAATTCAAGCCCCTTCCCGCCGCTGTCCGCCGTCAGCACCTCGAAGCCGTGCGAACGCAGCATCTTCGACATCAGCGTGATCACGCCGGGTGTGTCGTCAACCAGCAGCAGCGTCGCCGGCTTTGCCGGTAAATGCTCGCTCAGGTGTACGTTGCCCAGATCCAAGCCTAACTCCGTTTCTCGCCTTGTCGTTTTGATGGCGGCGCAGCGCGCCGGTATCGCAACAGGTTTAAAAAATCTTTTTTATCCACAATTTTTCCCACGTTTCTTCCGCGTTTTTTGCGCGCCTTTTACACCGCTTATGCACGCACATTGTTTGCATGCAAATACGCTGCACGCACCTGCTCATAGTGCGAGCTCACGCAGCCTTACTGCCCTGCCGCGCAAGGCAAGGCGTAATGCCACAAAAGACTTATCGGCAAGATGCGCGAAAACCTGAGGGCACCCGAGAGAGGCCTGAGGGGAGCCTCGGGGAAAAACAGGGGGAATGCAGCGAAGAGCCACGGCCGCCGCGGGTGTCCGCGCATTCGCCCCACCCCGGCGCGCCACAAAACACTGCAATGCAATGCAATCGGCCGAGGGCAGATTGGTCTGTCGGTGGGGTGTATTACGCGCGCGTATTACTAACTTTTTTCCACCTTATTGCCACGCTATTGCCACCCTATTGCCACGCTACTAGTGTGTCAGCACCCGCCCCGGCCGTGCGCCGGTGGAACGGCCATCGCGCCAGACGATGGCGCCGTTGACGATGACCGTATCGATGCCGTGCGCATTGGCAATGGGCGCCTCATAGGTGGCCGCCTCGGCGACGGTATCGGCATCAAACAGGGTCAGGTCGGCGTAGGCGCCCTCCTTCAACACGCCCCTGTCCTTGAGGCCAAAGTTCTTCGCCGTCAGCCCGGTCATCTTGTAGACGGCTTTTTCCAGCGGAAACAAACCGAGCGTGCGGCCGTAGTGACCCAGTACGCGCGGAAAACTGCCCCACAGGCGCGGATGGGGCGCCGCATCGTACGGCAGGCCGTCTGAGCCGATCATGGTTTCGTCAAACTGCAGGATGCGCTGCACGTCGGCTTCGTCCATGCGGAAATAAATCGCGCCGGCCGGATTCAGGCGGGCGACCGCCTGTTCCTCGGACACGCCCATTTTTTTGGCGATGTCGGCGAGGTCCTGCCCGGCGTATTCGGGCAGCGATTTGGACCAGGTGACAATGACGCGGGTGGAGGAGGCGGCGCGGTCCGCCGACAAGATGGTGGAACCGGCGGTGTAGGGGTAACAGTCAAGGCGCACCGCCTGCTTCGCCATGCTCTGTTTGATTGGGGCGGCCGGTTGAAAAACATGCTTGAAAAACGTACTGACACGCTGCGCGGACTATACGCAAAACAGCTCAGGTCCCGGGCTGTCGCGCCTGTCCGGGCCGGCGGAAATGCCAGGCAATGCGCGCGACCCACAGCAGGCACACGACCAGTATGCCGGCCATTAAGCACACGAGCTCATCGGGCGCCTGGTGCGGCGGGGTGAGGCGGTTGCAGCGGATAGAAAACAGGTAAGCGAGCAAAACGAACACGGCAAAGGTGGCCGCGATCCAGGCGGTCTGGCGCACCACATAGGCCAGCGTTGCGTCGCGTCGCTCGGGGGCAAGCTGGTAGCCGCGATTGGGAATGGGCAGCGCGTCGGTCTTGCCGCGAACCCAGGCGAGCAGGCCGAAGCGCACCGACACGGCCGCAGCCACGGCAAGCGCCATCATCAGCGACAAATAAATACCGCGGCTCACAAAGGCGTTCGGCGCACCGGAAAAATCAAAGTGCCATGCAACTTGCGCCGGCAACCAGCGCGCGCTGAGGGCCATCGCCGCAACAGATGCGCCGACGATGATGCCCGGTATCATGCCCGCCCTGTCATTCGCCTTTATTTGCATCCACCGCCTCGTTCTCTGGGTTCACCTAGCTTGATGCACTATAACGCGTAAGCTTATAGTTATCCCTGAATAACGATCATGAAAAAGCTATCCAACATCCATCCTGGCGAAGTCCTGCTCGAGGAGTTCCTCAAGCCGATGGCGATCAGCCAGAACGCGCTCGCCCGCGCCCTCGAGGTGCCGCCGCGCCGCGTCAATGAAATCGTACCGGGCAAACGCCGCATCACGGCAGACACGGCTTTGCGGTTGGCGGCGTTTTTCGGAACGTCGGAGGGCTTCTGGCTGGGCTTGCAGGTCGATTACGACCTGGAACTGGCAAGGGGCGGGATTGGCAAGGCATTGCTGCGTGTCGAGCAGGCGCGGGCAGAGTACAGGGTCAGTGGCCGATTCGCACATCGACTGGAAAGCCAATACCGGCGCGGATTTCCAGCCATTCGCATCTTGCTGTAAGTGAATCACCGCGAGTCGCAAAAGAGATCGAAGCGCAGACATCCGAATGCTTGCGCCTTGACTTAATAAACAACACTGTTTATAAATTCAATCCGTGAACAGCAAAGAGTTCAAGCGCTGGCTGACGCAACAGGGCGCAACTTTCCTACCCGGCAAGGGCTATCACTTGAAGGTGTACCTGAACGGCCGACAGTCTGTTCTGCCCATGCACAACACCGACCTGAAAAAAGCACGCTGGAAGGCATCAAGAAACAACTCGGATTGAAATAAGGAGCACGCAATGTTTATGTACCCCGTTACCCTCACCCCCGACAAAAAAGACGGTGGCTTCGTCGTAACCTTCTCCGACATTCCCGAAGCCATCACCCAGGGCGATACGGAAGCCGAAGCCCTCGCCGCCGCAAAAGACGCGCTGGAGACTGCGCTGGATTTTTATTTTGAGAACAAACGTGCCGTGCCCGCACCGTCCAAACCCAAGCGCGGGCAAAAGCTGGTCGAACTGCCGGCCAGCCTGTCGGCCAAAATACTGCTACTCAACGAAATGATCACTCAGGACGTGCGCCCCGCTGAACTGGCGCGCCGCCTCAACACCACACCGCAGGAAGTCAACCGCCTGACCGACGTCCGGCATACAACGCGCATCGACGGCATTGCGGCGGCACTGCAGGCACTGGGCAAGCATCTGGATATGCGGGTGGTTTGATCTGAGGTCGAGGCCAAGATAAAGCCGGAGCTCCAAGCCCAAGCCTTATGCTAATTTAAATTAAGGCTCATATAGCGAATAATGTTGGTGGCTCATCTGGTGAGCCTGTGGGGGCGGAAACTGGCCGTGTGGCGCAGAGGCGCTGGACTAGGAGAGGCCATTAAGAGACAGTCGAGAGTGAAGGGGATTGAAAATCCTTGTGTCGGTGGTTCGATTCCGCCCCGGGCCACCAAGATTTATATAATGCCCTGCTTTGTGCGGGGCATTTTCTTTTGAACTGGCAGCTCAACTCTGCTCTAAAGTACCAGAAAACACCAAAACTACTTTCGGGTGATTTTGATTCAGTGAGTTAAAAATACGACACATGCCTATCTGGGATTCCAACCAATTTTACTTGTCCAAAAACCTATGCGGACGCTATTGGTAAGTTGGTACATCTCTTGCTCAAATGGAAAGATCCCATTAACAAATCTCTGCTCATCAAATGCCCCATTGGGCTGAGTCCTGACCCCGTAGAAATATAAATCGAAGGTTTGGGGGCACACCAAAAAATGAAAACAATCAAACCAGCCGGGTAGATTGAAAGTGTCCAAGAAATCTTGCGCATTTAAATTTCGGTAGTAATTCCAGCCTAATTCAGTCGTAAGTGGTGAATCGTTTGGATCCGTACGGGAGGTGCCGTGCTCTTGACGTCCGGTGGTGGCGCAACTAAAAATTACCAATCCTCCAGGTTTTGTCAGCCGCAACATGTTTGCAAAAGTTTCAACCCAGAAAGGGTTGTGCTCAAAGCATTCGGCACTTGCAGTCACATCATAGTATCCAGAGGGCAATGTAATTAGCTGTCCTTGTTGAGCTTCGTCAACACCTCTTCCGGCTGATACATCGAACCCTGTATATTCCTCGCTTGTAAAGCAATCCCGAATTGATCCATTTATATTCAAGGAGCCAATTTCAGCAACTCGACCCCCTTTAAAAAATTCAGGATAGTATTTTTTCACAGTTTGAAAAAAATGGAACTGCTGCGAATGAGCCATAAATGCCTTGAGAAATTGATGGGCTAATAATCATATTGTAAGTTTGGGGCCAGCAAAAGATGCTAACAAATCGCAGTCGCCCATCAACCCTGTGCCGTTCCTTATGATTGCTAGAAGTCAAATGAGTTATACCAGGGCTTGGAGTTTATTTTTTTTACTTGGTTCTTCGTAAAATTGTAATTCGATTTATTTGAATTACATTTAGCAGAATAGGCTCTTAGGCAAATGAAATTTAACGTAACTCTTGTACAGCCCAATGATTACATTCATTCTTTAGCTTTGTTAGAGGCTGCTGAATATATAAATATTCGCATCAACCAGTGTGGATATGAGTCTGTCCTAACAAAAAATCATTTAGAACATAGCAGAGTCAATGTAGTGCTTTGTGGACATCTCATCCCGGAAGAGCTATTAAAAATAGATCAAAAGTTAATTATTTTTAATAGCGAACAATTGCCAGAAGATAGCGTATGGACATCTCCGCATTATAGGATTTTATTAGAGAAAAATTATGTATGGGATTACTCGCGTGTCAACTTACTAAAAATAAAACATGGTAATACTCAATTAATTGATTTTTACTATTGCGATCAATTAAATAGGCTGGAAATTAAAAAACCTGCCAAATATGACCTTGTGTTTTATGGGAGTATTAATGAAAGAAGAAAGAAAATACTTGATGAAGTTAGTAAAAGTGGGCTAAGGGTAAAAGTTATTTTTGGTACGTATGGAGGCGATAGGGATGCCGTAATCTCAGAGTCTAGGGCTGTTTTAAATCTTCACTATTACGACTCCCAGATATTTCAGCAAATACGCGCTTTTTATCCCTTAACCAATCAGATCCCTATTATTTCTGAAAACTATCCCATAAGGTCGGCCCCAGATATTTATAAAGATGCGATTTTTCTCAATGGCGAGGAGCCGATAGAGGAGTGCGCATTAAGAATGCTTAGATCAATTAATTTCGAGGCTCAAGCCAAGATAAAGTTGGATCAATTTAAAGAGACTGAGCTAGAAACTCAATTTAGTGAACTTATTGAAAACTCCATAGAGTGGCTAAACAAAAATTAACTCTTTAGGATGGGGGCGCTTAGAGGCAATGACGGTCAACTTAGGCTCTTGTTAAGCGTTGATTAAATGGGCGCACTCTAACCGCATACGTCCAGCGAAGGGTTTATACCCTTGAGGTGCGAATCCTCTCCAAGAAGTTTGACAGAAAGAACTGGCTCCCCAGCAGATAGACGCCTAAGACCGGTTTGAAATTTGCTACAAAATTTTTTGCTCATTCAAACAAATCCCGGATCGAAAAACAGGGATAGATTTAGCTATCCAATCGAGCGAATTACAGCGTCAAACCGTGGCGCTACGGGTCGATTTTGGTGGGGGGTGTACCCCGGGGGTAGGGGTCGGACTGGCAGGATTTGGCTTGGGACGGTCTATGCGTTCTTGATGAACGATGCCGAGATTGTCGCTGCCAACGCTGGACTATCCGACAATTAGACTCAGAACTCGTTGTGGGTAGCGTTGTGGGTCAGGCTAAGTAATTTTAATAATTACTTTTAATTTCAACAACTTAACGAATCTTCTGGCGGAGAGAGAGGGATTCGAACCCTCGATACGGTTTTTGACCATATACGCCCTTAGCAGGGGCGCGCCTTCGACCACTCGGCCATCTCTCCAGTATTCGGTATTTTACAACTCCGCTATTTTACCGCACTGTGCGATGCTATGCCGCCTGATCGAGACCAAAAGCTTTGTGCAGCACACGCACCCCCAATTCCATGTACTTTTCATCAACGACAACCGATATCTTGATCTCGGAGGTGGAGATCATGAGGATATTGATCCCCTCTTCAGATAGCGTGCGGAACATCTGGCTGGCGATGCCCACATGCGAGCGCATACCCACGCCGACCATTGATATCTTGCAAATCTTGTTGTCACCGACAATCGCACGCGCCCCCACATGTGCCTTGACCTTTTCCAGGAGGACCATCGCCGCCGCGTAGTCATTACGATGAACAGTAAATGAAAAATCCGTCATGCCCTCTGTGCTGGCATTCTGGATGATCATATCAACGTCGATATTAGCGTCCGCAACGGGACCAAGAATCTGGTAGGCGATACCGGGGCGGTCAGGCACTCCCATGACGGTCAATTTTGCCTCGTCACGATTGAAGGCGATTCCTGAAATAACAGCTTGTTCCATTTTTTCATCTTCCTCGAAAGTGATCAGCGTGCCCTCGCCCTCATCCTCAAAGCTCGACAACACGCGTAAGCGCACCTTGTACTTCCCGGCAAATTCGACCGAACGGATTTGCAGCACCTTTGAGCCGAGGCTGGCCAGTTCGAGCATCTCTTCAAAAGTGACGGTCTTCAGGCGACGCGCTTCAGGAACGATGCGCGGATCCGTGGTGTAAACACCATCCACGTCAGTGTATATCTGGCACTCATCGGCATGGAGCGCCGCCGCGAGCGCAACGCCAGTCGTGTCGGAACCTCCACGGCCCAGTGTCGTAATGTTGCCAATTTCGTCAATCCCCTGAAACCCGGCTACCACCACAACCACCCCTTGTTTCAGGTCAGCCCGTATCAGCTGATCATCAATGCTCAGAATGCGCGCCTTGGTAAAAGCACTGTCGGTCACGATCCTGACCTGCGCACCGGTATAGCTTTTAGCCGAAATTTTTATATCTTTCAGCGCCATACATAGCAACCCGATGGTGGCCTGCTCGCCCGTTGAAATAACAACGTCAAGCTCACGCGGATCCGGGATAGCCTGAACCTCTTTTGCGAGTGCAATCAAACGGTTGGTTTCACCGCTCATGGCGGAAACCACCACCACCACTTGATGCCCTTGGGCTTGGGTTCGGGCGATACGCTTGGCCACATTCCTGATCCGCTCAGGACTGCCAACCGATGTGCCACCGTATTTTTGGACTATTAGTGCCATAAAAGATAGGGCGTAAAAAAGCTTTGTATTCTATTCGAATTGGCCATGTACTTCAAAGTATGTGACATATTTCACGCATTAAGCACCTGGCACGCTACCTGCTCATCTCAACCTAGACGCATTGCGTGTTGAGTGAGTCTTATTCCAACGGAGTGAACTATGAAACTATTTGAGTCGATCATCAATCCACGCGAACTTCGCCACCGCCTGGGCTTGAACCAAGAAGCGTTCTGGACGCAAATTGGCGTGACACAAAGCGGTGGCTCCCGCTATGAGAGCGGCCGAAGCATGCCAAAACCGGTAAGTGAACTGCTACGCCTGGTACACGTGGAAAAAATAGATCTATCCAGCGTGAAAAAAGAAGACTTCGAAATCATCGCCTACCTAAAGGCTGAACACCAAGACCTGTACCGCAACCTGCGTAAAGCCGTGCGCGCGCGCGTCGGCGGCCAAAAAATCTCCGATGAAGGACACTGAAACGTCTTAAAAATGCAGAAAATTTATGCTGATCGCTTCGCGGAGAATACACGCTTAGCGAAGCAGAATCTGTGAAGTGTCACTTTCTTCGTGTGCTTATTTGGCACGCTGGCGCACTAAATATCGGCGCTTGGGGCAGCAGAGCTATGCGCTTGAATATGCCGAACCGCGGCTTCGCCCAGAATATTTTTCCCCGTCGGTAACCAGGTGCAGACGCTTGCGTTTGGCGCCCACACCGTCTTGTATTTCCCAGGAACAAAAAATTCCACGAAGCGCATCTCGACCGCATCATCGCTGCGCAGATAGTGCCGTTCAGCATCAGCGTAATAAACGATATCGCCTTCACGAACTGCAAACGCTTGTTCGTTTGCATAGCAAGTGCCCTGGCCGGCAAGGATGTACATAAAGTGCGCGGCACCTTCATGATGATGATTGGCTGCCTCGGTCCCGGGAGGATAGATGATCATCTCGCCTTTGATTGCTTTGGTTCCGCTAAGCGTTGGCGTCACCAGATAAACGCGTTTCCTGGCATCGTGCTCCGACAAAAGGATGGGCTCGCGGGTCCAGTCGACGATACGGATAGCCGATGTGGCTGCCAAAGGGCTCTGGGAATCAAGATTGAGGTAATCAGGTACTGTGGCGTGCAGCAATACAGCACCGCCTGAAGATTGAAGTGTCGCCTGCGAGCCCGGCGGTAGTAACACGACATGGCTATCATCTAACTGGCTTACCTGGCCATTGTGCTGCAATTGAACATCGCCCTGTAAAACCTGGAACCAGGCGAGATCAGTTTCCGCTACCGTAGCGTTCCATCTGGCCGATGCGGAAATAACGATTCTTGAAACCTCGACCTTGATGCCAGGCACCCTTCGGCTATCCAGCAGCGCTTGCTTGCTGATACCAGACTGGGTCGCGATTGGGGCTACTGTACTGTGATGAAATGAAAGAGCCATGGTTTAAATCCACTTGAGATGGGGGATGTGATAACTTCGACGTTCTGGCGGTGTCGCCTTCCTGCCCAGGCACAGGGTAGCCTGTAGAGAAATCCACCAATAATCGTAGAGGATTGCACATGAATCAGTCTAGCAGATGGAATTCAGATGATGCGGGGCAAAAAAAAATCAGTGCCGTCCCGCTGGCTTCCGTGTCCATGCTGTCGCTATTTGCCCTCTTGGCTGGAGGCTGTGTCAGCCTGAGTCCCGGTACTGTATTCGACTTGACGCACCCTATTCCGACCTATCAAGCGCTAGCCGACAACCCCGTTCGTCCCGACCTTAACAAACCCTTGACCAACCTGAAACCGTATCCTATTTACGGAGAACAGGCTGTTTTGTGGTTGCGACAGATTCCCACCAATCATGGACATATTGAATCGGGTCGGATCACGCTTTGGGAACATCAGGGAACGCACATGGATGCCCCTAGCCATTTCTTAAACAATCCAGGATCACAAGAGCCAGGACAAGCGCCCGCAGCTGCTCGTCAAGAAGCCCATCAAATTGATGCTGCGCGACTCGTTGGACCGGTCGTCATGCTGGATATTTCCGAGCGTGTGCGTAAAGAACTCCAAAAAAATGCGGGCAAACCGAGTCCCGACAAAAAAGTGACCGATTTTTCCGATACTTCTCCTGCCGTCATAACACCAGCCGATATTGATGGGATAGTCGGGAAAATTACGGATGGAAGTTGGTTGGTCGTGAACCTCGGCTGGTCGCAGTTTTTTACAATCGAACCCTCGATACCAAAATCTCCGTATGTGAATGGGTTTAACCACCCAGGATTCAGCCGCAAGGCGACTGACAGGTTGATCGAAGAGCTCGACCGGCGAAAGGTAAAACTGAGCGGCATCATCATTGACAATATTGCGGTAGAAACCGGGCAAGTGGCGCATGGGGATGACGACAAACGCACTAACGCCTTGCACGGGCATGTACGACTACTGCAGCGCGGGGTGTTGCTGGTAGAAAATGCCACCAATCTTGACAAGCTCTCTGAAGCATCGCGTCAGGGCACCTGTATGGTCATGGTGGGGGCAATACGCCTCGGTCATGGAACCGGGGCCCCGGCACGCGTTATAGGCATGTGCCGCTAAGCAGCGCTTGCTGCAGGTAATTTATCGAAAAGGGTTATAGATGATCTATCGTTTACTCATTGCGCTCACTGTTGTGAGTCTATCTCTGCCCGCTCTTGGCCAGACCTATCCGTCACGTCCGGTACGGGTTATCAATCCTTTTCCTGCAGGTGGGGCGGTTGATGTTGTGGCGCGACCCCTGCTGGAGCGGCTGCGCCAGGAGCTGGATCAATCGTTCATCATGGAAAACAGGCCCGGGGGTGGAACGGTAATCGGGTCCGAGGCCGTGGCGCGTGCCAATCCAGATGGCTACACCTTATTGGTGACGGCGTCGCAGCATTCCATCAACCCGGCGATTTATCCCAAGCTACCGTATGACACAGTAAAAGATTTTTCCCCGATAGCCCCTATCGCCCAGGGGCCCTTCGTTCTTGTTGTACATCCTTCCGTTCCAGCCCAGGATGTGAAACAGCTAATTGCATACGCCAAGAGCGCACCCGGTAAGATTAATTTTGGATCCGCCAGCAATGGCAGTGGCTTTCACCTCGCCGGCGAGATGTTCAAACTCATGGCCGGTGTGGATATCGTGCACGTGCCCTACAAAGGCGGCGCGCCCGTTACCACAGCGGTGCTGGCAGGAGAGGTACAACTCGTCTTTTCCAGCCCAAGCACTGTGCTATCCCACGTTCAGGCAGGCAAGCTAAGGCTGCTGGGTGTTACGGCACTGAATAGGTCTAATCTGATTCCCGATACCCCTGCGATGTCGGAAACTTTGCCGGGATTTGACGTCGTAACCTGGTACGGCTTGCTGGCGCCGGCTGGTACACCGAAGGAGATCGTTGAAAAACTTGCCACAACGATAGACAAAATTGTGAATGGCAATGAATTTCGTGAACTGATGCGCAAAAATGGGCTCGAGCCAGCCGGGGGAACACCGTCCCAGTTCGGGCTTCGCATCAGTAGTGAAATCGCCAAGTGGACCCGCGTTGCGAAAGAGTCTGGCGCAAAAGTTGATTAATGTCCCGCCTGGCTACAACAGTTTCCAGTTGTCCGGCTTAAAAGAATACCGTTGCTAACAAATGGTGGAATCGATTATGGAAAAGACAGTCATCAGTCCGTGGCCCGCGATGGCCGAGCACAACACGCCCTACGTCCCCGGTATAAAGATCGCTTTGCCTGGCGCTGATTTGCTGATCATTTCCGGTATGGGACCGATGCCTCCCGTGCACAGTCATCCACATCTGCCAGAAGAATGGATACTGCCTGATGATGCAGGGATACAAGCCAGGCGTGCGCTAGACAAAATCGGAACGATTGTCAAAGAAGCGGGCGGCAGTTTCAGGAATATCGTCAAGATCACACGATATCTCAAGGAGATTAGCGATCAAGACGCTATCAACCCGATCATTCACGAATATTTTGGCAAGGACCTACCCTGCAGTACAACGGTGCAAGTAGCCGGCTTTGTCGCCCCCACGATGAAGCTAGAGTTTGACTGCTGGGCCTTGATTCCGAGGGGATAGGGCATTCTCCGGGTTGAGGCATAAACAACTCCGCGATTATCGCCCGCATGCCCAAGCTAAGCATTCGCCCGACGGAACGTGGCGGCAAAACCGAGGTGCTCGTTCGTGGCGCCTGGACTTTTGCATCACTGGCCGCGCACCAATCCGAGCTCGAACGCACGCTCCATTCCGTCTACGCAACCGGGCGGACCGACCTTGCCTGGAACCCGGGCGCCTGGCCGAGCACACCGTGCGCGTGAGCCTGCCCGGTGCCGGCGCGAACGCTGCGACCGGCGTCGTCATCATGGCGCGGGCCACCGATGAGTCCATCAAACGCAGCGCGGCCTGGGTCGGACAGCAAGACGCCTGCAAGGCGCGCTAGCAGCGCAATGTCCCCAGCCAAGGATTCAAACTGGGGCGGGGCTACCCGGTGAGGGCAAGCGCGTTAATCCCCGTATGGGGTATTTAAGCGAGCTGTGCATGGGGCAGAATTTAGCAAATACGATGCCCGAGGTCCGCACATGCAATCGCTTTCCTTACCCATGCCGCAGCGCACTTGTTCAACTATTCAGAACAAACCTCTTATTGCGAGGCCGTAATCTTCCGATCATTAATAAAGAATGTCAGGATGGGGCCTAATCCTTTGCACTCTATTACTTCACGCTCCTCGGTATCAAAATGATCCCCTAAAAGAGCATTCGTGATGGAGGTGGCCTGAATTCGGCCAGTTTTGCTGGTCGATTCCATCCTGCTCGCGGTGTTAACGGTATTGCCCCACAGATCGTATGAAAATTTGGTGAATCCGATGACCCCAGCGACCACAGGACCGGAGTGCATGCCAATGCGCATCTCCAGTTCCATTTTATTGTCGGTGTTAAACGCACTGAGGTCTTGAAACATTCCGATGGCCATGTCTGCCACGATCTCGGCGTGATCCGTTCGTGGGATCGGCAGTCCGCCAACCGCCATATAAGCATCGCCAATGGTTTTTATTTTCTCCAGTCCCAGATTTTGCGCGCGAATATCAAAGCGGGTGAACAGGTCATTTAACAATTTGACAAGATCCGGCGCACTTTTGTGGGCAGCCATCTTGGTAAACCCGACCAGATCGCTGAAAAGCACCGTTACCTCAGAATAGCTACCCGCGATATTCTTCTCCCCTTTCTTCAGTCTTTGCGCGATGGGTTGCGGAAGAATATTTAGCATCAGCTTCTCTGTTTTCATTTGCTCCAGACTGAGCATTTCCTTTTCATGCTGCAGTTGGGCAATGTTCTCTCTATCCGCATCGCGCAAACGTTTCTTTTCGAGCGAGGAGAAAACCCGCGCACGCAACAACACCGGGTTAAAAGGTTTAGGCAAATAGTCATCGGCCCCGATTTGGATGCATTCAACGGTTTTCTCAAATAGTTCTGCCGAAGAAACCATGATCACAGGCAGGTAACTCAAATCAGGGCTTGATTTGACGGCCTTCAAAACGCCGAGTCCGTCAAGCTCAGGCATTTCCATATCGAGCAGCATAAGATCCAGCGGGTCCTCACGCAATCGCACCAGCGCCTCATTGCCGTCTCCGGCCTCCGAGATGTGTGTGATGCCCATGCCGTTTAATTCGCGAATCAGCAATTTTCTCAGTGTCCTGCTGTCGTCGACGACCAAGACCTTCATCAGTTTTGACTGGGCAAGGAGTTCCGGAGAAACACCCGCCATGCCAGCGGCCAAAGGCGTTATATCGTGGGGAGTGTTCATACGTATCTGAGGCCTTTTTTTCTATGCATTGCGGTAATAGGAAATTTTATTTGAGTGGTGCAATTTGAAAGAATGATCAAACAGCATTGACTCGGATGCCCCAAGCAGCAAAGTGCTATTCGCACCCGCAAGTTGCGCCTTCATTTTTGTTATGACCCGCTGTTTTTTTTCCTGATTAAAATAAATCAATATATTGCGCATCAAGATGAGGTCAAACGGCGGCATTACAGGCCACTCTTTTACAAGATTTATATTTAAAAATTGAATACAACTCCGTAAATTTTTGCTCACTTCATATCGCCCGGAGCGTAATGGCGTGAAATGACGCTCAATTTGTTCCTCACTCAAGCCTCGCCGCAACTCTGTCTCGGAGTAAATGCCGGCTCGCGCATAGTCAAGAGCGGTCTGTGACATATCGCTCGCATACAATTGAATATTCCAATCGCGGCATTCGGGGAAGCTGTCATGCAATAGCATCGCGATGCTATACGGCTCCTGTCCGGTAGAGGCGGCCGCGCACCATATATGAATGGTTCTGGACTCGTTGTTTTGGGATAGCAGGCCCGGAATAAGGTCATTCTTGATCGCCTCAAATGGATTTTTATCCCGGAAAAACATGGTTTCATTGGTCGCCATTGCCTCGAAGGCTCGCCAATGCAGGGCGCTTAATGGTTGGGATACAAGATGGCGCAATAGCGACTCAGCATCGGCAAACCCATGCGCATGCACGATTGGATTCAAACGGGAGGCAATCAGATATTCCTTGCCGGCGTTAAGTGCTATGCCAGTCTGCTCTTCGAGTAAATTAAAAAACGATGCGATAGGCCCCTTTACGGCTGCTTGCGAAATGTCAGCCCCACTCATTTTTTCTGCAGGCGAAAGAGTATTTCATCCGGAAATTTATTGAGGGGGAGTACCTGGTTTGCAAGGCCGGCGCCTACCACCGCCCCTGGCATACCCCACACGACGCTACTTTCTTCGTCTTGAGCGAGAATTTGCCCGCCAGCCTGGGATATTGCCGTCGCCCCTTTTAATCCGTCCGAGCCCATCCCAGTCAGCACCAATGCCAACAGCCCTCCTCCGTACACCTGTGCGGCGCTTCTGAACAGAACATCAACGGCGGGACGGCAAGAGTTTTCTGGGGGGGCATCATTCAAAGATAAAGTGACTTTTGAACCAGACCGGGCGACCGCCATATGCATCCCCCCCGGTGCAATGTAGGCATGCCCGGGAAGGGCTTCCTGCCCGTCTGCGGGCTCTGCAATCGGCATCACACCTATGTTTGTCAAGCGTTTGGCGAGTAATGCGGGAAATTGCGGCGGCATGTGTTGCACGATAAAAATCGGCACAGTAAGCGGTGCTTTCCATGCCTCAAATAAATACATCAGTGCCGCGGGGCCTCCGGTCGACACGCCGATACAAAGCGCCTCCACACCCCGGGGCGATCTGGCCGCAGAGGCGACGCGCGTAGCGGACGGCGCTGCATTTTCGGTCCGCTCTGACTTTATTTTTGTTGCAGCGCCCAGTGCCACTTTTGCGCACAGCGCTTTTATCTTTGGAATAAGTGTGTCTTCGAGAATTTTGTACGCCTCGTTGACATCGGAAACATTTGCCGGTTTTCCGACGTAGTCACTTGCCCCGCAGGTCAGCGCCTCGATAGTAGCGTCCGCACCACGCTGGGTTAGTGAGCTGAACATCACGATGGGCAGCTTGTGGTCAAATGTTCTGATTTCTTTCAACGCGCTAATGCCGTCCATCTTCGGCATCTCGATATCAAGGGTTACCAAATCCGGTTTTATCCTCTTGATATCGGCAATGGCTTCAATCCCGTCGGCGGATGTCCCGACAACCTCAATCTCCGGGTCTTTTAACAAGGCGCTCATGATGATTCGACGCATCACGGATGAGTCGTCGACGATCAAGACGCGAATTTTCGTCAGAGGTTTGAGTGGTTCGTTTATGGACATGTTTTTTATCGGCGAAATCTTCATGCTGACTGCGGTTAATAAATAGACGCAATGGTTGCGGAAGCTGCGGAACCCAATCGATGCAATTCAATTCAAAAATTGACCCGCGTCTTCATGCACATAAAATTGCGTTTGGCCCCGGGCCTTGCTCCGTCGCGCCAGGGTTCGCGGGCGCTGATTGCGCTAACCCTAGGCGCGCCCCGCCCTACCAGCTCTGATTGACAAGGTCAGGCACCTCAATCGTTGGCGCCAAAAATGGGGCTAGCGGACTGATTGCAGTCGACTGAAAGATGCGCCCCCTCTTTCGGGTCTTCACGTTCAGTTGAGCAACTGCTGCTCTCGGTGGATGTCCACGCCCTTGATGATCTTTTTTTCGAACGGCTGCTCGCTGTACTCATCTATTCCATCAATAATTTTCTGGTTATCAAGAATGAGTAAAAGTTTATCGGGGCGCTTGTGCACCCCCAATATGAGTGCGTGGATTGCGGGCGAAAAGTTGTTGGGCGGAGGCTCAAACGTATCGCCCTCCAATTCGATGATCTCGCCCACGCGGTCGACCAAAAGCGCAATGACCACCCCATTGCAACGCAAGACGATGCTAATCGTCTCTTTTATTTTTTCCTCGTGAACTAGGCTGAGCCTTTCATGCATGTCGACCACCGGGACGATTTGTCCACGAAGATTGGTGATTCCCTTAATTACTTTTGGACTCTTTGGAACAATCGTCACATTAAGATTTTTGTTAAGTTCCACGACGTCGGTGGCGATGATGCCGAAGTAAAAATCACCCAGGAAAAACGTCAGGTAGCTTCCCTTCGAGCTCATTGCACCACCTCCATGTCGATGACCGATTGACGCGGCGTTTCATTATCATTGAGGCTTCGAAGCTTAAGTATTTCCATTAAGTCGATGACGTTGATTACCTGATCATCAAGCAGGACACAACCCATCAAACCACGCTGCCTTGGCCCGGTTTCAAAAGTCATTTTTGGGATGTTAATGATATCGTGCACCTGATTGACCACCAGTCCAACCGGCTGTTGGTTAATGTAGTGTGTTATCACCGATATCGGTTTTGTACTCCCGGCCAGGCTGCCATCGGCGCCGTCAACATACTCGCTAAGGCGTAAAAGCTGCATGATGCCATCGCCATAGGTGACCACTTCCCGCCTGCCGTTTCGCTGAATTTTATCCACAGCAAAACTTTCCAACCGATCCACATAGCTCAGCGGAATAGCCAATCGCTCGAGCCCGGGAAGATCGAACAACAGCATGGGAATCGTTTCCTCCGGGGACAATTCGCCTGTTGTGTCTTCCGCATTGAGCCCCTTGGACTGCATTTTTTTCACCAGGCCGGAGTGGGTCGCGATTCCGTCCGGATCCAGAATCAACGCAACCCGCCCATCACCCAGAATCGTCGCACCGGCGAAGTCAGGAATTCCCTTGAACAAGGGACCCAAGGCCTTTACCACCACCTCTTGCATATTCATGACCTCATCGACGAGCAAGCCAAAACGCACGCCTGAGGACTGTAAGACGACGATGGTGATGGTTTTTTTCTCGTCTGGAAAGACGCTATTCAACTCTAACTGCTGATTTAGTAGTATCACCGGCACCAGTTTGCCGCGAAGACGAAAAACTGGCGTGCCGTAAAAGTCCTCCAAGCCGGTACTATCGCTTGCGGGGTCAATGCGCACTGTCTCAATGATGCTGTTTTGCGGAATGGCGTAACGCTCGTCTCCACTGCGTACAAACAAGGCGGGCATGATCGCGAGCGTCAGCGGGATTTTCAGCCGAATCGTGGTTCCCTTGTCTTTCGGGCTGTCGATCTCGATACGGCCGCCAACGCCAGATACATTGGTTTTCACCACGTCCATGCCAACGCCGCGCCCGGACAGATTGGTTACGACCTGTTTTGTTGAAAACCCTGGCAGAAAAATGAACTCCATTAATGCGCTGTCGCTCAGAGCTTCAGCGTTTTCCGCACTCACCAGCTTGTTTAAAATGGCCTTCTGCCGAACCAAGTCAAACTTGATGCCGCCCCCATCATCTGATATCTCGATAACCACCATTCCATTTTCATGACTGGCGCGCAGGAGAATATTGCCTTTTTCCGGCTTTCCTAGCCGAATCCGCTCATCAGGCAGTTCAATGCCGTGGTCAATGCAATTACGGATGATGTGAACGAGTGGGTCACGAATAGCGTCCAGCAGGGCCCGGTCGAGCTCCGTGTCGGCCCCCTCCTGGGTTAGTACAACCGACTTTTTACATTCCTGCGAGACATCGCGTATCAATCGGGGAAACTTTGTCCACACTTGAGAAATCGGCTGCATGCGCGTTTTCATCATGCGCTCTTGTAATTCCTGCGTCAGCAGATCGACCGTTCTAACGGCAGCGGAGAAATTATGGTCACCGAAGTCCGTCACAAACGGGAGCAGGCGATTGCGCGCGAGCACCATCTCACTGACCAAGTTGATCAGCTTATCAAGCACCTCCATCTGCACCTTGACCGGCGCCGTAACTTCGTTGTGCTGCGTTTCAGCCGGCAATGCCGCCTTTTCAGCGGTCGCGACTACCTCATGAGAAGGCATCACTGGCTCAGGCCGTTCGCTCGCTGTCTCGGATAGCGTCGGGCCATCCGCGACCGGCTCCACCGCATCTGCGCGTTCGATCGTATCGCCAGACTCAAGCACCTCGGACAAGGAGTTTTCACCATTGCCCCCTGCTGACTGCGGCGCCTCGGGCGTGGCTGCCGCCGTTGCGGGATTTGGGCTTGCAACCGGGGATGCGGGTTCGGCTGTAGGCGTGCCCGTCGGGGCGGTTGCCATTGGTGTGGCGCCGCTGGCATAGGCGAGCAAATTTTGGATCAGTGCGGTATCGTCGCCAGCGGGTTCCACCTTATTGGCTTCAATACCGCTGATAATTTCACGCAGCGTATCAAGGGCGCTGAGCAGTGCGTTTATTTTCTGCTTGTCCAGCGACAGCGCGCCATCCCTTAGCTTCACAAGCAGGGTTTCGCCTGCGTGTGAGACCTTTTCCAATCGTTTAAATGCAAAAAAACCGCTGTTACCCTTCAGCGTGTGCACGCCACGAAATATATTGCCGATTAATTTCCCGTTCTCGGGGGCCTCTTCGAGTTGAACGAAGTCCGATTCGAGCTGATCAAGGATTTCCCTTGCCTCGATAATGAAGTCAACCAAAATGTCGTCAGTTTGTTCCATGAATCCCATGGGCCTCGACTAAGCCATCAACACGCATTTGAATAAAAAATCCCATTTTTCCCGCCTGTTGGGGCGGGCAAACGTGTGGCAAGTGCTAAATACTGAACTTGGCCAGAGTCCCTTTAAGTTCACCTGCGATCTTCGATAAATCGGAGGCCGATTGCTGCGTATTGGCCGCCCCTTCGGTGGTACTTTGCGCCGCCGTGGCGACCACCTTGATATTGCGGGCAATCTCGTCGGCCCCCGATGCCGCCTCCGCCACGTTGCGGTTGATTTCGGCGGTGGTGGCTGCCTGCTCCTCAACTGCGCTGGCGATAACGCTGGAGATATCGTTCATTTTTGTGATGATCGATGTGATCTCCTCGATCGAAGCAAGGGCACCCCGCGCATCATCCTGCATGACAGTCATGCTGCTGCCGATTTCTTCCGTCGCTTTGGCCGTCTGACGTGCCAGTTCTTTGACCTCATTCGCAACAACGGCAAAGCCCTTCCCAAGTTCGCCGGCGCGTGCCGCCTCAATCGTCGCATTTAGCGCGAGCAAATTGGTTTGCTCTGCAATGCTGGAAATTACTTTCAAAACATTACCGATCTCCATCGAGCTGGCGCCAAGCTTGGTCATGGTGACATTGGTCTTTTTTGCGACCTCCACCGCCTGGTTGGCCACGCTCGAGCCTTGCGCCGTACTCTGGGAAATTTCGCGAATGCTGGCGCTCATTTCTTCGACCCCCGTCGCCACCACCTGCGTGTTCGTGCTCATTCTTGCGGCGGCGTCGGCCACCACTTTGGCTTGCGCGGAAGTTTCTTCGGCGTTCGAACTCAATTGCATGCTGACTGCAGCCAGACCTTCAGATGAGTCAAACAGGCTCGTTGAGTTGCCACCAATGGACTTGAACGAGGACTGAAGATTTTTTTGCAGCGTATCGATCGCCTGGGCCATTTGTCCTATTTCGTTGCTGTATTCCGTATTTTCAACACGAATATTCAGCTTGGATTGGGACAGGTCCAGAATGGATCCCCTCAACACGGACAAGGGGCGGCTTACCGATTGAAAAACCATATAAGCGATCACAACAGACAAAAGAACTGTTAGGCCAACCATTACATACGCGAGCGACTTTACTTCGCTGCTGTGCGCCAGTGTTGCATCATTAAATTTTTTGGCGTTGGTAATTTTTATATCGGTCAAAGCTCTTAAGCTAACCGTTAGCACATCAAGCTTTTCACGATAGTCTTTCGTCTCAGTAAGTGCGAAGCCGCTGCTTCCTGAATCATTTTTCCCCAATTCGATTGCAAGAAGCGGCTTAAGTGATGCAAAAAACCTCGAAACCTCAGAAGCGGCATTCTCTACTTTCGCTTGCACGGCGGGGTCCCGAAAGGTGTTTCTGGCCTGCTTCAGGGCATCTATCATTTGGGGTTCTTTTTCGGCGATAGTCGCAAGCGAGCGCTTGTGGCCGGCCGGATCGTTGGCGTAGAGAGCAACCACGACCCTGTTTACCGCACGTGCAGTTTGCTGTAAATCGCGCCCCGCTGATCTCATCACAGAGACGCCTATTAAGTCTTTTTCATAGGTATCTTTTAAATTGGTTTCTAAACCTAAAAGTGCGTTCACCAAAAACGCAGTCACACAGATCATCAGCAATAGAACCGCACCGAATCCACCCACCAGCTTGGTACTCAGGCTCAACTTTTCGATGCCTTTTGTTAGCGACATTTTGATCTCCACCTCATTAAGGTAATTCTGTATTCACATCGGGCCAATGCCGGCTATGCCGGCTAATGGGCGCTGATGCATGTTTATTTTAGAAATATGCAGATTCTTCCCTGGCGAGGCGTTTTTGCCGCATCCAGTCAAGCCATAGGCACAAAAATAAATTTCTAAAGACCAATCCAACCCAACCGTCTGTGGGACCAAGGCGTGATTTATGCCCGCCGTGACGCCACTTACAACCCCAAGGCCAAGACCAAGACCAACTTGAAGCTAGCGCCTGAATTTCCCCGTCTCGCGAGCCAACAGCTCGTTGTTACTTACGCAGCATGCGATAAACCTTGCCCGATTGCGGCTTACAAGCTTTGTTCAAGCTCAATAACCCTTGCCGCGGTGTAGCGACTGATCGCCTTGATGCCAGCGTTGGCATTGTCGAAGCCGCGTAACACCTGATCCATAGGCAGGATAAGGGCGGTTACGTTCTCGACGGCGGCGTAGCTCATGAGCAATGGGCTATTAGCGAACCCCTCCGCCACCCCAATGACACTACCAACGCCAAGGCGCACGCTCAAGTCGCCCTTAACGGCATCAACGTGCCCGTCCAGGATCACAAATCCCAAACCAGTTTGTGCCTCCCCAACGCTACCTAATTGCTGGCCCGGTGAAAATAGACTCGTTTGCAGCTTTTCAGAGGACTGCAGCTTGAGAAAAAGCATCTGATCGCTGCTCAAGCCGTGCTCCTCCTTATCAAAGGCATGACTCAAAGCCTTGCGCCCCTGCACCGCGGTAAGCTTTAAGTGGTCTATAACCTCGAATACGCGTTCAGCGCCGGGGGTTTTTACAACCCGGACAATGCCGTTGACCACACCAAGCTGCAAAAGCAGCGCCTCGATACCGGGCATGAGTACGCCACCATCCGCACTGAGCAGTGTCCGCAGATTTTCAGTCTTTATCTCCAGGCAGGTCACCGTATCAAGCGCGCGCACGGAGGCGCCACGCACGCCACCCCGGAGGATCGCCTGTTCACCGAAAAAATTACCCTTGCCAATCACAGCGATTTGGCGGTTATGCTCAGGGTCAAAAATCTCAACCGAGCCGCCTATGATCACCGCCATATGATTGGCCGGCTCACCTTTGTTGAACAACACATCACCCGGCGCATATTCCACAAAATCGCCGGCATCCTCAGCGGGTGCGCGCTGCGCTGGCGCCTCACTCGCCACACTCGCCACACTCGCCACACCTGCCACACCTGCCACACCCGCGGCGGGGCTTACAGCACTTGCCTGGACGGCCGGAATGGCGCGGCCCGCTGTGCTTGGACTAGCCGAACCGGGCTCCTTGCGGTCACTCGCCACAACTTTTGACTGGGCTGGCGCAGTACTCCCTACAGGCGGGGTCTTCGCGTTGACTACAGCTTGTGTGTCGCTCGCCCCCTCTGGTGGACGCCCTCCGTCGAGCACGGCTTTTCCTGGGCCAGGCCCGGCAAGTTTGAGCGCAAGTGTTGCGGCGTTTAGATCACGCTCGAGTTTTCGGCCGAGTTCAGATGAAATAAA
>CAMDDU010000017.1:0-80091 GCA_945892985.1 Bordetella parapertussis
GCGTAAAGCCGGGGTCGCGGACTACAAGGCTTTCGCTCTTCAGGTCCTTGATGTTGTCGGTAACCGGCCCATCTCGTTTGAGGTATTCGCAGATGATTTCGCCGAAATGGAAAAACAGGCGTTAGAGATCGCCTCGTGGGGCAAGAACGTCAACGTGAAGATCCCGGTGACGAACACTAAGGGCGAGTTTTGCGGACCGCTCGTGGAGCGTCTTTCACGGGCGGGGGTTCAGATAAACGTAACGGCAGTGATGACCAATGACCAAGTCCGTCGCATTACCGACAAGCTTGCCCTGGAAACGCCGGCTATCGTGTCCGTATTCGCAGGACGTATAGCCGATACGGGGCGCGACCCCGTTCCCCTGATGGCCGAAGCGGTTGCGATTCTCAAATCCAAGCCAAAGGCCGAATTGATATGGGCCAGCCCACGCGAACTTCTCAATGTATTCCAGGCCGATGCGGTCGGCTGCCACATCATCACCGCCACTAACGACATCATCAAAAAATTGTCGCTGGTGGGCAAAGACCTCGACGCGTATTCGCTTGAGACAGTGGAAATGTTCTACAAAGACGCCAAGGCAGCCGGTTACAGCATCGCGGCCCGATCCGCGGCATAGCCTCGAATTCTGGAGATTTCAATGTTCAAAAATGTTCTGGTTACCGGCGCCGCCGGGTATGTTGGCAGCCTGCTCGTGCCGCAACTGCTTGAGGCGGGATACAAGGTTACCGGGTACGACATCATGTACTTTGGCGATCATTTTTTGCCCAAAGCCAATCCCAATCTCAAATTAATCAGCGGTGACATACGTGATACCGCAAAGCTTGCCGAGGCGTTCAAGGACATTGATGTCGTGATCAGCCTTGCATGCATCTCCAACGATGCAAGCTTCGAGCTCGATGAGAATTTGTCCACGTCCATCAACCTTGATGCGTTCGAGCCTATGGTGATTGCGGCGAAGGCGGCTGGAGTGAAACGGTTCATTTACGCCTCTTCCAGTTCGGTGTACGGCGTTTCTGACGCGCCCGATGTGACCGAAGACCACCCGCTTGTGCCACTTACCCTTTACAACAAATACAAGGGAATGTGCGAGCCGCGCCTGTTCAAGCACCAATCTGCGGACTTTGTCTGCGTGACGATTCGGCCTGCGACACTCTGCGGCTATGCACCTCGGCAGCGCCTGGATCTTTCCGTGAATATTCTTACCAACCATGCGGTGAACAACAATAAAATTACCGTTTTTGGCGGATCACAAAAGCGTCCAAACCTGCATGTGCAGGATATGTGCGACGTCTACCAGATGTTGCTGACTGCCCCGGACGAGAAAATCGCCGGCCAGATTTTCAATGCCGGTTTCCAGAATATGTCGATCATGGAAATCGCTCAGACCGCCAAGCGCGTGGTGCAGGAGCTGTTCCCGGAAAAGGGCGACATCCCCATCGTCACCACACCGACAGACGACCTGCGCTCCTACCACGTCAATTCGGACAAGATCCAGCGCGTTCTCGGATTCAAGCCAAGATTCACCGTCGAGGATGCCATCCGCGACCTGTGCGCCGCCTTCAAGTCGGGCAAGCTGCCGGGGAGCATGGATGACACGTTTTATTTCAATGTTCGCCGCCTCAAGGAGCTTAAAGCGGCATGACCGCCAAGCCGGTAGCAATCGTAACCGGCGGCGCCGGGTTCATCGGCAGCCACATGGTGGACGTGCTGGTGGAGCGGGGGTTTGCGGTGCGCGTGATCGACAATCTGATTGGCGGTCGCGAGGAAAACTTGGCACACCACGGCAATACGCCGGATGTTGTGCTCGAGAAACGCGATATCCGGAGTTTTGCCCCTGATGACGTTCTTTTCCGTGGGGTGACGTACGTCATTCATTTCGCCGGCATCGGTGATATCGTGCCTTCGATTGAGCATCCGATGGAGTATATGTCCGCCAACGTGCAAGGCACCGTGCATATGCTCGAGTGCGCGCGGCATGCCGGTGTCGGGAAATTCGTTTTCGCAGCATCCTCGTCCTGCTATGGGTTGGCGGATGTGCCCACCCGCGAAGACAGCCCGATCGACACGTGCTATCCCTATGCCTTGTCCAAATATCAGGGCGAACAAGCGGCGTTTCACTGGCATAAAGTCTACAAGCTGCCGGTTAACGCGATTCGGATATTCAATGCCTACGGAACTCGCTCGCGTACATCCGGAGCGTATGGCGCGGTGTTCGGCGTGTTTTTGCGCCAGAAAATCGCCGGCAAGCCTTACACCGTAGTGGGTGATGGCTCGCAAAAGCGTGACTTCCTGTACGTAACGGATGTGGCGCGAGCGTTTCTGGCTGCTGCAGAGACCGAGCATGTCGGCCGAATCTACAACCTGGGCGCGGGCAAGCCGCAATCGGTCAACCGCCTGATCGAGTTGCTGGGTGGCGACAAGATCCACATTCCCAAGCGGCCCGGTGAACCTGATTGCACATGGGCCGATATTTCGCGCATTACGGCTGAACTTGGCTGGAAGCCGCAGGTGAGTTTCGAAGAAGGTGTGGCTAAAATCGTCGCAAATATCGATTACTGGCGCAATGCGCCGTTGTGGGATCCGGCCTCCATCGCCAAGGCGACGAAGACCTGGTTCGATTACCTGACGCCGCAAGGACAAGCCTGAATGGACGCCGCCAGCAAGCATCTTTTTTCGCACAAGATCAAAACCGCGGCGCAGATCCGAGATGCCATCGGACCACGCCCGCGCAAGAAAAAAGTGATTATGTGCCATGGTACGTTTGATGTAGTTCACCCTGGGCACATCCGGCACATGCTCTATGCCAAGACCAAGGCTGACATACTGATCGCAAGCCTGACCACGGACGAGCATATCAAAAAGGGCAATATGCGCCCTTACGTGCCTGAAGACCTGCGCGCGGTTAATCTCGCCGCGCTGGAAATGGTCGATTACGTCATCATCGATGGTGATCCCACCCCGCTCAAGAATCTTGCGCTGATCAGGCCCGACTATTTTGCCAAGGGCTACGAGTACACCGCCGGCGCGGTCAACCCGAAGACCCAGGAGGAAATCGACATCCTTGAGTCCTATGGTGGCGAAATGATTTTCACGCCGGGCGACATCGTCTATTCCTCTTCTGTCCTGATCGAACTCGCGCCGCCTTCCATCGCTGTCGAGAAACTGATAACGCTGATGGACGCCGAGGGCGTGACCTTCAAGGATCTGCGCGACGCAATCCAGAAAATGAAGGGGATACACGTCCACGTAATCGGCGACACCATTGTCGACAGCTACACCTATTGCAGCATGATCGGGGGCATGACGAAAACCCCGACCATGAGCGTGCGCTACGAGAAAAAAGTGGACTATACCGGCGGCGCCGCCGTAGTCGCGAAACACCTGCGCGCCGCAGGCGCCGACGTGACTTTCTCAACGGTGCTTGGCAACGACGCATACAAAAATTTCGTGCTCGATGACCTTAATACCTGCGGCGTGCACTGCCAGCCGATCATCGACGAGACACGGCCTACCACCAACAAGAACGCTATCGTTGCCGAAAGCTACCGGCTGCTGAAAGTTGATACGGTGGATAACCGTTCGATATCGGACAAGATCGTCGAACAACTGAAGAACCAGATCGCCGACACCCGTACCCAGGCCGTCGTACTCAGCGATTTCCGGCACGGCATGTTCAATCGCAGCACCATCCCCCATCTCACCTCGGCAATTCCCGATGGCGTATTCCGGGTTGCCGACAGCCAGGTCGCCAGCCGCTGGGGCAATATTCTCGAATTCGAAGGGTTCGACCTGATCACCCCGAACGAACGCGAAGCCCGTTTCGCTCTGGGCGACCAGGACTCGGTGGTGCGGCCGCTTGCACTGGAGTTGCTCAAGCGGGCAAAGTGCAAGACGCTGATCCTCAAGTGCGGCGACCGCGGCATCATTACTTATCGAAGCACGTCGTCTGACGTCCGCGCATTTTTCACCATTGAGAGCTTTGCCGATAAAGTGGTGGACGCCGTTGGCGCAGGCGACGCCCTGCTTTCATACGCCACGCTCGCGCTGATTGCCACCAAGAACGATGTTGTCGCCTCGATTCTCGGCAATATGGCGGCCGGCATTGAATGCGAGCACGAGGGCAACTGGCCGGTGACACCTGAACTGGTCTTGAAAAAGATCGATTCGGTCGAAAAGCAAGTCAAGTACGAGTAAGCATGCCATGCGCGTGATCGTTGTCGGCCTTGGTGTGCAGGGGCACAAGCGTCTCGCCGTCGCCGGAAGCGATGCGGTCGCTACGGTCGATCCGGTCAGCGCCGAGGCGCAGTACAAGCGCGTCGAAGACGTACCCCTGTCTTCCTACGATGCGGCACTGCTCTGTATCCCCGATGAGCCCAAGCTCGCACTCGTTACCTATCTTCTATCCAACCGCAAGCACCTGTTGGTGGAAAAGCCGCTGTTCGCCGCCGACTCGGCGGACCTGGTGCGCTTGAAGGCGCTGGCCGGGCAGAACCGTGCGGTCTGCTACACCGCCTACAACCACCGCTTTGAACCGCATTTTGTGCGCATGAAACAGGCAATCGATTCGGGTCGCCTCGGCAGGATTTATTGCGCGCGCATGTTCTACGGCAATGGCACGGCGCGACTGGTACGCGATTCCGCCTGGCGCGATCAGGGGGCGGGTGTACTGCCGGACCTGGGATCGCATCTTCTTGACACAGCGCTCTTCTGGTTCGGCAAATCGTCCGCACCGTTCGATATTTATTCCTGCAACCGGTTTGAGAACAGGTCATTCGATCATTTTTCGTTCGGCGCCAATGGCTCGCCGGTGCTGCAACTGGAAATGACACTGCTCAACTGGCGCAATCACTTTTACGCCGACGTTTTCGCCGAAAACGGCAGCGCGCACATTCAATCGCTGTGCAAGTGGGGCCCCAGTACCTTCACTCTTCGCGACCGCAAGCTGCCCAGCGGCAGGCCCGACGAGGAGGCGGTGACTCTGGTTCAGGTTGATCCGACCTGGCAGCTGGAATACCAGCACTTCAAGCAGTTGTGCAAGGGCGGCGAAAGCAACATCGACAACGATATCTGGATCAACACCGTACTGAACGACCTCACCCGGTGCGCTCTGGATACGGGCCGATGAGCGAATACACCATCGGTTTTGCCGGCATGACCCACCTCGGACTCAATTCCGCGGTGGCCGCAGCCGACAAAGGGTTCGACACAGTGTGCTACGATCCAGACCCCCTCCTTGTTGTCGCACTGGAGCGCGGCGAACTTCCCGTTGTCGAGCCGGATCTGCCAGAGGTATTGAAAAAGAATGCCCGCAGAATTCGCTTCTCCGCCGACCCGAAAGCGCTGACGGGATGTGATCTGGTCTATGTTGCCCCGGACGTGCCCACCGACGATGCCGGACAAAGCGATCTTGGGGGCATAGACGCACTGATTCGCAAAGTCGATGCGGCGATGCGCTCTGACGCGGTGATGGTTATCCTGAGTCAGGTGCCCCCTGGCTTTACGCGCGCGCGGGCAATCCCCGGTCGTTTGCTGCATTACCAGGTGGAAACGCTTATTTTCGGGCGCGCGATGGAACGTGCGCGATTCCCGGAAAGATTTATCGTCGGCTGCGCCGAACCCGGGCAGCCGCTGCCAAGGGTGCTTGCGGCATTTCTGGAAAATTTCGGTTGCCCAATCCTGCCCATGCGCTACGAGAGCGCTGAGCTAGCCAAGATCTCCATCAACATGTGTCTTGTCGCTTCGGTCGGGGTGGCCAATACGATGGCCGAATTGTGCGAACAAACGGGAGCCGACTGGGCGGAGATTGTTCCGGCACTAAAGCTGGACCGGCGCATCGGCCCCTACAGCTACCTTAGTCCGGGTTTGGGCATAGCCGGGGGCAATCTGGAGCGCGATCTGGCGACTGTGCTTACGCTAGCGAAACGGCATGGCACGGACGGAGGAATCGTTTCCGCATGGGTGGCTAACAGCCGGCACCGCAAGGGTTGGGTTTGGAACGTTGTTGAAAAACGCGTTCTTGCCCAAAACTCCGGTGCGCGAATCGCAGTACTGGGTCTCGCATACAAGGAAGACACGCACAGTACAAAGAATTCCCCCTCTTTGGCGCTCCTGTCCCATCTTGCAGGGCGTGATGTCGTTGTCTATGATCCAGTCGTTTCGCCCGAATATGCCCGGATCCCGTTTAAGGCCGCCTCAAGTGCGATGGCGGCAATCGAGGGTGCGGAAGCGGTTTGCATCATGACTCCGTGGGCGGAGTTCAAAAACCTCTCCCCATCGGATCTCGTCCGACACATGCGCGGACGCTGGTTGATAGACCCCTACCGTGTCATCGACGGCAAGGCGGCGCGCGCCGCCGGGCTTTTGCATGTCACGCTGGGCATTGCCCCCGAGGAAACCTGAACCCCATGCTCAAGCATCACTTCGCATCACCGGTATCCCCTGGCCGAGTCGTTATCGTTGGTGCAGGTGGTTTCGTCGGCAAGGCCGCTGCTAAAAAACTCATCGCGCGCGGCGTGCAGGTTGCCGGCGTGGCGCGCCAGGATGTCGATCTGCTTTCGGGCAACGCGGCCGCGCAACTGGCGTCGACGCTCCGCAAGGGCGACACACTGGTGATGATTGCCGCTCAGGCGCCAGTCAAAAACAACACTATGCTCATCGACAATTTGCAAATGATTGCGGCCGTGTGCGCTGCAATGGGCTCTGTTACGCCTGACCATGTGCTCTACGTAAGCTCCGATGCGGTCTACGCCGATTCCACTTCCCCGTTGAGCGAGGTATCCTGCGCGCAACCGGCGAGCCTGCATGGCATCATGCATCTTGCTCGGGAAGTCATGCTGGCGGACGAGAGCAAAGCGCCGCTTTGCATCCTGCGCCCCACGCTGATTTATGGCGCAGGCGATCCGCACAACGGTTATGGGCCAAATCGTTTCCGGCGCCTTGCGCAGCGCGGAGAAGAAATTATTCTGTTCGGAGCAGGTGAAGAGCGGCGCGATCATGTCTATATCGATGACGTGGCGGAAATCGTCGCCCGCTGCGCCGCCCATAAAAGCGAGGGTGTGCTGAACATTGCGACAGGTACCGTGACCTCGTTCCGGGAGATCGCCGAAATGGTTGTCGCGATGCCGCCTGAAGTAGCCGCTGTATCCACCCTCAGGGATACGCCGCGAAAAGGGCCGATGCCACACGGCGGTTACCGTGCCTTCGATGCCTCTTCGACAACGCGGGCGTTTCCGGATTTTCAATACACACCACTGGCGCTTGGCCTGGCGCTGAGCCAAAAACAGGAGTTTCAGAATGGCTGAAATTGAATTACTGAGAGCACTGCCAAAGGGCAAGCGCAACGTCAAGGCGCGGGAAACAGCCAAGACCGATGAACACGTGCGTATCTCCCGGGAGTATGGACAAATCTACTTCGACGGCCCGCGCGAATACGGTTACGGTGGGTACCGTTACGATGGCCGCTGGCAACCAGTGGCAAAGGATATCGTGGCGCACTTTGGCTTGAAGCCAGGCGATCGCGTGCTCGATGTCGGATGCGCCAAGGGGTTCCTGGTAAAGGATCTCCTCGCGATTGGCATT
This sequence comes from Bordetella parapertussis, assembly GCA_945892985.1. Lineage (GTDB taxonomy): Bacteria > Pseudomonadota > Gammaproteobacteria > Burkholderiales > SG8-39 > CAITSH01. Next base: position 7,579 of record CAMDDU010000017.1, read on the forward strand.
GACGCTTACGGCGTGGATATATCGCGTTATGCGCTGATGAAATGCGAACCCGAAGTCATTGGCCGCCTGCATCTTGGCAGCGCCGACAGCCTGCCTTTTCCGGACGGCAGCTTTGCCGCGGTGTTGTCGCTCAACACCGTTCACAATCTGACACGGGATCGCGGTAAGGTTGCGCTTAAGGAGATCCAACGACTCGCACCGGGCAAGGGTTTTGTCCAAGTGGATAGTTATCGCACACCTGAACAAAAGGCGGTGTTCGAAAGTTGGGTACTCACGGCGGGGTTTTACGACTATCCGGAGGGATGGAAATCGCTGTTCGACGAGGCGGGATATACTGGTGACTGGTATTGGACCATCATCGAGTAGCGCTCTTCATGACAAAAAACCCATCCCCATTCAATACCACTGCGGCGCGCCAGCGGTGTCTGAAATACCGGCGGCGCATCCTTGACATCTCGCAGCAAGTGTCTGCCTTGCACGGAGCGGGCGCCTTTTCCGCGATCGAAATGGTGGATTGCGCCTACCATGGCCTGATGCGCGGCCGTCCGGGCAAGGATTCGCCCGATACCTTCTTGATGTCCAAGGGGCACGGCTGCATGAGCCAGTATGTTGTTCTCGAGGCGCTGGGCATACTGACGCGCGGCGATCTTGACCTGTATTGCAAAGAGGGCGGGCGCCTCGGCTGCCATCCCGATTATGGCAATCCGGGCATCGAAGCCTCCACTGGTTCCCTCGGCCATGGCATGGGTCTCGCAACAGGCATAGCCTATGCGGAAAAAGACATTCACAAGCGCGATGGCCTTGTGTATGTGGTGCTGAGCGACGGCGAATTGCAGGAGGGCTCCACCTGGGAGGCGATGATGATGGCCGCTAACCTCGGCGTGACCAATCTGGTGGCGATGCTGGACCACAATGGATTCCAGTCTTTTGGCCGCACCTCCGAGACCCATCCCGCCTTTTACCCGATAAGGGAAAAGGTCGAAGCATTCGGATGGGAGGCTGCAGAGGTAAACGGGCACGATGGCGCCGCCGTTCATGCCGCCGTCAGCCGGCGCAAGGGCAACAAACCGTTCATGGTGATCGGCAACACAGTCAAGGGCAAAGGCGTGTCCTTCATGGAAAATCAGCCGATCTGGCATTACCGTTCCCCCAATCCTGCCGAATACCAGCAGGCAGTGGCCGAACTCAAAGAGGTGGTTGGATGAGAAATGCCTTTGCCGATGTAATCTACGAAATCGGGCAGGAGGATTCCCGTATCTGCGCGCTGGTGGCGGACATTTCCCCCGCAGGCTCGATCGTCAAGTTTCGCGAACAGTTTCCCGAACGCTTTATCAATACCGGGGTGGCCGAGCAAGCCATGATCGGCATCGCCGCCGGCCTGGCGCTCAAGGGCATGCGGCCGTTTTGCTACACCATCGCCACCTTCAGCCTCTATCGTCCCTTCGAGATGATTCGCGTCGATCTGTGCTATCAGAACCTTCCCGTCACGGTGATCGGGATGGGGGCCGGGGTCATTTATTCGACGCTAGGCGGCACCCACCACTCGATGGAAGATGTCGCGGTGGCAAGCGCCATTCCTAACATGACCGTGCTTGCCCCCTGCGACCCGGGAGAAATGCGCCTGATGACGCGCTGGTGTGCAACGCAAAGCCGGGGGCCGGTCTACATGCGTCTTGGTAAGGCGGGCGAACCCGACCTGACGGCAAAGGCCGTTGACCCCTTTGAGGTCGGTAAAATCCGCTATTTGCAGCGGGGAACCGACGTGGCGCTGCTCTCGTACGGAATTTCGGTCGGCATGGCCTTGAAAGTTGCCGCCAAGCTGGAGGCTGCGGGAAAATCCGTTTCGGTGCTCTCATGCCATACCATCAAGCCGCTTGACCGCGCCGGCGTGGAGCAGGTGCTCTCCTCGCATAAGCAGGTGGCGGTGATCGAAGAACATGTTCCTCACGGTGGTCTGGGTTCGCGCGTGAAGGAGATTGCTTGGGACACCCGGGCAAACTGCCGGCTTGATACCTTCTCCCTCAAGGACGAATTCATTCATTGTTACGGCACGCATGAAGAGCTCTTGCGCGCCCACGGCCTGAGCGTCGAAGACGTGCTGGAGACGCTGCTCTGATGGGCGCGGGCGCCGATTTTCAGTGATTAATGAACGCGCCAAGGTGGTGATCGGGGAATGCGGTGTCCGAACTTATCATTCTTGACTAGCTGTAAAATTCGCGAATGGCTGACACTGTATAGCCAATTTGCTCAACGGTAATGTGCTGGTGGGCAGGTAGCGTGAGGACTTCATTGGCCTGACGCTCGCACACCGGAAAATCGCCGCGCTTGTAACCAAGATTTCTCGCCGCATTCTGTAAATGGATCGGGATGGGGTAATGGACTTTGGCCTCAATTCCCCGGGCAATCAGAAAACTGACCAGTTCGTCGCGTCGAGACGCAGTAACCAGATATAGTTGGTAGACCTCGCGATAGCCTGCAGGGCGGTGGGGCGGACGGATGCAGGCTTCGAGTCCTTTCAGGCCCGAATCCAACATACGTGCGTTACTGATCCGCGCTTCGACCAAGCTTTCAACGCTATCGAGTACCCTGCTGCCGACTACAGCTTGAAATGGCTGCAGACGGTCGTTCACGCCCCAGATCTCGACATGATCTCGATCTAATAGGCCGTGATTGCGATAGAGTCGGAGAAACGCCGCGGCCTTGTCGTCATTGGTTGCAATAATTCCGCCGTCGCCCCAGACGTTGAGTGGCTTCAGTGGGTGCATGCTGAAAGCGTTTACCTTGCCAAAGGTGCCAGCAAAGCGACCGTTTATCTGGGCTCCTACAGCCGGGCAGGCGTCTTCTACAACAGGAATGTCGTGACGGTCGGCGATGTTGAGTATCTGATCCATTTCCGGAGGGCATCCCGCCCAGTGAACCGGCAGTATGGCGCTTGTTTTTTTCGAGATTGCAGCCTCGATCTTTGATACATCTATCTGGTAGCGTTCATCGCAATCCACGAATACGGGGCGTGCCCCGACCGCAATGATTGCACCCACCGTCGCGATAAAGGTATTTGCAACCGTAATTACTTCGCTGCCAGGTTTTACGCCGACAGCTTTAAGGGAAAGAATCAAGGCGCCCGTCCCCGTGTTGGTGCCGATGGCATGCTTGACGCCTATATACGCGGCGAATTTATTTTCGAAGGCTTCAACGAACGGCCCGAGCGTGAACTCGCCGCTTGCGACAAGCTTGCGCAAATCCGTGAAATAGGATTCCATTTCAGAGAACTGCTGATCGAGATAGGAGTATTTAACCTGCATAGTTGTGAAATTTATCTTTTTCTAAAGAATTAAGAAATTAATCGGCTGGTGGGTTAGTTCTAATGACTAAATCAAGAGCCAGAAAATTCCGAAATGAACCCTCCTCAGCCCGACTAGCCCAACGGGAGCCTTTTCTCGATGTGTGGTCTGTGCCATCCATGTTTAGCGTACCTGTGCTCACGTCAAAGCAACATTTTGAATGTGCATTATATAGATTGACTTGTAATAATTCACAATTTCAGCGGATCGGACTAATGCAAGCATTCCTTGCAACCTCTTGATAAAAAAGGGAGGTGTTTTTCTTACGCATATGAATTCAAATACTGATCTGCGATACAATGAGATGCTATAAGGGAAAGCATATTATTTATGCTCCCGGACGGGAGTCTTGTGTCCCCGTTTTTGTTTAAATGTGTGTGATAAGCAACTAGAAGCGATCTCTAAAATGAAAGTGATTCAGGCACTCCAGCAGCTACATGTGCAGGCAGACAAGCAACCGGAAGGCCTCGAGGTTGAGGCATGTCTTGCGCGGCTGTTTCCTGCACGGAATGTCCAGCGTATTCTCCTCGTAACACCGCCTGATTCCGAAGCGTCCACCTTTCGATACGACACCGCCCAGCGCTTACGCTACCCGAACTACCCGCCGTACGGACTGGCCGTGCTTGCACAAAAATTAAGAGCTATTGGAATTGAGGTGAAGATCGCCAACCTCAATCATGAGGTCTTGAAGCAATGCTGCCTGTCCGCCTCCGAGGGTGAGTTTGAATTTGACAGGGCTTGGCAAACTAAGCTTGACGGAGAACTGCGAGATTTCAACCCCGACCTGATTGGGGTGACATGTATGTTCACGATGACACATGGCTCGCTGAAGAAAGTATGTGACCGTGTCAAGGCGGCCGGATTTCCAGTTGCAATTGGTGGCGTGCATGTGAACAATGATGTCGAGAGGGTTCTTGATGACATCCCCGCTGTCGACATTGCGTTCCTCAATGAGGGTGATATTGCCGTACAGCGGTTGGTTCAGGCTATTAACAGGAAAGGGGCGATCGACGAGATCGGGCAGGTGATACTTGTTGACGGTGCCGTGCGCCACCGAATTCGCCGCGACTGCAAACCCGCCGCCGAAGACATTGACGTGATTCCTGCCTACGATCTTTTGCCAATGCACGAAACGTCTAATTACGGAACCGTGGGTGCGTTCTACTTCTTCAAGCCCAAGGGCACTCGATTTGCCACAGTGTTGTCCAATCGGGGCTGTCGTGCCCAATGCACGTTTTGCAGCGTGCGCACCTTCAATGGGGTAGGCGTTCGCCAGCGCTCGGTGAAGTCCGTGGTGGACGAGCTGGAAATATTGAAGAATGAATATGGCATTGGTCATGTCATGTGGCTGGATGATGATCTTTTAAAAGATCACCGGCGTGCAATAAGCCTGTTCAACGAAATGGTCAGACGCAAGCTGGATTTAACATGGGACGCGACCAATGGATTGATTGCCCACTCGTGCGAGCATGACGTTGTTGCCGCGGCGGCTGAAAGTGGCTGCATTGCAGTCAATATCGGAATGGAGTCTGGAAATCCGAAGATTTTGCGGGATATTAAAAAACCGGGACGCATTGACAACTTTATCAAGGCGGCGGAAGTATTCCGGAAATTCGAGAAAATTCATGTCAGTGTGCTTTTGATGGTCGGCTTCCCGGGCGAAACAATGGGTATGGTTCAGGACACTATTAATGTGGCGCGGCAGATGGATCTCGATTGGCATCGCATCGCCCAATTGCAGCCACTGCCTAACACGCCCATCTACGATTCCATGGTCGCCCAGGGATTGATCCAGCCGGTGGGAAGTAACAACGTCCGCTTTACCGGGGGAGCCTTCGGTAAGCAGGTCGAAATTGAACAAGGCCGCCAGATGGCGACGCCCAATTTCGAGGATGCTTTTCGCCAGATCCAACTCGACCAAGTTCCGACTGCGGATCAGTTGATCGACGTCTGGTTCTACATGAACTACCACCTGAACTTTCATCGACTTTTTACTGAAGACCGGCCAGTCAAGATTCAACAGCAGTTCAGGAACCTGCGAGCTTTGTCTGATGTCATTTCCCCTGAAAACGGTTTTGCCCTGTATTTCTTAGGCTATTTGCAAAGCAAGATGTACGGAAAAATCGATCCAGACATAATTCAGAGGCTAGAGCACAGGATAGCTACTTCCTTGTACTGGAAAGACCGTTTGTATGCTTTTGGCCTATCCATTGACGATCTTCTCGCCGGAAATTTCAGAAACAAAGATATCCCGCGCCTCGTTGCGGGGCGCTTGCCGGAGGATCTAGACGCTTCACCCGTTCCCGGTCTTCACTGACATATCATGGATACTCCGCCTTTCGGAGTTCAGCGAACTTAACCATTCCCAGCTTCTCCAGAATTTCTATTTCGTGGTCAAGTTTTTGCTCAAAGCTAGAATATGGGTACGGTTCTGGAGGGAACAGGAAATACCTGCCATAAGCCCCCCTTTTCCGGTGCATGCGCGGCGCCCACTGCGGGTCCGCGTAGGGGAACAGGCGGCGCAACCGGAAGTCCAAGGAAACCCGCAATTGCCCTCCCTTCTGGATGGTCTGATGGGGAAGCGCACTATCAAAAAAATATAATGTGCCAATTTCAAAAGTATGCGAAATTGCCCGGGCGTCCCCAAGCGCTGTCTGCGCGCTGGAATAAGTCGCCAGATTGCTGAGGTATAGATCAAAATTTTCAGCATCGGTCTCGTACCACTGGCAAAAAGTGGAGTGGACATCACCCATCAAGGGAATTAGTACTTGGAGTGTGTCGGCCGGCTCACCGGCCCAGATGTCGCTGTGGATATTGGTTGTGGCGTAATCTTTCTTGAAGTAACCCTCGATCGGTTTTCCATGCACTACTCGCAGATTGACCGGATATTCCAACGCGAGTGTTGATTGATGAAAAGCCATGCTGTGCAGGATCTGACTCACTCGCTGTTCCAGCGGAATGAGCAAATGGTGGGCGTTCAGATCCGGTTTGAATTGACTTGCTTCTTCCAGTCGCTTGAGTATCTCTGGCGCCCTTGCGTTCGCAGAAATTGACGAACTGTGCGCGATAAATCGTAGCGCTAGATTCTGAAGGTCAATTACTTCTTGCTCCGACAGCTTGACTTCTACTAGAAGCGGATGAGGAATACGCATTTCCCGTGATATTTTGGACGCTGTCGTCGTAATCCACTCTTTGCGTTCCTCGAAACTTGCATAGGGGGCGGAATTAATGGTCATAGCGCTTTCAATTTATGCTTATATTTTTGGAAACGTATCAGTTCCGAAAAAATGAAGATATCAATTCAACCACGTAGTCTTGTTGCGCATGGGTGAGCGTAGGGTAAAGCGGCAGGCTTAAGATGCGGCTGACATGCCGCATAGTCACTGGAAAATCTACTTCCGAGTAGCCCAGATCTCTCGCCGCAGGTTGCGCATGAATCGGAATGGCATAGTGGATTAGCGCCTCAACCCCGTGCTTGTTCAGATACTGCTTGAGCTCATCGCGCCTCTCGGTTTTTACAACATAGGTTTGAAAAACGCAACGCTCACCCGGTCCTTCGTCTGGAACTTCCACGTAGGGGCGAAGCAGATTATTGTAGCGAAGCGCAAGATTGCGGCGGGTCTCCGTCCATGCGTCGAGATGCCTTAACTGCACGCGCAGCATTGCCGCCTGCATTTCGTCCAGTCGACTATTAAAGCTCCAGAAATTGCACTGCTCCCGGTTTTCCAGCCCATGATTACGGGACTTTGCCAGATGAGCAACGAGATTCGGATCTTCTGTTGTCACCATCCCACCGTCGCCAAAGGCATGCAGGTTCTTTAATGGGTGCAGGCTGAAGCAGGCCGCGTTACCCCAACTTCCGACGCGCTTGCCGTCTAGGGTAGCTCCGACCGCTTGCGCCGCGTCTTCCAGTACAAAAAGATTGCGTCGCCGAGCAATATCCAAGATGTCCTTCATCTTCGCCGGTCGCCCGGTTAAATGCACTGGCACGATAGCACGCGTTCGGTCGGTAATCGCATCTTCAAGTTGCCCTGGGCACATATTTCCGTCGTTGCAAATATCGACAAAAACCGGCTTGGCTCCGGCCAGCGCAATCGACGCAGCTGAAGCGACAAATGAGTTGGTAACAGTAATTACCTCATCCCCTTTGCCAAGGCCAATCCCGCGCAGGACCAGATGTAGCGCCGAGGTTCCGTTTGATATCCCGCAGGAGAACTTTGTCTGGCAGTAATCGGCAAATTCACGCTCGAACGCGACAACCTCCGGCCCCAGTATATAAAGGCCGGAATCGAGGACGGTTTCAACGGCCCGCATAAGTTCGCTTTTTACTAGCGCGGCTTCCGTCGCTAGTGCGGAATAGGGTACGGCATAGGAGGGCATGTTTAAGCGCATAAGGTTTTCATGGTTGTACCCGCAGTCTCGAGTGCGATGTCCCAGACGTCGATAAGATGCGCGGGAATCGGATAGTCCGTAGCAAAGGCGCGTTCGACGAAAGCCAAGGCCTGCCCTTCATGGCAAGCGAAGGACTGAATGCCATCGTACCAACACCAAAAAAATGTCAAGGGATAGGCGGGCCAGCCTTCAACCTTGTCCTCCAAAGACAATAGAAAGCGCAAGTCCGGTGCATCATATTCTGTTTCTTCGCGCAGCTCGCGCCGCGCGCAATCGGGCATCGATTCGCCCGTTTCGGCATGACCTCCCGGCGGCACCCACATACCCGCATGTGGCAGGCCGGGTTTGTCGTCACGATGCTGTAACAACGCCGCCCCATCATGACGCAACAGAATTACCGCGGCCACCCTGTTAGTCATGGTTCGAATCAAGTATTGTCAGATATGAATGCACGATTATTGACCTCTTGTCAAATTTTAAAAATTCAAAAATCTAGAACGGCCCCTTGAAAAAAGGATCCGGGACATCGATCGGCAATCCTTTGCGTTGTGCGACCAAGTCGGCGACCGCACTTTGGATCCTCGCTTCGTCGATCCCGAGCATCTGACCCAGATTCCGCAGCATGGACATGGAGTCAGGATAGTAACCCGGTATAAAACCACGCGAACTTGGCGTTGGGTGATCGGGTAGACCCATCCTGAGAGGTGCGGTCTTGAGCGCCGAAAAGCAGGTGGTCACCACCTCGGAAACCACCTCAGCTCCTATACCGAATTTTCTGAATCCGGTGTCTATAGTCAACAGCCGTCCCGTTTGCCGGACAGATTCAAAAATCCGGTCGAGAGTCAGTGGGCGCAGTACACGTAGGTCAAAAACCGTTGCTGAGTAACCTAATTTTTCGAGCGCATCTGCAGCACGAACGGCTTCCAGGGTCATGTAAGATGTCGCAACAATGGTGACATCCTTGCCGTGATGCACAGCGCGAGGACCATCTATTGGTTCCGTGTAATAGCCTTCCGGTACTTCTCCCATTACATAATGGCACCAGCGGTGCTCGATAATAAGCACTGGATTATCGTCCTCCACCGCGGCAATCATCAATCCCTTGCCATCGTGCGGATAAGTGGGCATGACGACCTTGAGGCCGGGGAAATGGGAAAACACCGCCTCCATGCTCTGCGAGTGAGCTGGTCCCTGCCCCCAACCGCGCCCGACTATCATACGTATGACTAGCGGCACCTTGTGCCTGCCGTTGCTGATGTAATGTGCTTTTGCCGCATTGTTGACGATCTGCTCCATCGCCAACAGGGCAAATTCTGCCCGATGAAAACTGATTACCGGTCGCTTACCCATTAATGCGGCGCCGATGGCGACACCGCACAGGCCATTCTCCGATACGGGCATCTCAATAATTCGTTTTGGGTCAATGTGCTTGCCGATATCGGCCGTTGTCCCGAATACTGCGGAAGGATCAGCAACGCCTTCAGCCATGAGAATGACTGACTGGTCACGCACAGCAATCTCGGTAAGTCCTTCTTTGATTGCGGCACCAAGGCTGAGCATTCGTTTTTTTTCGGTCATGTCGATTTACGCGTAAACGTGGGCGGAGGAATGCGAGGGGATCGGCAAAAGCGCAGCCTTGGCGAACTCAAACGCGGCATCGATTTCGAGCTTGAGTTCGGCGATCATCGAATCTTCGGTGACCGAGGTCAGCAATTTCCTGGTTTTTAGTGTTTTCCTGCTCGCTTCAATGGGGCATCGTGCGCGCCAAGTTTGATACTCCGCCTCCGTGCGGTAGCCGAGGTGGTTGTCAAATTCTGGCCCGCAGTGTTCGCGCCATCTATAGGTGTCGAACACTAAAAATGACGGCCCGCCGCCCTGACGAGCACGTAAGATTGCTTCCTGGGTTGCCGTGAAAACGGCAGCGACGTCATTTCCGTCGGCGGAGGTGTAATTCATTCCATGCGCACGCGCGAGCTCAGTAAGTTGTCGCGGAGGTTGGCGTTCCTCAAGTGGCGTATACACCGAATACAGATTGTTCTCGCAGATAAACAGCACTGGAAGCTTACGCAAGCTGGCGAAATTGGCGCTTTCGTGGAAAACGCCTTCCTCGACGCAGGCATCCCCGAAAAATGCAACGCTAACGCTATCTTTGCCGTCTATCTGGTCAGCGAGTGCCGTGCCTACCGCGAGTGGAATAGAGCTTGCAACAATTGGGACGCTGGCGATTAGTCCTTTCTCAGGATCGGTGAGATGCATGGATCCGCCGCGACCGCCCAAGCAGCCAGACGCCTTGCCATAAATTTCAGCCAACATCGCTTTAAGATCGCCCGCCATTGCTAAGAAGTGGGCATGGCAACGATGCGTGCTGAATACCCTATCTGTATGTAATAGCGCATGGCAGGCGCCTACCGCGGTTGCTTCCTGGCCGATAGAAAGATGAACCGGGCAGCGCATTTCCTGCTCCGCGTAGCGCTCAGCAATAGTTTCTTCAACCATGCGAATTCTGAGCATGGCAAGATGCATACGCAGGAATCGATCGTTTTCAATATCTGGTTGAGCGCTCAATCCTTGTCTCCTTTATGAATCATTTGGCAAGATAAGCCGTTCAGAAAAATAGGTTGGGAAAGATCATGCGCGGTGGTTTTTCCAGACGCTGGTTTATAAATTTTAATAAGGTAAGCGCTTTGTCCACAGTTCAACCTGACACTGTCTCGAGAATGGTCCAGTAGTAATCGCCGGTATATCCTGCGTCTCGCAACAACCCCATCCAGAATTCCTTGGTTCCGTAAGTTCTGGCGGTAAGTACCCAATCGAGGAATAACTGTTCCTCAGCCGGGGTTCGGTACGCATCAACCTGAACATAGCCCCTACCTGGCGCGAGCCGTTCTATTTCCATAATGGCTTGTACGCATTCGGTTTGATCAAGATTGTGAACGGCATTGATCGACAGGACTGCTTGAAAACTACTGTCTGGAAAAGGCAGATGGGTGGCGTTGCCGAGGTGTACGCGACCAACAATCTCGGGCTCGCAATGCGTGACCGCATAAGTGGAGATGTCAAGCCCAAAAACCTCCAACCCCGGGCAGACTTTCATTAGATCCTTAACTAAAAATCCTTTTCCGCAACCCACGTCCAAGACCCGATCGCCTGATTTTAGCTCGTAGTGTCGCACGATGTCTTCAGCGATCGGTATCCAACGGCCGTCGTAACGATATCCGCCATAGCCTTGCTCACGTGTGCCGTCGAAGTATTCACGACCGAATTTCATAGCGATGGCGCGATTCTCGGTCTTGTTGCTGAGACGAGCATCTACGTTGCGTTTGGCGCGGGGGTAGCGTGCCAGAAGGTTGATCTCGGTCATTAGCGTGTGGCCATTGGCCACGGTACCCTGTGAACACCGAACGTACACTCCCCGTGGCGCCCGATTAAATGCAAATCAGGAAGCGCTATGCTAGAAATCGTCAGGCCGTAATTGCTGTCGGTGATCGGGCGAGCACGGAAAAAATTGGATTGTTCGAGCGATCGTGATAACACGATGTTCAGCATTATATTTTCGGTGGGGAATATCAATTCAGCAGATCCGCATGTTTTCGCAGGAATGCTGCTCCGATGCGCCCCGAAATTTTTTCGGCGCGCTTGTTCGGTGAGTATTTCAGGAAGTTTTCCCAGAATGCTTCTTGCAATATTCTATCATCGCGTGTCGGGTGCCATTGCCCTCGCAATCTTTCATCTATTTCAATGGCGAATTCACGAATTTCTTCCGCAGTGTTATTGACAACTTCCAAGCCATTTTTCTCAAAAAGAAAGGTCTCACTTGCATCGGCGAGGTCGATTTCAAATATTTCACGCATGCTCAGGAATCGCTGCTTTTCTTTGTGCCAAAGTCGTTTTACGATTACGGGGTCGGTTATGAACTGATCAAGCAGAAAATCAATCTGCGTAGAACTATAATTCACGTGATGCATTGGTTTTCGAAACACAAACGGAATGGCGAAAACGCCGGAATCCCCGCCAAAATAAGCGGCACAGTTCGCCAGTAGATAAATGTCGGCGAAGTCGCTACGAAAGGGACTTGATGCGTAGTCAATTATCTTAGGGTTGTTGTTTATGGTGAATTTTTCTGCGACAAGTGAACCCATGCGTAATACATAGTGGCCCCGTTGCGCCAGTTCCTCAGACGCCAATCCCATGGAATCGATGCTGAAGTTGCGGTAATCATGCTGCGGAAAACGTCCTTTCCCGGCATTGTCGAGGTATGCAGAGTCCCTGTTGTGGATGCAGATCCACGATGCTCCGTCGGGTATGCCCAATTGCCGAAGCAAGCCAATCCCCTGCTGCCGCTCGCTTTCGGAAAACTGGAGCTGTATTTTTATATACGGAAATATTACGTAGTCTTTCCGGCGCCCGTATAACTTCACGTGGTGACGTTCGCCGCGGGTCCAAAAGAGGCAAGCTTCGTCCAGTACTTTCCAAAGGGTTGCTCCAGGCGTAACGCGTATTTTTCGTTCCCACATCAATTCGAGTTGGGTATTGCAAGCCGGTTGTGGACAGCCAATGATATCAACTGTGCGCCGAGTCGCGTGCTCACGCTCTCGCAGGCACAAATAAGCCTCGATATCCCCGGCGAAATGACCTATGCGGCCACTGGGCATTGTGCCGAATCGAATGATAACCAGAGGGCGTAACAGAGTTACTATAAGGACGATAGGCGCAGCGGAAATGACCGACATGCGAAAGAGCGCTCGCTTGGTAAGGGATTTGCATTTCCGCAGCAGCACGAAAACGCCACCACGTTGTATCTCGTCCAGGTGTCTGCGAGCATTTGTCATATTTTGGAGCGGTCTGTGCCATGTCGGAACGCCGTTCTTTCAAAATGAACGTATTCCCGCGATTGAAAATTGATTTTTTGAGGCGCAGTCACCGCGATACTCTGGCTCTGCCCCGTTTGGGTTGCTAGGGCAAGGCTGCAGCGGACCCCTGTACCCTATTCCAAGATATTACACGGCCAGCTTCGATTCTGGCAAGATTGGCCCTTGGGTTGGGGAAGGTGAGTTTTCATTCTAGGAGAAGCATCGCCTTGCCCGAAATCTGCTTACAAAGCAAGTAAATATTCTTCAGTCGAACGATTGCAAATGCTAGTGCGCGAGTATCCCGACTACTGTGTTTTTAGCAGATAAGGTTTTGTTATTATTTTTTTCGCAAAATGCCGAGGCCAAAGCGATGCTCTAGTCGTTGCGCACAGGTGCTATTGCCTCCCTACCTGGCAGACTACAGCGCTGAAAAAACATGTTGCACGGTAACGCCACACTCTTTATTGCACTTTGGCAGCACATCGCACGCAGGCGCCGTATCCAATTCTTTTCCCTCCTGATTCTCATGGGGGTGACTTCACTTTTTGAAATGGTCGGCATTGGGGCGGTTTTGCCCTTTCTCGCGGTGCTGACTTCGCCGATCCGGGTGTTTGCGCATCCCGAGACGGCATCATTTATTCAATTTTTGGGGATCACGTCGGCGGGGCAACTCGTACTGCCGTTGACCATCGGATTCGTCTTAATTGCGCTTACGGCAACGTCGTTGCGGCTGTTGACGGTCTGGGCAAGTACGCGCCTGTCTTATGCCACTGGGGGGGATTTGAGCCTCACAATGTACCGCCTTATGCTATACCAGCCCTATGCTGTCCATCTTGCAAAGAACAGCAGCGAGGCGATTACGCTTATTACCAATAAAGCGAATGTGCTGGCCTCTTTCATCATGACCGCCGCAACAATCGTTAGCGCGACCGCTTCGCTGATCGCGATTCTGATTGCCTTGGTCCTAATTGACCCGTTTATATCGCTTGCCATTTTCTTGAGCTTCGGCTTGGTTTATGGTCTGACCATCAAACTTACGCGGGTTAGGCTGCTGGAGAACGGGCGAGTCATTGCTCGCGAGTCGACCGTAGTGTTGAAATCGCTGCAAGAAGGTTTTGGTGGTATTCGCGACATTATTATCGATGGCAGGCAGACAGTTTATTGCGAAATTTATCGTCGCGCGGACTTTCCCATGCGCTTGGCGCTGGGAAGTAATGCTTTTATCAATGTCGGCCCACGGTATGTGATCGAGGCTTTGGGAATGCTGGTGATTGCGGCGCTTGCCTATTTCCTTAACCGGCAAAGCGATGGCATTGTTGCGGCTATTCCGGTGCTCGGCGCCTTTGTGCTCGGCGCGCAACGATTGCTGCCGGTGTTGCAACAGGCCTATGCGGCGTGGTCCAATATTCGCGGATCACAGGCGTCTCTCCAGGAGGCGGTAGATTTTCTTGAACAGGAATTGCCAGAATACTCTGATGAACCCGCAACTGAGCCAATCCTGGCTTGGCATCAAATTGGGTTGAATGAGTTGTCATTCCGGTATAGGGAAGATGCGCCATGGATCCTCCGAAATGTAAATCTGACAATCGAAAAAGGCAGCTGCGTAGGTTTTATTGGGGCTAGTGGTAGCGGGAAAAGCACATTACTGGACATCATCATGGGTCTTCTCGATCCGACATCTGGTGCGCTTACTATCGACGGGCGGCGGATTACCCGGGGCAATCGCCGCGCTTGGCAGGCGCATATCGCGCATATTCCGCAGGTTATTTTCCTGACCGACGGTACGATTGAAGAAAATATTGCGTTTGGCGTGTTGAAAGAAGAAATTGATCATGAACGTGTTCGCGCGGTTGCGAGGCAAGCGCAGATTGACGGGGTCGTCGAAGCGTGGCCTGATAAATACCAGACCCGAGTAGGCGAACGTGGAATTCAGTTGTCGGGAGGGCAACGCCAGCGGATAGGTATTGCTCGGGCCCTGTACAAGCGTGCCGAAGTGCTCATCTTTGATGAGGCGACCAACGCTCTTGATGCTGAGACTGAAAAGGCGGTCATGTCATCGATAGAAGGGCTACGAGCAGAGTTCACGATTCTCATAATCGCGCACAGAACAAGCACTCTTAGCGGTTGCGCTCAAATTGTTGAGCTGGGTGGTGGCGGCATTATGCGGATCGGTACATTTCAGGAAATCAGTTCGCTACCTCAATGACTACCCGGTCGCAATCGCCGCCGTATCGGACCCTATGAAGCAGAAACATCTTTGTGCTGTTTGTGGCGCGTCTGCGCTGAAAAATGTAGACGGGTACGTAGAATTGCCTCGTGTTACCTCCGATTGCCGACCTCGGCCTGCGGGCGGGTGTTTGGTGGTTTGCCAAGAATGCGGCGCCATTCAAAAAATGCCCACGGTCGAGTGGGTGCTTGAAACAAAGGATATTTACGCGAAGTACGATCTTTGGCCTCTTTCTGCGGGCAGAGAACAGCCCATTTTTCTGGGCAATGGTTCGGTTCGTCCTCGCTCTTCATTGCTGGTTGATTTCGTGCGACAGGAGGCTGCGCTCCCGCTCAAAGGTCGGTTTTTGGATATCGGTTGTGGTACTGGAGCGGCGATCAGAAGTTTTGCGACGGAATACCCAGCTTGGCGTTTGAATGGTGCCGATCTATCGGAGCGCGCGCTGCCGTACCTTGAGAAAATTCCCGGGTTTGATCGACTATTTACGGGGGAAATCTCCGCTATCGAAGGAACATTTGACCTTGTTTGCATGATCCATTCACTGGAGCACTTTCCCGATCCACATCGGGGTTTGGTGCAGGCACGGGACAGATTAAGTCCGGATGGTGTGCTGTTTGTGGAGGTGCCGAATGTCGCCACCAATCCGTTCGATTTGCTCATTGCCGACCACTTGCTTCATTTCACCCCACAACATCTGCGGCATGTGGCGAAGCGCGCCGGTTTAGTCGTGTCAATAGTAAGAGATGATGTTTTACCGAAGGAAATTACCATGCTGACCGCTAAGGCAACTGATCGCGCCAGCACGGAACCGAAACTTGACGCTCGGTATTGGTTTGATTATTTCAACGCGTCGGTGCGCTGGTTGTCGACCGTCCTGTCGGAGGCGCGAAAGCATGCGTCGGAAGCAAAGCGGGCGGGCCGGCCATTCGGGATATTCGGGACGTCGATATCCGGAATGTGGTTGTACGGCGCCTTGGGAGGATTGGTGGATTTTTTTGTGGATGAAGATAGTGGTCGCCAAGGCCAAAACTGGGAAGGTCTGCCAGTATTGAGGCCGGATGAGGTCCGGGTTGGGGCCTGCGTGTACATGCCCCTGATCCCGGAAGTTGCAGCCCGGCTGGCCGGGCGTCTGGGCGGTGGCAGTGTTTCCTATATTGAAACACCGCCTTTTGATGTGATTCCAGGATCACCAAAGATCAAATAAGTGGCAAACCGAATTGGTGCAATCCACGTAACATTCGGGTGTCGGGGGTGTATCGCAGCTATATGACGACCTATTGGGACAAACACGTTGCAGACTAACTGAGGATTAAATGGGTATTGGACCACCGGCAGTAGAGTTGTACAGAATTCTTCGCGACAATGGCCAACTCAAGGGTCTCAGAAGTGTCATTGAGCTTGGATCCCAGGATATTCCATTGCATGACTGGCACCAGAATTGGGCCAAGGAATTTATCGGCGCAGGCCAGGGAAAGGTCGATCAGGCACCGCTCACCGCTGAACAATTTCACAAAGGTCTCGGCTTTACTGATTACGCCTGCATAGATGCGGATGGGCATAACGGGGCCTTTGTATTCGACCTGAACATGGACCTGCGTGGAACATACGGGTTCGACAAAACCTTCGATCTTGTAACAAACCACGGCACTTCCGAGCACGTATTCAACCAGTTTCAGTGCTTTAAGAATGTGCACGACTTGCTGCGGGTGGGCGGACTTGCCATGCATGTCCTGCCCTTTGAAGGCTATCTCAATCACGGCTACTTCAACTACCAGCCATCCATGTTTGTGGACATGGCGATCGCCAATAAGTATGAATTGCTTGGGATGTGGTACCACTCCCAGCGCAGTTCCGGGCTGTTTAAGTACAGGGGAAATACCGTGCCACTCCATTACACGGATGATCTTTTGCGGGTTCTCGATGAACTCGTCAGGGAAGGAAAACTACTATCGTCGCCTCTTAATACGGATTCTGCATTGTCTGTGGTTTACAGGAAAACGACAGAAGATGGATTCAGACTTCCATTTGATTCGCGCTTTAGCGAACAAAGCAAGCTCGTGGAACATTACGTGGCGACTTCGATTTTGCAACGGAATAAAATGTACACATCTTCCGATCATTTGCGCGATATCAATATTCATATGGGGCAGGGAAGGTTCAAAGAATTGATACGGCGGGTTTTGGCCAATCCAGGACTTTTGAAGAAGCGCTTTAAGAAAATATTTTTCGGAACGCATTGATTGAAAGCTTTGACGCTGTTACAGGAAGCTGTTGGGCCAACTCCTTTTATGGGTTTCTGTGCATGCGGTTTTTTTAGTCTCATCAAATTTCAGACCGCTAATTCCATGATCTCAGGAGGATTTTGAACGTGGCAAAATTTGAACAAATATGTCAGGAATTATTCGTTTCGCCATGTGTAGTTGTTGATGTTGGTGCATCGGGAGGTGTGGGTGAGTTAAGAGGATTTCCAGGATTGTGTGAAGTGCATGCCGCAGAACCTCGTTTGGATTCGTTTAATGCCTTGAATGGGGACGTTCAGAGTAGTCCTTATGCAAGCTTCAAAAGCTATGACAAGGGTCTCGCCAAAACTCCCGGAATTCACACCTTGTACGTCACGCGGACTCCGGAGGCTAGTTCCTTGTACCCGCCCAATATGGCGATTGTTCAACGCTGGCGAAAAGATGGAATCCTTGACGTTGTAGCGGAAGTTCCCATCGACTGCATCACGCTCGAGCAGATGCTGATACAAGGCGGTATAGATTACGTTGACCTAATCAAGGTTGACACTCAGGGAAGCGAGTTGGATATTCTGCTCTCGGGTGGGGAGCGTTTAAACAATATTTCTGTGATTAAATGCGAGCTTGAATTTGTCGAGTTGTACAAAGGGCAGCCACTTTTTGACGATGTGGTTAGGGAATTATCTGCGAGAGGTTTCCGCTATGTCGGGCTCTTTGATGGACATGTCTATTCCGGCAAAAGCATTTGGGGCGATGCCATTTTTATCAAAAAACGTTTTGACAGTCGTGACAAAATGATCAAGGCGGCAGCAATCCTGATCAACGAGGGTTATTACGAGGATGCTCGATGGCTCGTGTTGGATCACGCGGAGCCGATAGAAAGTTTTAAGCTGATGGCCGACGCGCATATTCTCGAGTCTCATCCGAATTCGCGTTATTACAAACGCTCGAATGAAATACTTAAAGCACTGGGAGAGAAAATTCCCTTTCTGGAAAAGGTTCGCGTATTTCTTTCCAGATATATACGCCGTACGAAACTGGGTCGTGTGTCAGCGCATATGCGGTAAGTTTTCGCTTAGACGGAGTGGCAGAAATTAAGAGGTAAGGAATATGAAAAAAAGAGCAACTAAAGAACCGCAGTACGCCAATGTTTTTGAGACTTTGGAAAAATATGGTGAAACCAAGCTTGGGCTTATGGTCAATCAGGCTTGGAATGACGACCCCAAGCGGGTTCTCTTCACGCTTGCGCGTTACAAATTTGTAGCAAAGATGTTGTCTGGGGCGGCCACAGTGCTTGAAATTGGTTGCGCGGATGCATTCGGGACACGGCTTGTACAGCAAGAGGTTGGCAAGCTGACGGCAGTTGATTTTGATCCTGTATTTATTGAAGACGTCGTAGCCCGGTCCAACCCGCACTGGCCGCTGGAAAGCTTAGTTCATGATTTGGTTGCCAGTCCCGTTTCCGGTACGTTTGATGCAGCATACTGCCTTGATGTGCTGGAACACATCAAACCTGAAGATGAGGACGCCTTTTTGCGGCATATGATCCAATCATTGACCCCCAATGGCGTAGCGATTATTGGAATGCCCTCCCTCGAATCTCAGGCTTTTGCATCACCCCAAAGCAAGGCGGGGCATGTCAACTGCAAATCCGGTCCAGATCTCAAGCGTGTGTTGCTTCATCATTTTCACAATGTATTCCTTTTCTCAATGAACGACGAAGTTGTCCATACCGGCTTTCACCCTATGGCCCATTACCTTCTCGGTATTTGCGCTGGCCGACGAGATGCATCCAATCAGTGATCGACACGCTGATAATTGGCGGGGATAGTCTAATTGGGAGTGGCCTTTACAGGCATTTGAAGGCGGCTGGGGAAAAGGTCGTTGTTACGTCGAGGCGGGATGGTGTAATTAGGCCGGATTCAATCCATTTCGATTTATCGCGACCAACTCGCATGGACCTGATTGCGAAGACAGTGGTCATGTGCGCAGGGATCACTGATCTCAAGTTCTGCGAAGCAGATCCCGCTGCTACGCGTCGCGTCAACGTCGATTCAACCGTGGCGGCATTGGAAACTGCACATGCGGAAGGTAGCCGAGTCGTTTATTTGTCCTCGCACGCGGTGTTCGATGGATTGACGCCAATGTTGCCGATCGGTGCGCCGACCAGCGCGATAATTGAGTACGGGAAACAGAAATCTGAAGTGGAGAAAAGGCTGATCGCGCTGGGGGAGCGTGCATGTGTGGTGCGAATGACTAAAGTCATGTCGTGCCAAGTCGCATTAATCTCAAAGTGGATTTCCTCGCTCGAGAAAAACGAAAGTATTTCCCCTTTCGAAGATCTTTTGATGAGCCCGATTTCACTCAGGTTTTTAGTTTCTCTTATTGCCGATTACCCGATACGGGGTATGGTTCATGTATCTAGCGGCATACAATTAACGTATGCGGAGTTCGCAAACGAGCTTGTGAGGATGTTTGGTTTCCGACGACAGCTTGTGTGCCCGGTAAGCGCGAAGGATGCAGGAATTGAATTGTTGTATCGACCGCGCTTCACGACGTTGGCGATGGCTGACACTGAGAAACGCTTTGGTGTCGGGAGCCAGTCGCTCAGGGCGGTAATGGCCGACCTGCTGCAGGAATATTCCTCAAGCAAGCTCGGTTGATCTCGATATCGTGGTTTGTTTAGTCACGATTTAAAAATTTTTAGCCAACCACATACTCATAAGCCGATGCGCCCACCCTCAATTGCCGCCTTCTGGACTAAAGTGATCGACAGGATCAGGGTCGCGCGCACGCAGGGGCAATTTGCGTTCGCCTCGCGCATGTACTGGCATGTACGCGCGCTCTATGGTCGGGCAAAGGCTTTTTTACTGTTCTCAATTTGCCTGATTGCGACGGCATTTCGATTGCCTTGGCATTATGCGTACTGGGTCGTTGGTGACAGACTCTTGTCCGCACTTTATGATCTTGTTGAGTCGGACGACTACCGTGTGGACAGAGTTGATGTGCTCTATAGACGTGTAACATTTTATGCAAACCAAGCGAGCCGGTTTGAACCTAATTTTGTAGAAGCCGCTCAACTCTCAGCTCAGGCTGCTCTAATTTCAGGACGGATAGAGGAGTGGCTGGCGGCCCGGCGCCTATTTGTCACTTTCCAGGAAAATAGGGCGAAAAGCGCGGGCAGCGCACAGCATAATGTCCGCACTATTAACTGTCGTCAGATATTCAACACACTTGGGCATGCATTCACGCTGGATGCTTGGATAAAGTCCGGGATACTTGGGATGCGGCCGAATTGGCGAAGCATCATACTGGTCGAGCCACCGTGGAAGATACGTCCGATCAATCAATGCATGATTGATTATTGGAAGCAGTACCTGGAATTTATCGAAGATCCACGTGAACAGGCCAAGTGGCGACCGAGGGAGAGTGACTTACGCACCCATCACGATTTCTACATCCCATGTGGAGAAAGAATCGTTCCTTTTTCCCACTCGGCATCCGTCTGGGTTCAGGCGGAGTGGGAACGGCAGGGGCGAAAACCTTTGATGCAACTCAGCGATGCACATAGACATCGGGGGTGGGAGGCGCTGCAAGGAATGGGAGTGCCGCCGAATGCCTGGTTTGTCGTTACGCATGTACGGTCGAGCGGCTTCAAGGGGGCGGAAGGCTACCGCGATTCGGACATCACGGCCTACTTGGACGCCTACAGGGAAGTTACCTCCCGGGGTGGCTGGGTGATCAGGTTGGGCGACAGATCGATGGTCCCTTTGCCGGAAATGCCGAATGTGATCGATTACGCCTTGCGCCCGGACAAAAGCGACTGGATGGATGTATTTTTGATGACTGCGGCGCGATTCATGATCGGGACATCGTCAGGCCCCACGGCCGTCAGTTATATTTTTGGTGTGCCTGTTGTAATGACGAATAATCTTCCAAGCGCGGCAACCTATTTTTCCCGGCAGGACATTTTCCTGCCCCGGTTGATGCGGAAAAAAGATGGTGGTTTTTTGAATTTGGAAGCATTGATGACGCTCCCTTACAGCATGGGGGTGATCGATGGCATGTACAAAAATGTTTTCCAGGTCGAGACTATTCCCAATACATCCGAAGAGATCGCCGATGCGGCCGTGGAAATGCTTGAAAAACTGGATGGCTCAATGCGGTACACGGAACAGGACGAAGCCCTGCAGTCACGGTTTAAGTCGCTGACCGCGGAACGCGAGGTGATGATCGGCTTGCCCGGGTTTGAAATCCAGTGCCGCCTGGGTCGTGGCTTTTTGCGTAATCATCAAGCTCTGCTCGGTTGATCCGTGGGGGCCTGGATTTATCCCTGTCCGAACTAAACAGTCGTGCCCTTTTTCCTTCCTTCGGGCTCGTAGATGCTATAGCAAGTCGAGCACAACTTCAGTTTGTCATGCTGCATGTCAGCAAGCATCTCCCTGTAATTAAACAGGGTGCTGGACATCCAAATCTCGTCAATCGTGCTCTTGTTTAAATCACCCAGAAGCATGAGGTTGTTGAAATCGCCGGCGCAGGCCGTGATCGTGCCGTCAAAGTTGATTGTGAGCTTGTCAAATACCTCCGGGCATTCCGGGTGTTCACCGAACTTGATTTGATGTGACTTTAACGATACGAGTGTTACCTTTTCTTCTTTTTTTAGTTTTACTTTTGTCACGTCAATGTGTTCAAGGTTGGTGTAGCCGACGTTGACGAAATCCGTGAACTTTTGGACATGCTCCTTGAAATCTTCAACCATTTCCGGCGATTCGTAGGTAATGGTGGATGAGACTTGCATAAAGGGAACGGGGCGCTCGCCGCGAATCTCATACATTGTGCGGATTACTTCGAGCAGTTCGTTAAAGTAGTCGGTGTTGCGCATTTCCCTGTAGGACTTCTGGTCGACGCCTTGGAATGAAAACTTGATGCTTTCAAATTCCAGGTCGCAGAGCAATTCCATGATCTCTCGTGTCAGCTTTGAGCCATTGGTGTTCATATGGCACAAGATGCCCTGCTTTTTTGCGTAGGTAATGAATTCGAGGTATTCAGGATGGCCCAAAGGTTCGCCCCATCCGATGAATCTCAGGCCTACATTCTTGCCTTTGATTTGGTCGACTATTTTATAAAACGTCGCCTTTTCCATATAGCCCGATTTCCGGCTCATCATCCGGTTACCCGTCGGACACATTAGGCAACGAAAATTGCATACGTTCGTCACCTCTATGTCGATGAGGCGCGGAAATTCAGGGAGGTTCTTAAGCTTTTCTTTTGAATTTCCCTTGTTAGCTTCGGCATACAGATGGGTAAAAGGATTGGTTCTCATTTTTTTAGGCTCGAATTAAGTTGAGTAGGGGCGATTTTTCTGCGCGCCTCGTGCTTCAGCTTGTAATAAGCAGCAGGGATTTTCTGTGTGCTCAAGGTCTTAAGCTTTCAAAGTACTTCGACTGTTCGTGCCATTTCTGCAGAAAATCCTTTATGTCTGACGGGTCGTCCGTCGCAAACAGCGTATCGTCTGAAGGCAGTTCAACTTTTTTCGCGATTATACACAGGACGTCCGAATCAAAATATCGATTCACCCATTCGATCTTGAAGCCCGTTGCGCCGAGCAGGGCGCTCAGGCTTTTCAAGGAAAAAAAATGGGGATGCATGTCTAATGGGTGATTGCTCGTTATATAGTCTCTGAGGGATTTTCGAAAAGGAACGAGAATTCTGGAGCTATCGGACACACAAAGATAGCCATCGTCACGAATGTGGTTCCGGATGTCTAGCAATACATCGACTACATCAATGCAATTGCATAGCGTCCACGAGACCGTCCCGAAGTCCACTTCGAATTCGGCTTGTTGCCCGGCCTTGCCTAATGTTTTGTTGCTCACGCTGAAACCATCTTCCATCAATCTGGAGGCTAACGATGCAGACGCCTCCGTGCCTGTGATGGAGATATCGGGCATGTACTCTCTGGCGTATCTCAGAAAAACGCCCTGACCCGTGGCAAAGTCGCACAGGGTCTTGATTTCGATGTTGCTCCGTTTTAGAAACTCGATTACTGAAAGTAGTACATAAAGAAGCCGACTGTGGGCGAATGGATTGGAGGCTGAGTAATCATCAGGGTTGGTTGACTTGAAAATCACATCGGTCCAGTAGTTTGCGATTTCCAGCGATGAGTACCGTTTTTCTGATCGCAGAACCCCGGTTTTTCTGTCAACGCACAATAAATCACCACCGGTCCATTCTGCGCTGCAAGCGAGAGGATCCGTTCCGACAAACCCCTGTCTTTTAAAAGATTCGAGAATTTCGGTGGTGCTGGGTGTGCAATTTTGCAGCAAGGCCATTTTTGTTGTTACCCGCGACTCAAATTCTCGCGATGATATCAGCAGATTAGAGGGGTGAATTGGCCTATTTTATAAAGGGGTATTCTGGCCATGAACGCGCCTTGCATTTTCACGATTTGGCTCGGGTCGCGGTGACCTCGCACTGAGGGGTTAGGAGCGGAATGCGTCTTTTAGGTCGTTGATTGGCGTATGCGTAAATTTCGCGTATTTCAAACAAAACCTTATTCGCGCATCTTGAGTGGCCTGGAGGTTCCACCACTTGTCGACATTGTTTGCATGTGCGTTTATGTGGCTTGCCGCCGACTCAAATGAGCCGTGAAAAATACCAACGTCAATCAAATCCTCGAACGCCGGCTTGGCTGAATCCCGAATAGACCGCATTCCCCCGATCCAGAAGGCGATGGTTGGAATGTTTTGGGAAAGATTCTCAAGAAACCCGGTTGAATTGTAGGTGAATACCAGCAATTTCATCTGGGGTGTGAGTTTCTCCAGTGTGCATTCTCCCCTATCAATAGAGATTGGGAATTTCAGATCAGATAAGCGGGCGTAACCATCCCAACCGGACGCGTCTCTGCCATCCAGGCGCATAACGGCATTGGCCCTGTGAGCCGGGCCCAATAAGTCGAAAAAACTCAACTGGTCTTCCCAGTGCCGCAGATATTCGCCTGTGCCGTCCCAAAGTTTCCTATTAATGTCCAGCGCCTCGGCGACCAGGATTATTTTCCCTTTTGGATTTAGGGGGGGACGTTTCCCCCCCCTGCCAAGGGTTTTAATCAAAAAGGCAGGGGTATGCTGGGGGAGGGTTTTGGCATCGCCCCAGGTAATGTATTTATCCGCGGTTTCTTCTTCAATCGTTATTGCCGGTATTCGTTGGGTACCAAAATTGCCACCATGCTGCCCAACGAAATAGGGAGTGCCCGACTCGGTTTTTTGGGCAACCCAGATTTTGAATATCTCATCGTGTTCGTAATTGTTGCAGGTAAATATGAATTCAGGATCATCCGGCCAGGATTTGTGCTGCGCAACAGCTTGAAGTTCCTTGAATCCTTCCAGATAGCAAATGGGAATGGCTTCGAATAGAAGCTTTCTGATTTGTCTCTCCACGCCGGTAACTTCATCGCGGAAGATTTCTCTTTTCAAATCTAACCGCAATTGTCTGTCCGGTGGAACGTCAAGAAAAAACTGGCTGGTATCCCAAACTTGGGGTAGTTGACCCAATGACAAATGCAGTTTGCATTCCGCCCATCTTGGGAGGTAGCTGCCGATTATCAGCGCGTTCTTTTTTGAATAGAATCCTGCCAGGGTTGCAAAGAAGATACGTCTTAGCTTCAGCAGGTGTTCCTTGAAAAAACCGTTTCTTGAAGTTTTTTGTTGTTTGCGAAATCCGTGACCAAGATCCAAATCTACAACGTCAGTTTTTACTCTGCCGCCATTTATATCACCCAGGATTTTCTGAAATACAACGTGATTCCAATTGGCGTCGTCAGCGGCATACAGGAACTCAAGGATATTGCGAGTGGCTAGTTCGTATTTTTCGGGATTGGCTACGGCAGTGCCAGACAGCTTGTAATTGTCCAGGCAGCTGTCCAGGGTGTGGTAACGGTTAAAAATAATATGTACGAAAGCCTTTAGCCAATGGCCAAGAACAATCTTCCAGAAGCGGTCACCATGGTTTGACTTGTGATGGGTGTTTAAAATCTTGCGCAGGCTGGTAAATATCGTTTGCTCGAGCTGGCACGCGGTCGAGTAATTCTCATCTTTTGAGGCGGGAGCCAGACTGAACGGTTCGGCTACAACGCGATCCATTTTCAACCAGATGTGCCGTCGCCTGTATTCCCTGCACCATTCGCCCAAAAACAGCACGGGACGGTCATGCTTCCAGGTTCCTTCGACTGCCGTGGTAACAAGGTAACGTGCTATTTCCGTCATGTGATCGAATGCGCAGAAAATGAATCTGATTTGAAGTGCGGAGTACAGTTTCGGCGCTTACACGCGAACGTGTACGCCTTGCTTCACGAGAAACTGCTTTGCGCTCTTGATGCTGGTTTCAGTGAAATGATAGATGTTTGTTGTTGCAACGGCATCAGCGTGTCCCTGGGTGAAGCCATCGGCAAAATCCCGCCATTTACCCGCTCCTCCGCAAACAATTACAGGGATTCCTACTCGGTCAGCCACGTGCCGGTTCAGTTCATTGTCATATCCCTCGAGGGAGCCATCCTTGTCCATCGAGGTTAGCAAGATCTCGCCGGCGCCTTTCTCTTCCGCGAGTTTGGCAAAGTCCTCGGCTGACCAATCCGTATGTTCGCGGCCGCAATTTTTAAACACCCGGTAACTGTTTTCGGATTTCTTTGCGTCAATCGACACGACAACGCATTGACTGCCAAACCGTCTGGCGGCCTCGGTAATAAATTCGGGGTGCTCTATCGCGTGGGTATTTATCGCAATCTTGTCTGCACCAAGATCCAGATATCGCCTGAAGTCATCAAGACTTCTTACCCCGCCCCCGACGCAGAGCGGAACAAAACACCTGCGGCTAAAGTCGGTAACGATCTTGTAAAAAAGCTGGGGATCCCGCCGCTCCGGCCTGCTGATATCCAGCACAACGATTTCGTCAATTGACCATGCGTCAACGAAGTTGGCGGTGTACCTGTAATCGGGAATAAACGATTTTGTTCTGCACAGTATCCCGTCGTTGAACGTGAGTACCGTGATGACCCGCTTCCTCAGCATCCGCTTACAACCTTATGGGAAAAATTCCGAAGCAGGTCGAGGCCATGCTGCTGGCTTTTCTCCGGGTGAAATTGCGTTCCAAAAATGTTTCCCTTCTGGACGGCCGATACAAATTTCATTCCGTTTTCGGAAAACGCAATGATGTCACGCTGGTCATGGCAAACCAGATGGTAGCTGTGCGTAAAATAAAACAAGGCGCTTTCGGCGATTCCGTCGAATATGGGGCTGTCTTGTACCCGCACGACGTCGTTCCAGCCCACATGCGGAATTCGCACATCGTCACCGGTTTTTTCCAGGCGCACAACCGTGGCATCCAGCCAGCCCAGTCCTTCCAGTCGTTCAAATTCAAAACCTTCGCGCGCCATCAATTGGTAGCCCAGGCAAATGCCGAGCACAGGGCGTTTTTGCAGGATAACGAGATCGTGAAGCAGGTCCGGCAAACCCAGGTTGCGTAAATTTCTAATTCCGTCCGGGAATGACCCAACCCCCGGGAGAATAAGCCCGTCTGCATCGGAAATTTCCTTCAAATCCGACGTAAGAACGTGGGGGATTTCCAGCTTCTCAAGGGCGCCGCTGATGGATTGAAGATTACCCAGGCCAAAATTAATGACAGCCAGCATTATGGCCGGGCTTTCAATAGGGTGGATTTCTCAGAATCCAGCGGGAACCTTCTTTTTTCCACACCTCTGAATTGCGGTGTTGGTCCACTATTTTGTTAAATTCGTCACGAGTCAAATTCAAATAGGAAAGTGACTTGTCGAAATGCTCGTAACAGAATTCATCATCATATTTGCGCACAAGTTCAAGACCTTCCTGCCTGGTCATGTGCCCGTTCTGTATCAACCTGCTGGCGTCTCGAATAGTCCGTCCAAAGCCAAATTTGATGAACTGCATGTAGTAGTACACGTTATCAATTTTGTCGTCCAGGCTGTCGTAGTCGGTAAACGTGCCGTCGGTGCGCCCCTTCGCATTGGTGCGAAAGTCAATCTTATCCTTGATGTACAGGTAGTTTTCATACATGGACCAGCGGTTGAAGTAGCCGAAATAGTAGGCCTTTACCCCGGTTGCCTGAACGCGGTCCATTGAGGGGTAAACATAGGGGTTCAGATCTTTTGCGGACACAACGTCGTCCTCCCAGTTCCTCGGATCGTCTCCCACCTGTTGTTCTAGAACCTCCGTAAAGTCCCTGGTGCGCTGGTGCTCCAGGCTCAGGACTTTTCCGCCATATTCGCTCTCTCCGTGCTCTGCATAAAACACTGCCGGAATGTCATACGCTACGGCTACCTGGACGGGGATCACGTTTACACCGGCATCCCACGCGACTTTTGGATTGCCGCGCTCAATGAAAAAGCGCCTTGCCAGATAGCGATGAACTTTTTGATTTGCGCGAAAGTAAATGTGGTCAAAGCCCAGTTTGATCATTTCCTCGCGGTTATGGTGTCCGATTTCATTGGGGACCATGGGCGAAAACGTAACCAGCAATGGATTCAATCCAAACTCGAATTTCAACTTGAATGCAACGGTGCTGCTGTCCTTCCCGCCGCTCCAGGGGACCACACAACTGTAGTCTCCTCTTTCGGCGCGTTCTCGTAACGGGCTTATCAAGCTGAGGAATTCATTCTTTCTCGCCGACCAGTCTATTTTGGCCTTTTCCTCGGAATATCTGCATGCATTGCATATGCCTTCGTCGTCAAACTGGATGCGCGGACGACTGCTGGGGGTAAGACATTTTTTGCAAAATGAGATTTTTCTTAAATTCGATTCATGCGTCATTTGGTCCTGCTCCCTCGGATATTCGACATTGTTCCAGGAGAACTGGAATCGGGTATCGCGATCATGGATATATAGCGCTTCAGGGTGTTCGTGGTCGGGCTGTGCGGTACAGTCGTGGCATGTTTCATGCGGAAAACTCCTCAAGAAAAAACTTCGTGTTGAGGAAGTAAAACAGGAATTTGCTTTCGCTGTTGGGCAGATCTGGTTTTGCCAACAAGGCCTCGATTTTATCGCGACGGATAAGATCAAAGACGGGGCTGTCGCGCAAAAGTTCGGAGCGCACCGTGGGGTTGTCTGTGTCCAGAAAAGACCGGATCGGGGCGTTGAATCCGACCTTGCGCCGGTTTTGCATCACCACTTCGGGCGCCAATCCGGCCATGGCGTCGCGCAGCACGGCTTTTGCCCTGCCATCCCTGATCAAGTGTCGGGTCGGGATCGAATTGCAAAAATCGAATAATGCGCGGTCGAGGTACGGCGACCGGTTCTCGATTGAAAAGTACATCGCGTTAAGGTCGTCTTCGTGAAGGATGACGGGCACCGATTCGTGAAAAAGCTCGTTCATCATCCGGTTGCGCAACAGGTCGCTACTGTACTGTTCCTCCGAGAACGACTCCAGCCACGGCTTTTGCAGGTACGCGGCGAAGCCCTCCGCATCCAGAAAGATATGGTCGCGAAACTCCCGGTTTTTTACAAACAGTTCAGCATTTCCAAGGTGCGGATTGCGGATGATCGGGCGGATATGCTTTCCCCACGCCGACTTGGAGACGGCGTGCAGCTCAGGATTGCCGCGTATTTCATAAAGGTAGGCGAGGTGGTGGTCGTAGTAGCCCGAGAAGACCTCGTCGGCCCCGGTTCCGCTTACCGCGACCCGATATCCGGCTTCCGCAATGGCCTTTTGCAGCATCCACTGGGCGTAGTAGGTGATGGTGTAGACCGGCGCATCATGGTAACGAACCAGCTCGCGCAGTTGCTCAAGAAAGCGGTCTGTCGTCACCGGGATCTGGGTGTTACGAACGGCGAGGTCTTTCACCGCGCATTCGACCATGTCCTGCTCTTCATAGCGGGCGTCGGTGTTGACTATCGTGAAGCCGTGAACGTCATAATTGAACACGCGCTTGGCGATGCCGATCAGGGCGTTGGAGTCCACGCCGCCACTTTGGCAAAAAGCGAGTGGCACATCAGCCCTCAAGCGCAGTTCCACCGAGCGGATCAGATGGTCTCGCGCACCTTTTATCGCCTGCGCATAACTCATTGAGTCATCGATGCGCGCTTTGGGTGTCCAATACCAGGAGAGATGTTCATCCCCGCTGCCCGAGATATTTAGGCAGGAGCCTGGGGGCAATTCCTCGACACCGAGAAAAAAGGTTTCCTTGCTCTTGTAGATGGCTTTGTAGCCGTTGACAAGGTACCTGCTGAGATGATTTGTGTTCACCTTCAGGACGCGGCCGAGCAGCGCCACAATGAACTTAATTTCGGAACCAAAATAAATGCCCGACGCATCACGATAGATATAAAGGGGTTTTTCGCCGAACCGGTCACGGCTTAGCATCAGCGTGCCGGCTTGTTCGCGGAAAAGCGCGAATGCCCACATGCCTTCGCATGCGTCCAGCGCTTTTCCCCCCGTTTTCTGCAGCACGCGCAGCAGCACTTCGGTGTCGGAGTTGGTACTCAGGTTGGCGCCGTTATCAACGAGTTTGCGGCGCAACTCCCGGTAGTTGTAGATTTCTCCGTTGAAGACAATCCAGTCGCGGCCATTGTTGAACGGCTGGTTCGAGCGTGGGTCGAGGTCGATGATGCTCAGGCGCGAATGCAATAAAACGGTATGCCGTCCGTCCGGGGATGCCCAAGAACGCGAGTCCTGATGGTCGGGGCCGCGCCGCTTCATCGCGGTCAGGCAGGCGTTGATCCTGGCGGGCGGAATCGACATTGTTCCAGAGTATCCGGCTATGCCGCACATATCGGTTCCTGCGTGCTCATGCGAGGTGTCCTACCTGCGGTCGCAGGCGCGAGCCAGATACAGTTGTCATTGTTGAGGCTGTCCGTCTAGAAAATGTGCGTGCATAACATAGCTGGAATCGACCACTTTGAAGCCAAGGTTCTGGTAAAGCCGCAAGGAAGGCTGGTTGGCCAGTTGCGTCCCCACGCGCAAGACGCCAGCCTTGTCTTCCCAACGCTGGATAAACCGCGAGACCAATGCGTCGGCAACGCCACGCCGCCGCCATTCCGCCGCAACGCCGATCAGGTCGATCGTGGCAACACTGTCCCTGCCTGCGCCGGCGGTCAGCACGGCGAGGAATCCGGATACGCGACCTTCGTTTTTTGCGACCAGCAATTCGGCCCCCCTCTTCCCTGCGCAATAACTTGCTACCCACTCACGCTTTATTGAGTCGGCGATGCTGTCGGGGACAAGGGGGTCAAGGTGAAAGCGTGAAAATTCAAAACATGATCCGGCGATGTCAGTGGCGGCGGCGTAATCACCCGGCACTGCGGGGCTTACGGATGTGTCCGGTTTTGCGGCTTTGCCACTAGATGAGCCGGGCGCTTTCTCCAGAACGATGGACGTATCCACCAGCGCAAATCCCGCATCGCTCAGTTCTTGGACGGCTTGGACCGAAGCCGGGGGCAACTTGGCAAACACGAACGCCTTTCCCGCCGGCAATCGGCTCTTCCAATTCGTTCGGTATTCGGCCTTAATGAGGCGAAAACTGGGCATGCCCATGAGGCCAGAGAGCCAATCGTCTTCAGCTAGTTCGGTCATGTGCGTCGACGTGGTCTTGATGCTTCAGGGGCCCTTGAATGAATCGGGGTGGCGGGCAGCAAGGCTTTTGTACCAATCTATGTAACGTACAAAGCCCTTGTCCAGCGGGAATTGCGGCGAGTACCCCAGCAGGCGCCGCGCTTTATCAACTGACAGCGTGCCGCGCTCCGGCATCAGGCTGTCACGTGGCTGGTAACTCACTTTGATGCCGGGAAAATTTTCCTTCATTATCTCGACCATCTGATTCAGGCTGTGTGCGTGGCCATAGGTAAGATTGAAAATCTCGTTGCGCGCCTCTGGTTTTGTGATGCAGAGCATGATTCCCTGCATTAAATCGCCGATATAGGTGAAGTCAAGCGCATCGGAGCCGTCCCCGTTTACGCTGAGGTCGCGCCCGCGCAGGGCGTTTTCTATGAAGGCTTGTCCGACACGCCTGCTGACGCAACGCTCGCCATACAAGGCGGATGGCCGGACTATGGTGTACGGCATGTTGAACACTTGGTTGTAGGCGATTACCAATTTCTCGCCACCGTACTTAAGCGACCCATAGATACCCATCGGCTCGCAATGCCTGTCTTCCTTGGCCGCTTCACCCTCGAAGTTGCCGTAGACCATGGAAGACGAGAAGAATATGAAGTGTGTCCCCTCTCCTCTTGCGTAATCTAAGGCGTTCTCAAGCGTTCTGAAGCTGTGATCGAAAGTGCTAAAGGGATCCTTATTGGCGCGATTCGCGTGGGCGATCGCCGCGAGCTGCACGATGCAGTCAGGTTTGATGTCAGCCAGGCTGCGAGAAAGCAGGCCGTAATCCCGTGCATCGACAACGTGCAAGGGTATGGATGCGTCGTGAAGTGCGTTAAGGCGTTCATAAATCAGATGCATATAGAGCAGTTTCGCCGGATCGTTCCCAGTGGAAAATGCCCCGAGATTGTTTACCTGAAGGCTGTCGATGATATGCGGTTCGGCCCCGGCGTCCTTGAGCGCAATAGCGATGTTATGTCCGATGAACCCGGCGCCGCCGACCAAGGCCACCCGCTTGCCTTTGAGGTTTGAGATCATGCTAATTGTGTTCCTTCAAAATGGGTTCAAGAGTTCCTGCGATGTAATCCATGTCGTTTGCGTCCAGATGCGGTCCGACAGGAAAAGCGATTGACTTGTCGCTGATGCGGATTGCGTTTGGATACTCCACGGGATTCCACCCGTACTTGTTCCGATAGTAGGTCAGGCGGGGAACCGGATGGGGATAATAAACACTCGTACCTATGCCTGCCGTTTTGAGCGCCGCCACGACGGCGAGCCGACGATCCGGCGTTATGTCCTCGAATACTGCTGTCAGGCAATAATAACTCTGTTGCGCCAAGGGGTTATCGGAGTCAAGGACGGTGACATTTTTCAATCTGGACAAGGGCTGCTTTAGCGCTTCAAAATTGGTGCGCCGCTTTGACAGGATGGTATCGATTCTTTCGAGTTGCTTGCGGCCAATTGCCGCGTTGATATCGCTCATCCGGTAGTTGATGCCCAAAGTCGGGACATCGTACATTCCAGGCATGGCGCGTTCGGAAAAGCTCCGGTCAACGCCAAATGCGCGGGCCTTGGCGACCTTGGCGGCGAGTTCCGGATGCCGGGTCGCAAACATTCCGCCGTCACCCGTCGTGATGTGTTTGACCGGATAAAACGAGAAAATAGATGCATCGCCAAACAGGCCGGCGTGTTTGCCGTTGAACCGGCTGCCCACCGCAAGTGCACAGTCCTCCACCACTTTTAGCGCATGTTGGTCGGCGATCCCCATCACTTTTTCCATGTCGCATGGAATGCCGTCGAAATGCACCACCCCGATGGCTTTGGTTTTCTTGGTAATCAGGGGTTCGATTCTGGCGAGATCGATATTTCCGGTGGCGCGGTCGCAATCAACAAAAACAGGTTTGGCGCCGACAAATTCCACGGCATGCACCGTAGCGACATGGGTCTGGGCCGGCACGATGACCTCGTCACCAGGGCCGATGCCGAGTTGCCAGTAAGAAAGATGCAAGGCAGCCATCCCGGAACTGGTCGTCAGGCAATGTGCGTCGCTGCCCATGAACGCCGCAAACTCCTTTTCAAATGCGTGTGCCTGGGGTCCGTGGGTCAGGATATCCCCGGCCAGCACCTCAAGAACGGCGTTGCGCTCGCTCTCGGTGATCCACGGTTTTCCGAAGGGTATATTTCTGGGTTTGTTCATACGTATTCCACTTTTTCTGACAATCCTGAAGCTGCGGCCCGGTCACATGCGATTGCTACGCTAATGCCATCAAATATGCTTTGGGTCTCGAAGCTGAAATCTGAGCCGCTCAATATGGAGGCGACAAATCCGGGGATTAGGTCGCCCTTGCCTGCCGGCAAGGGCGAGGGGTCCAAAGCCGCGGGGCGCGCCATGGGATCGCGGGATTCAT
The DNA here is from genome assembly GCA_945892985.1 of Bordetella parapertussis. Classification (GTDB taxonomy): domain Bacteria; phylum Pseudomonadota; class Gammaproteobacteria; order Burkholderiales; family SG8-39; genus CAITSH01. The sequence continues at coordinate 40,645 of CAMDDU010000017.1, forward strand.
GCAGTCTGGCCCCTGCGTCATCATAGAGGAATGTTCCCTCGGTCCCGAAAACCCGCATGACATGATGATGACGGTGGACGCAGCCATAATTGGCCGTTATACGTCCCACCATACCGCTGGGGAAGGCCAGCGTCGAGGAACAAAAATCATTGTAGTTGAACGCCGATCCGCCGGAGCAGATCCGGTTGCCGATTGCCGAGACAGTCACCGGGCGCTGGCCCGTAGTCCACAGCATGAGATCTATCATATGGATCGCGCCACCTTGATTGACGGAATAATCCTTGACGTCACGCCGCCATCCGTCGGTGATCTTGTGCAGCCTGCCGTAAAGGTAGTCGCCGTCAATCGCATAAATTTCACCAAGGCGCCCGGCGGCGATGCTCTGCTTTAGTCCGATATAAAGCGGTGCGGCCCGGAGTACGAGGTTGCTGCCAAGCCAGAGCCGTTGCTTGCTGTCGGCCCAGAGCCGTTTTATCTCTGCAAGTTCATCTAGAGTCCTGCAAAGCGGCTTTTCCACAAACACGTGTTTTCCGGCGGAGAGCGCCTGCCTAACCTGATCGTAGTGGGCATCGTCGAACGAGGCGATGGAAATAAGGTCGATATTACACTGGCCGATCAGGAAGTCGAAGTCCAAAGCTACGGCGCTACCTGGTATTTCCGGGGCAAGGCGGGAGGCGCGTTCGGAGTCCAGGTCGAGCAGCCATCTCACTTCACACCCTGGCAGCGCCGCGAACGCGCGTGCATGCTGCTCCCCGATACCAAGTCCGACGACCGCGACCCGTAGTGGTGAGGCTTGATTCATCTTTGAATTGTCGCCAGGTCGGCGTAGCTTATGGCCGCTGTTGGTGAATTTGTCGCGAACGCCTCCAATTTTCTGAGGTCCTCAATCGAATCGACCGCCATAGGCGTGTTCGCCAGCGACGGCATGCTGGAAACGACCTTGAGCATCCGATAGGGCGAAGTTTTACGGTAGTACGGTAGCGTCACATGTTCCTGTTCTTGGGTGGTCAATGTCCGGCTGTCCACGGAAAGAAACGGAGCCGTTCGCATCAGTTCTACACTTTGCCCTGGAGGGAAGGTGCGCGTGGACACATTGGTAACGATGTCGAAGTTGTCTCTTACGAGTCCGACCAAGCGGGCGATTAATTCACCGTCTATCATTGGGCTGTCTGCGCAGATTCTGGCGAACCAGTCACAGGGATGTTCCCGGAGACAGCCTTGAAACCTTGCAAATACGTTCTCCAATTCTCCTCGATATACCGTTATTCCCAATTGTCGTTCGACATAGGCCGCCAGAGGGTCATCGGACATCTCGCTGCTGGTCAGTAGAATAATTTGGTCTGAGGGTACTGCGATTTGAATGCGTTCAATCACGTGAGCAATAATTGGTTTGCCAAGAAATGGTGCGAGCACTTTGCCCGGAAACCGAGACGAACTCATTCGAGCTTGAACAAGCACGCGAAGCATTGCTCAGTTACCGCCCCGCGTGGCAACAGTGCGCTATGCGCATGCCGGCCTTCGAAAGAGTCTTGAATTGCATCGGAGTCACAGGCGCCAGTACCTCAAACCGGCGGACCTTATTGCGGCTGCGTCGAGGCAGGATTTGACGTCGACAACGCAGCCTCCCGATTTTATTTTCGCAGCGATTTTTTTTGCGGTTAAGGCGGAAAGGTCTGCGTGTGCAACCGCAAGGACGATCGCTTCGGCTACTGGAAGTTCGTCCCAAGTCGCAAGGTCGATTCCGTACTCATGCTTGGCTTCCGCTTTGTCGGCCAAGGGATCGGATACATGAACTTCGAGTCCGTAACTTTGCAGTTCCCGGATGATATCCGGCACGCGTGAGTTGCGCAGGTCGGCGCAGTTTTCCTTGAATGTGAGGCCAAGCACGTTGACTTTTCCGCCTGAAATCGCGTGGCCGTTGCTTGCCATTAACTTAACCGTCTTTTCAGCGATGAATTTCCCCATGCCGTCGTTTATTCTGCGGCCGGCAAGGATCACCTGGGGGTGATAGCCCACCATCTCGGCTTTGTGGGTGAGGTAGTACGGATCGACGCCGATGCAGTGCCCTCCGACGAGACCCGGTTTGAATTTGAGAAAATTCCACTTCGTACCTGCGGCCTCAAGAACTTCGGTTGTGTCCAGATCCATGCGGTCAAAGATGATGGAAAGCTCATTCATTAGGGCGATGTTGAGATCGCGCTGTGTGTTTTCGATGACCTTCGCGGCCTCCGCAACGCGAATCGAGGAGGCCTTGTGAATTCCTGCATTGATGACGGATCCGTAAAGGGTCGCAACTTTTTCTAAGGTTGGCGCATCGTCGCCTGCCACGACCTTCACGATGCGGGTCAAAGTATGCTCGCGATCGCCCGGGTTGATGCGCTCTGGCGAGTAACCGACGTGAAAGCCCTGTTTCCAAACGAGTCCGGAGGTTTTTTCCAGCACGGGAATGCAAATTTCCTCGGTCGCGCCCGGATACACGGTGGATTCATACACGACGATCCCCCCCGGCTTGAGGTGGGCGCCAACGCTTTTACTGGCGGAAACGAGCGGGGAGAAATCGGGCTGATGGGCTTGGTCGATCGGGGTTGGCACGGCGACAATGATAAAATCGGCTTCCTTCAGCGTTGTCGGGTTGTCGGTAATCTCCAGTCTTGTCGACTGGCGCAGGTCTTCGCCGCTGGTTTCCCCGTTCGGGTCGGTACCGCTACGCAGCGCGGCAACCCTGGCGGCGGACACATCAAAGCCGATGGTTTTGTATTTTTTGCCGAATTCGACGGCGAGCGGAAGGCCGACATAACCCAGGCCAACGACAGCTACAACGAGCAAGATGAGTCCCCAATCTGAATGCGGCCAGCCTCGCGTGTCAGAGGCTCGAGCCATGAGGCCCCCATTATCTCATACGGGACTGCTTCGATAGCTGCCTCGCTCTGTATGCTGCCGGTGTCTGGGCTGCCTAGCGCAGCTTGCCGAGCGAGCGCAGGCAGGCCAGCATTCCGTCCTGCCAGGGCGGGGGCGTATAGCCGAATACCTTACTCAGCTTCGAACAGTCCAGGCTCGAGTTGAGCGGCCTACGGGCGGCGGTCGGGTACTGGGCGCTGGTAATGGGCGTCACCAGGGTGTTCAGGTCGGCGGTTTTGAAAATTTCGCGGGCGAAGCCGCACCACGAGGTTCGGCCTGAGGCCGTGAGATGAAACAGGCCTTCGGCGCCGCCAACGCGGAGCGCATGTGCTGTGGCATCTGCGATCATGCCGCTTGAAGTCGGCGCGCCAAACTGGTCATCGACGATTTTTAATTCATTTCTTTCGCCGGCCAGGCGCAGAATGGTCAGTAGGAAATTGCCGCCGCGCGGCCCAAATACCCAGCTCGTACGAAAAATCAGGTGCCGGCAGCCACTGGTCTGAATGGCGAGTTCGCCCTCAAGTTTGCTGCGGCCATAGACGCTGCCCGGGTTGGTGGTGTCGGTTTCGACATAAGAACCGACCTTGGTACCGTCAAAGACGTAATCGGTTGAGTAATGGACCAGCAAGGCGCCAAGTTTTCTGGCCTCATCGGCGAGCACACGCGGAGCTTGCGCGTTGATTGCATGGGCCGCGGCCTGCTCGCTTTCGGCTTTGTCCACTGCCGTATAGGCCGCAGCGTTGACGATGATGGCCGGTTTGACGTCGCGGACTAGGTTGCAAATGGCATTCGCGTCGGAAAGGTCTAGGCTTTTCCGGTCGTGCACGATGACGTCGCCCAGCGGCGCCAGGCTGCGCGCCAATTCCCAGCCGACCTGGCCGTTTTTGCCGGTTAGTAGAATTTTCACGGGAATAACTCGATGTCGCCAAGCACCTTGCCCGCAGCATCCCGCGCGGCCAACAAAGGGTCGCCGTGCAACGGCCACCGGACGGCCAGCGCTGGATCATTCCAGATCAGTATGCGTTCGTGTTCCGGCGCATAAAAGTCTGTTGTTTTGTAGAGGACTTCGGCGTGGTCAGACGTGACATAAAACCCGTGTGCGAATCCGATGGGCACCCACAACATTTTCTTATTTTCGGCGCTTAGGGTGACCGTCACGACTTTGCCAAATGTAGGTGAATTTTTACGTATGTCTACCGCGACATCGAAGATTTCGCCCACGATGACGCGAACTAGCTTTCCCTGAGGCTGCTTGATTTGGTAGTGCAGTCCGCGCAGCACGCCTTTGGCTGACCGGGAGTGGTTGTCCTGGGCAAAATGCCCGGGGATGCCCGCTTGGGAGAAGGTGCGTTCGTTCCAGCTTTCCATGAAAAAGCCGCGCGCATCGCCAAATACCTGGGGCTCGATTAGGATCACATCGGCAATTGCGGTGGGTATGAATTTCATCAATAATTTCTGTTTGTATCGCTGGTATCTGCGCTCATGTCGGGGCGGCGAGGCGGCCGGTCTCGGGTTTCAAATTGACGATGTACCACGCCATCGATTGCGCGAGGCCCTCATGCAGATTGTGGCCGGGTTCATATCCCAAAAATCTGCGCGCCTTGCTGATGTCAGCAAGCGAATGGCGGACATCGCTGGTACGAAAGTCGCGAAAGCTCGGTTTGAAGCCCTTGAGGTGGGGAAATTGGGGTTCGAGTATCGATCGAATTGACTCGAACAGCGTGTTCAAGCTCGTACGCTCGCCGACGGCAACGTTATAGACTTGATTTGTCGCGCTAACGTCCTTTGCCGTCGCCGCTAGTAAGTTGGCCTGCACTACATTCTGCACATAGCAAAAATCGCGACTGGTTTCGCCGTCGCCGTTGATCCAAACCGGTTCATTTCTGATCATGGCTGCGATCCATGCCGGCATTACCGCCGCGTACGCGCTTTCCGGATCCTGATGTGGTCCAAAGACGTTGAAGTAACGCAAACCGATGGACGCGAATCCGTAGGCTTTGGCAAAAACGTCAGCGTAGAGTTCGTTCACCAATTTGGTGACGGCATAAGGGGAGAGCGGTTTGCCGATGGCGTCTTCGACCTTTGGCAAACCCGGATGGTCGCCGTAGGTGGCGCTGGAGGCTGCATACACGAGGCGTTTTACCCCGGCATCGCGTGCCGCCACCAACATGTTGAGATGGCCATTGATATTGCTGCCATTGGTGGCAATGGGGTCTTCAATGGAGCGAGGCACGCTGCCTAGTGCCGCTTGGTGAAGGACGTAGTCGACGCCGTGGCAGGCCTGGTGGCATGCCTCTAGCTGTTGAATGTCACGATCAATTAGACGGAATCGCGACCATTGTTCGGCCGTAACCTGCGCGCGAATCTGGTCAAGATTGCGCCGATGGCCAGTCGAGAAATTGTCAAGCCCGATAACATTTTGATTGAGCTTGAGTAGCGAAAAGAGGAGGTTGCATCCGATAAAACCGGCGACGCCTGTTATAAGCCAGGTGCGAGGTTCTCGGCTAAGTTGGGCTTCGCGCTCTTGAAGCAAGTTCATGCCAGCCCCGGAGAGAAACTTGGCAGCGCATCGGAATTATGCGAATAGTTAATTTTTGTTTCCAATTGAAATGAGGGGGCGCTTAGGGGGAATTGGGTTTGATAGGGGCTTTGCATCATTGGCGAACCTAAGCGCAGATCAAGGTGAATTATATGCGCTCGAAGAGTTGAGTAGAACCAACCGATTGATTCCAGGTGGCGGCGGCGCCCGGCTATTTTCTATGATCACTTTTTTAATATTGGACTCCTTGTTCGAGGTCCTGATTTTGATTGACCTTATTCAATGAGGGCATTGTTTAGAAAAAAACCAATTCTATGCTGTGGCATTGTATTTTTTCTCTATTCGCTAGTTGTGGGCTTGGTAATACAGACCATCGTCGTTCCTAAACTGTTCGCTGAAACTGCTTCGGTGGAAGGTTTGATCATTCCCGATTCCATCGGCTTTCACCAAATTGCAGTCGCAAAAGCAAAAGAAATAAATGAAAAGGGCTGGACCTACTGGGAATTGCGACCAAGCGGACATTCTCCGGCGGGAATAGCTTCAGTCATTTATGCCTTGTCCGTAGAAAAACCTTTTGCCATTTTGCCTTTTAACGCGTTGGTCCACGCGCTAACCGGTTGCGTTGTCCTGGGCATTCTATTGTCGTTTTTTCCGACAGGTGCGGCGATCTTTGGAAGTATGGTATTTGTCCTGAATGCAACGGCAATGGAATGGGTGGCCCAGATCCACAAAGATGGTTTGTTTGTTTTGGGTAATTTATCGTTACTCTTTTGCCTCGTTTATATTTCCATGCCTGGACGCCCCACTACCATTGCGCGTAGAGGTGTCTATTTCCTTTTGGGGTTGGCCGGTATTTTTATAAGCTGGGTCGCCCGTCCGCACTGGGCGCCGGTGTCGTTTCTTTTTACACTATTGATTGCACTTAATTGGATTTTCTCGTTGGTTTCGAGGCATGGCGCCATTTATTCAAATGGGCGGAAGGCATTTGTTTTATTTTGTTTTTTAGGTCTCTTATTGGCCCAAAATTATGCTGCAAACCATCAACCCGTCGAATTGTTATCTGACAATGTAAGATGGAATGCGATCTCCATTTCTGGCGCGGCTAGCAATCCAGAAAACATTAATACACTTGAGGTGTGGTATCGAAGTGAATTTCTTCCAGAAAAACTGGATCAAAAGTTCCTGTCATTAGCGCGTGCGCGCTTGGGAGCAACTACCACTGGGGGCGCAACGCTTATAGACGGCAAGTCCGAGTTTAATTCCGCAAATGATGTTTTAAGTTACGTTCCGAGAGCGCTACAAATCGGGCTATTCAGTCCATTTCCTGATTTGTGGGTCGGCGATGGGAGCTCGCCGGCCATGACTCTGGCCAGGAAAGTGACGGGATTGTTCACGCTGATGGGCTATCTTGGCATCGGCAGTTTTTTGCTTGCTCTAGTTAGTCTGCGTAATCGGGCGGAGTTTAGAGCGCTGGCGATTATGTGCTTCTCTAGCCTCATTCTTTTGGCAATCGTTATGCCAAACATCGGCACATTGATCAGAATGCGCTTCGGCTTTTATGCAATGTGCATGGCTTTTGGTGTTTCGTTTCTTGTAGCGCACATTCAAAGAGGCACACAGAAAAGTGCTTGATGCTTGATTTGTACCCAACGAGCTTCTTAAAAGCGGAGTTGCCGATACGCCTTAGGCTTTGACGCCAGAGGGATTCCCGGAGGTGTTAGATGGGATCCTCAAGAACCCGTAATAAATATTCGCCGTATCCAGAGTTCTTTAAGGGCACCGCCAGTTTTTTGAGTTGCGATGCGTCGATAAAATGTTGCCTGAAGGCGATTTCCTCGGGGCAGCATATCTTCAGCCCCTGCCGCCGCTCGATAATTTCGATGAACTGGCTGGCCTCGAGCAGGGATTCATGGGTGCCGGTGTCCAGCCAGGCATGGCCGCGACCCATGTGCACCACGTCGAGCTTGCCCGCTGTGAGGTATAGCTTGTTGAGGTCGGTGATTTCAAGTTCGCCGCGCGGTGAGGGCTTGAGCGATTTCGCCGCAGCCACCACGTCACGGTCGTAAAAATACAGGCCGGTTACTGCGTATCGAGACTTGGGCTGGCGCGGTTTTTCTTCGAGCGAGACGGCGCGGCCCTCGGCGTCGAACTCCACCACGCCGTAGCGCTCCGGATCCTTGACCGGGTAGGCGAATACCGTCGCACCGGAGGTCTTTTGCGCGGCGCTCTGCAGGTCGCCGACCAGTTCGTGGCCGTAAAAAATATTGTCGCCCAGCACCAGCGCGCAGGGCTCGCCGTTGATGAACTTCTCGCCGATCAGGAAGGCCTGGGCAAGGCCGTCGGGGGAGGGCTGCACGGCATATTGAAGCGATATGCCCCAGCGCTTGCCGTCACCGAGCAATTGCTCAAAGCGCGGCGTCTCCTGCGGCGTCGAGATGATCAGGATGTCGCGTATCCCGGCCAGCATCAGGGTCGACAACGGGTAGTAGATCATCGGTTTGTCGTAGACCGGCAGCAGTTGCTTGGACACTACTTGCGTTACCGGGTAGAGCCGGGTGCCGGAGCCGCCGGCGAGGATGATGCCTTTCATGACGCCTCGATCGGGTTAGCAGTGTTGTAAGGACGGAGCGTTTGGTTGTTATTCATGTGATGGATTCAAGGCTGGATTTATGGAGCTTTATCATTAAGGCCGTTATTCTCAGCGCCGACAGCGTCGCCGGGTCCTCGCTTTCGCGGGGATGACGGTAGCGGATGGCGTAATTGTCATGAAATATGAAACGCTCAATAAGTGAGCGGCTGGCCTGCTCTCGCAGAACGTCTTACAGCATTTGTAAATTGGAAATTGTAATTACGATTTGCAAATCAGCTTATAGGGCATTAGTCCTCAAGCTGCGCGGCGAGTTTGACGGCTGCTTTCATATCCGGCGGATTCTTCGCGACCTCGCCCTTGCGGGCCTGGTCAAGTCCTCGCCGAACTGATGCCGATGCTTCCAGATTTTCATATAGCCATGCTTCGCGCTCAGGGATCACGCGGGCAAGCCGGACTACGACCTCGTCTTCACGCCGTTGTTCGACAATAACAGCGCGGTTCGCTAAGCGGTCACCGACGGTCACCCGGCCCTTGGAGTCGGCGTTTTTCTGGCTGGGTAGGGTGCGTACGACCATATGGTAAGTAACGCCTGTTGTGGTTAATTGGTCAAGTGGAGAGTTCCCACTTTAGCTTTTTCACCCGCTATCTTTAAATCAAACTCGCTGGTATTGCCTCGGTGGCATTCATTCCTAATGATCAACCAAACTCCAGCTCGATTTTGCCGGCACGCCGTCGCACCGGACCTACGACGATTCTAACGTCGCGCCCCAATTTGGTTACGAGCTCAAGCAGTTTTGCTTCGCTGACCCCACGAAATTGGCCCCGTGTAATGCGCGAAACCTTTGATTGGTCTATGCCTAACAGCGCGGCGGCGGCCCCTTGCGTCAAGTGGCGCGCCTTGATGCTGCGCGCAATCTCGGCGGCAATCTGAGACTTGCGCTGCATTTCGGCCGCGTCGGCATATCCGAGGTCGGCGTAGACGTTGGTGCTACCGTCCTGAATGGTGATCTCTGGCTGTCGGCTCATTATCTTGCTCCTTGGTTTGTCAGCCATGTATCAAAGTCCAGTTTCGCGGCTTTGAGGCGGGCGTTTATCAGATCCATGTCCGCTTTCGGCGTCCGAATACCTGTTTTTGACTTTTTCTGGAAGCAGTGCAACACGTAAACCCATCTGGCGAACTTTACGGTGTAGACCGCGCGAAAGGTATCACCGCGATAATCCTCAATCACCTCCAGAACGGAGGCCGAGCCAAAACCGCTCATTGATTTGGCATCCTGGTGCTTCCCGCCCGCTTGCGCGAGGTCAATTGCGTGTCCAAAAACGTCTTGCACATCCCCCGGCATTGCGTCCAAGTCGCGCTTGGACGAGCCGACCCATTTCAGGGGTTTCCGGGGCTGGCTAATCATCTTGGCTATTATGCCTTTTTGAGCATATTGTCGTCAATTACCGCATTGTCTCGGAACATGGAGCGCTCAAAAAGACGGAAGGAATGTCATCGCTTCACATAATTGTTTTCGATCCAGCGCTGGTATTCGCCCGACTGAATATCCGCCACCCAAGCGGCGTTGTCGAGGTACCACTGCACAGTCCGGGTCAGGCCGGACTTGAAATTTTCTGCTGGTTGCCAGCCGAGCTCTGTGGCAATTTTGCGCGCGTCAATGGCGTAACGCTGGTCATGTCCCGGACGGTCTGTTACGAATTTAACCAGCCGCTTGTGCGGTCCCGCGGAGTCGGGGCGCAGCGCATCGAGTGCGGCGCACAGTGCGTGCACCACATCCAGGTTCTTCATTTCTGCGTTACCGCCGACGTTGTAGACCTCACCCGGGCGCCCCCGTTCGAGCACCGCCCGGATGGCGGAGCAGTGGTCGCCGACGTAAAGCCAGTCGCGCACGTTCTGGCCGTCGCCATACACCGGCAATGGCTTGCCCGCGAGGGCGTTGGCGATCATCAGCGGGATGAGCTTTTCCGGGAATTGCCGCGGGCCGTAATTGTTTGAGCAGTTGGTGACCAGCGTCGGCAGGCCGTAGGTGTGGTGCCAGGCGCGCACCAGGTGGTCGGAGCCGGCCTTGGATGCGGAATAGGGGCTGTTGGGGGCGTAGGCGCTTGTTTCGGCGAAGGCCGGATCGGCCGCGCCAAGCGAGCCGTAGACTTCGTCGGTCGAGACGTGCAGGAAGCGGAAAGCGGACTTGGCATCGCCTTCCAGCGGCATCCAGTGCGCACGCGCTTCCTCGAGCAGGCTGAAGGTGCCGATTACGTTTGTCTGCACAAATTCAGCCGGGCCGTGGATGGAACGATCGACATGGCTTTCGGCGGCGAAATGCACCACGGCGCGCGGCCGGTGTTCGCTGAACAATTTTTGCAGCAGCGGTCGGTCGCAGATGTCGCCATGAACGAATTGGTGGCGGGCATCGCCGGCGATCGCGGCCAGATTGGCGCGGTTGCCGGCGTAGGTCAGCTTGTCGAGGTTGATCACGGTTTCGTCCGACTGCGCCAGCCAGTCAAGGACGAAATTCGAGCCGATGAAGCCGGCGCCGCCTGTAACCAGAATCGTCATGTCCTTGTCCGTTGCAGCGCCAGTAGCTTGGCGTATTTGTTGAAACTGTTCATGCAGCCGATGGCGATGTGCACGAGCCCCGCCTGACCGTCGAGAAAGCCGAGCCGAATTACATAGAACTTGATAAAACGCGCCAGTGGCGAGAGCACCAGCCGCACTAGGCTTGCGTGCTTGCCGGCAGCGCGCATGGCCTCGGCTTGCAGCGTCGTATAGCGATTTTGTTTGTCCAGGTAGCGATCCAGGGTTTCGGCCGAGTCATGCAGCAAATCGCCGGAAAGCCGCGCCGGGCGGGCGTTTGCGAGCACCTTCTCATGCACAGGGTCGTCGCTCCAGCGGGCATGGCGGCGATCGAACAGGCGCAAACTCCAGTCCGGATAGCCCTCCCCGTGCCGCAGCCAGTGGCCCATGAAGCGGTTGCAGCGGGCCATGTCGTAGGCCGTTGCGCGCGGGGACATGAGTGCCGACACGATGCTGGCGCGTAGCGCGTCACTGACGCACTCGTCGGCATCAAGGCACAGCACCCAATCGTGGGCAGCGTGCGTCACCGCAAATTGCTTTTGCCGGCCGAAGCCCAGCCATTCGGCTTGCAGTACCCTGGCCCCGGCGGCTCTGGCGATCTCCGCAGTGCCATCGGTGCTGCCCGAATCGACAACCAGCACCTCATCGGCGAATGCCAGGCTTGCCAGGCAGGCACTGATCTGGGTGGCGGCGTTCTTGGTGATGATGACGGCGGAAAGAGGCATGGCAGCAGACGGTTTTGGGCGAGCAATCCCGTATAATCAAGGTTTTACCACTGCTATTTTAACTGACGCCGCCGTCTTCGGGCGCGGCCCGTCATGAAAAAAATACTGCTCGTCAAAACCTCCTCGCTGGGCGACGTCGTGCATAACCTGCCGGTAGCGACCGATATCGCACAGCGGTTTCCTGAGGCCCGGATTGACTGGGTTGTGGAGGAGGCCTTTGCCGCCTTGCCCGCCTTGCACCCGGCGGTGCGGCGCGTCATCCCGGTGGCGGTGCGGCGCTGGCGCAAACAGGTTTTCAGTCGCGGGACTTGGCGCGAAGTGGGCGCTTTTCGCCGGGCGCTCGCGCTCGAACAATACGACTTTGTCATCGACACCCAAGGCCTGCTCAAAAGCGCCTTGCTCGCCCGCTGTGCCAATGGCGAGCGACACGGATATGACGCAGACAGCGCGCGGGAGTCCACGGCGGCGCGCTTTTACGATGTGACCCATGCCCTTTTGCCGACCCAGCACGCGGTCGTACGTAATCGTGCGCTCGTGGCGGCCGCCCTGGGCTACCCCATAGAGGGCGGCGCCGACTACGGCATCCGCGCGGACCGAGTCGGTGGGGCGGACAAGGTGGATGATTATTGTGTCTTGCTGCATGCAAGCAGCCGGGCCGACAAGCATTGGTCAGAAGATAACTGGATCGCGCTTGGGCGCAAGCTGGTGGCCGCCGGGCTCAAATGCGTGCTGCCCTGGGGCAATGAGGCCGAAATGGCCGCGGCCAAGCGTATCGCCGCGGCGGTGGTCGGTGCCAGCGTAGCGCCGCGGCTGGATTTGAACGCAATGGCGCGGCTGCTCGCCGGGGCTAAGGGAACGGTTGGTGTCGACACCGGGCTCATGCATTTGTCGGCCGCGCTGGGGCGACCAACGGTCGCGATCTTTTGTGCCTCTTCGCCCGAACTCACAGGGGTCTACGGCGCGCGCGCTGCCTGCAATCTTGGTGCGCTGGATGCCCCTCCATCTGTTGACGAGGTCATGGCGGCGCTGACCGGATTGTGGTCGGGCCCGGCATGATGCGCTTCGTCTACAACGCGATGCTGTGGCTTGCACTGCCCTGGGTGGTGCTACGGTTGTTGTGGCGTGGCCGGCGCGAGCCCGGCTATCGGCTGCACGTGGCCGAACGATTCGGTCGTTACGCTTTCAAGCCGGACAAGCCGGTTATCTGGTTGCATGCCGTGTCGGTTGGCGAAGCGCGGGCGGCCGAACCTTTTGTGCGTGCCCTCGCTTTGCGCTATCCGGGGCATCAACTCGTCGTGACGCAAATGACCGCCACCGGTCGCGCTACGGCGGAGCAATTGTTCGCCGGTGTGGCGCATTGTTGTTACCTGCCCTACGACTACCCGTTCGCCGTTGCGCGCTTTCTTGCGCATTTCCGGCCCCGGCTGGGCATCCTGATGGAGACCGAGATCTGGTTCAACCTGATCCGGGCCTGCCGCGAAAAGCAGTTACCGCTATTGCTTGCCAACGCCCGCCTGTCGGAAAAATCCGCCCGGGCTTACGCGCTGGTGGCGTCCCTTGTGCGCGAGGCCTTGCAAGGCCTTTCTGCCGTCGCGGCGCAAAGCGAGGCGGATGCTGACAGGCTGCGCGCGCTCGGGGCGTGTGAGCTTGAAGTGACAGGTAATCTGAAGTTTGATGTCACCGTTCCGCAGGCCATGCGGCTGTTGGGGGCCGAGCTGCGGCAGCGCTTTGGCGTCACCCGCCCGGTGCTCCTTGCCGCCAGCACCCGCGAAGGCGAGGAAGCGCTATTGTTGGACGCCCTGCGGCAGCATCCTGTTGCCGATCTTCTCACCCTGATTGTGCCGCGTCATCCGCAGCGCTTCGGCGAGGTGTCGGCCCTGTTAAAGGCGCGCGGACATACTGTTGTACTGCGCAGCGAAAATCGCGATGTTCCGCCCGATTGCGCCTTTGTGCTTGGCGACAGCATGGGTGAGATGGCGGCTTATTTTGGCGCCTGTGACGTGGCCTTTGTCGGGGGCAGCCTGCTGCCCTACGGCGGGCAGAATTTCATCGAGGCCTGCGCGCTCGGGGTGCCGGTGCTGCTGGGCCCGCATACCTATAATTTCGCCAAGGCGAGCGACGATGCGGTGGCGGCGGGCGCGGCCTTGACGGTGGCCGATGCAGAGACGCTGGTCTGGCGCGTAAAAGCGCTACTGTCCGAGCGCGAATCTCGCGCTGCGATGGCAGCGGCGGGGCGGCGCTTTAGCGCGGCGCATCAGGGCGCCACCGGGCGCCTGATGGGGATCGTCGCGCGCTTACTCGCCCAGTAGACGGTTGACGGCGGCCACATCCTCTTCGGAGAGCGAACCTGCGGCTGCTTTGAGCTTGAGACCGTTGACCAGCGTGTCGTAGCGCGCCTTGGACAAGTCGCGCTTGGTCGAGAACAGTTGTTGCTGCGCATTCAGCACGTCGATATTGATGCGTACGCCCACTTCGTAGCCAAGCTTGTTGGAGTCGAGGGCGCTCTGGCTGGAAACGAGCGCTGCTTCGAGCGCGCGCACCTGTGCCATGCCATTGGTCACGCCAAGGAAGGACTGGCGTGCCGACAGCGCTGCACTGCGTTTGCTGAGCTCCAGATCCTGGCGTGTCTTTTCCTGCAGTGCGACGGCCTGGCGAACCTGCGAACTGACGTTGCCGCCGGCGTATAAGGGGACTGCCAACTGCAGTGCGATAGTGCGGCTGTTGGTGTCGCTGGCGGTGTTTGCGGTCCCTGTCGAGGAGAGGTTTTGCGAGCTTGCCCCGAGCGTGCCGACGAGGTTCAGCGACGGGTAGTGGCCCGCGCGAAGCCGTTCTATTTCGCGCGTGGCGATTTCCAGGCCGGCTTGCTGGACGCGCACGCCGAAACTTTGTTCTTCCGCGCTTTTCACCCATTGTTCCATCGCGCTCGGTTGCGGTGGGGAAAGCTGCAGTGTAGTGCGCAAAGGCAGCAGTCCCGCAGGCAATTTTCCGATGATTTGTTGCAGCACTTGCTTCTTTATTTCCAGGTCATTCTCGGCGGCGAGGCGCTGCGAGGTCGACAGGTCATAGCGCGCCTGGGCTTCATGCGTGTCGGTGATGGTGGCGGTGCCCACTTCGAAGTTACGTTTGGCCTGCGCCAGTTGTTCCGAGATGGCGGTGCGTTGGGCGGTGATAAAGGCCAGACTGTCCTGCGATGCCAGGACGTCAAAATAGGCTTGCGATACACGCACAATCAGATCAAGGCGAGCTTGCGCAAAAATGGCCTCCGCTTGTGCGACCTTATAGCCAGCCCCTTTGTAGGTCATATAGCTCGCCCAGTTAAACAGCGGCTGGGTGAGGGTGATGCTGTAGCTGTTGGTGTTGCCCTTTCGGTTCGAGTCCGGCAAGGCGTTACGGAAAGAAATCTCCAGGTTGTTCATTTGCGTCGACATGGTGGCGCTGACGGTGGGCAGTATTGCCGCCCGTCCCTGCGGCAGGCTCTCAAGCCCGGCGTCGCGGGTTGCGCGCGCCGATGCATAGGCCGCATCGTTGCTCAGCGCGTCGCGGTAAATTTGCAGCAGGTCGGCTGCATGCGCCGGACCGGCCAGGGCCGCTGCGATAAACCAGGTGGCGCAAAGTGTGCGTGAGAGATTGCTGTTCATGTCGGTAATTTTCGAATGGAGGGTTTCAGTAAGTCGCCATGCCGTTGTCCACTTGCCGCGCCCAGCCATCCACACCGCCGGCCAGGTTGAAGACTTTTTTAAATCCGTTGCGATCAAGAAACATCGCCACTTGCGCACTACGTCCGCCATGGTGGCAAATCACCACGGTGTCTGCGTCCGGGTCCAGTTCGGACAGGCGTGCCGGAATGGTGTTCATCGGGATCAGCATGGATTTTTCGATGTGCGCCGTCTCGTACTCCCAGTTCTCGCGCACGTCGAGCAACAGCGGCGCTTTGTCACCGGCGCGGTCCAGCCATTCTTTCAGTTGTGTCGGATTGATCTGATCCATTTGATTCGGATGATGGCGTGAAATGATTGCCGCAGGGGTAACAAATCGTATCGGCGCCAGGCTTGTGCGCGACGCGGTTAAAACGAGAAACGCTTGGGTTGCGCGGCGTTCACGAGCGCGGCTGTGCAGGTTTCAAATAATACGGTGGACTGGAAAGCCCCGGGCGCGTTGCAAGTGACGAGGCGCGCTTCCATAACGGGTGCGTCGCCGACAACGGCGAACAGGCGGCCGCCGGGCTTGAGCTGCTCGAGCAGGGTTTGCGGCAATACCGGCGTCGAGCCAGTCAGGACGATGACATCGTAGGGGGCCGCTTTTGTCCAGCCTTGAGCGCCATCGCCGAGCGCAAGGCTGATATTGTCGAAAGCCTGCAGGGCAAGATTTTTCTCGCCGATGCTCTTGATGGCTGGGTTGATCTCGATGCTTACGACCGACAGGGCGCGATGCGCGAGCAAGGCGGTCAGATAGCCCGATCCGGTGCCCACTTCGAGCACCTTGTCGGATTTTTTCACGCTGAGTTCCTGCAGGATGCGCGCCTCGAGTTTGGGCTGCATCATGTATTCGCCGGGAGCGGCTCCCGTATAAAGCGGAATTGCCAGATCGGAGAAGGCGAGCTCGCGGTGCGCAGCCGGTACGAACTCTTCGCGGTGCACGGCGTAGAGCAGTTTCAGCACTTCGGCGTCTAGCACCTCCCATGGGCGGATTTGTTGCTCGACCATGTTGAAGCGGGCTTGTTCGAGATTCATCTTGGGATCTGGAAAAGGCTGTCGGAAGGGGGGACAAGTTTAGCATTGATTATCGCCGACCTGCGGTCGGGAGACGAGTGCGCCGATCCCGATCGCCCGGGTTTTAGGGTGCGCCGCACGAATGCCGCACGGGTGTTTTTCTACCGCTACCGCGCCAGCTCGTGCTCCACCGTGTGGCACTTACCTGCTTGGCCGCATTCGATGCGCGTATGCCCACGCGGCAGAACAGGGGCGTCTTCCCGATGACTTCGTGTTTCCGACGCTGGGCATCAAAGGTGCGCCGCAGGTGCGCAGAAAGCGCGTCTTTAGCGACAGCGAAGTCCCTACAGCCGGACCGTGCGCGATGCACTGGCGATGGTGCTCTTTACCTGCGGCCGGTCGGGTGAAGTGGTGGCCGCGTTATGGCGCGGCGTCGACCTGGAGCGCACGGTATGGACGATCCGCGAAACGAAAAACGGCGAAGCGCACGACGCCATGCACGATGGCCTGACAGTATTCACCGGTGATTAGATATAGTTGAATAATTACAATGAAATGCGATTATTCATGGATTATCTAATCAGATAGCCGAGGAGTTTCTCCAGCAGGGCGATCTGATCCGGGTCGAGATCGGCCTTTTCGACTGCTTCGGCGATCCGGTCGTTCAGGTCGAGACGCGCAATGCCCAGTTTCTCGCCTCGGCTCCCATAGTGTCACGAGGATCAAGACCGGCAGAACCTTCGCGAAATCGCTTGTCATGATGCGCGCGCTGGATTTTAATCATCGCGCCGCGAGCCAAGCCGGTGCGTGCGAAAGCCTAGCTGGCTTGGTTTCTTGATTTGACCGGTACGCTGACCGAAGGCCGGTGAGCGATAGGCTAGACCTTCTATCGATCATATTAGTGAAGTATAGTGAGCGATAGACGGAGCCCCAATCGATCATGAAATGGAACTGGCAACAATCCGAATGGCCGGAGTTTTCCTGGAAACAGGCGCGACTCCTCAAGGCCGAGGCGTTATTTCTGGTCGAAGCGGGCGAATATGCCGGTACGGCAAAGCATCTCGGGGCGGAAGACCGCGAGCAGCTCACAGTCGAGGCCATGAGCACCGAAGCGGTGACGACCTCGGAAATCGAGGGGGAAATACTCGATCGCACGAGCGTTCAATCCTCAATCCGAAGGCAATTGGGGCTCGCGACCGACCACCGCAAGGTCGGTGCCGCGGAACAGGGTGTGTCGGAGATGATGGTCGATCTGCATCGCACCTGCGCTGAGCCTCTTTCGCACGACATGCTGTTCCGGTGGCATCGGATGCTGACGACGGGTCGCCGCGACCTCAAGGACGTCGGCAGCTATCGGACCCATGTCGAGCCGATGCAAGTGGTATCCGGTGCCATCCACGAGCCCAAGGTTCACTTTGAGGCGCCGCCTTCGGCATCAGTGCCGGCTGAAATGTCCCGTTTCATCGACTGGTTCAATCGCTCGGCGCCTGGGAATGCCGAGCCCTTGCCCGCGTTGACGCGGGCAGGCATCGCGCATCTGTATTTCATCTGCATCCATCCGTTCGAGGACGGCAATGGCCGTATCGGTCGCGCCATCGCGGAAAAAGCCCTCGCCCAATGCCTCGGACATCCGACCCTGATGGCATTGGCCGCGACCATACTGGCGAAGCGAAATGCGTATTACGCTCTGCTGGAAGCGAACAACAAACATCAGGAGATCACGCCTTGGCTCATCTGGTTCGCCGCGACTGCCATCGAGGCGCAACGGCGCTCGATCGCAATGGTGGATTTCCTGATCGACAAGACCCGCTTACTCGACCGCTTGCGCGATCAACTCAACGAACGACAGAAAAAAGCGCTCCTGCGCATGCTGCGCGAAGGTCCGAAAGGCTTTGAAGGGGCATTGAGCGCCGGCAAATACGCCAGCATCACTGGCGCGTCGCCGGCCACGGCCACGCGGGATCTTGCCGATCTGGTTGCCAAGCAGGCGCTGGTACGTTCGGGCGAACAGCGCCATACGCGCTATGAGATCGCAATACCGCTGCGTCCCGTACTGCCGGTGGCGATAGACGAGCACGGCAAGCTAAAGTATCATCGATTGATTGCAGAGCGCCTCAATCGCGTCCAGGCCGGTTACAAAAGCAGAGGTAAGCCATGACCAGGATCACCCGCGGAACCACCAAGGTCTTTGCCGATCTGGGCTTTCCCGATGTCCTTGAGCTGCAGACCAATACGCGTCTGGCGCTGTCCGTCAATGAACTGCCCAAGGGCGAAAGCTAGAACAGCGCGAAATCGCCACCGCACTCGGAGTGACGCAACCCGAAGCCGCCGCCCGAAAACCCAATGAAATCGCGGGCTTTACGCCCATGCATCATTAATACGGGTCAGGGCTTTGCTATTGTCAATATTTCACTATTCCCAATCCGGTCCCTTTTTATCCTTGAACGGGGACAATAACGGGCTTAATCGTTCTTGGCTGCCCCGACCAGGTCGGCCGCGTTTTGCCCGGCTATCGAACCCAGTGCGCAAGCCGTGAGCAGGCCGTTCCCGGATAAATAACCCCATACCGCCCCACCAGAAACGCCGCGGGCAGCACCGCCGACGGCGAACAAATTATCAAAATAATGCCCGGACGTATGTTGGACGCGACCATGCGCATCGATCTCCAGTCCGCCTTGGGTATGGAACAAGGCGCCCGTAACTTTGACGGCAAAATACGGTGGTGTGAGTGCCTGCTCTGGCCTGAACTGTCGTCCGTAATGGTCTTTGGTGCTGCCGGCACAAAGCGCATCAACGCCGGCCAGGCTGTCCTCTAGCGCTCGCCGGGGCAGTCCGGTCAGCCCGGCAAGGGCGGCGGTGGAGTCGGCTTGTCTCAGGGCGCCTGCCGCCTGGGCATCAAGATAATCCGGGAAGCTCAAACCAAGCGCATGCAGGCGCTGATCAAAAATCGCCCAGGCAAAGCGTTCCGGTTGCGCCAATACATGCACCGCCGCCTCGGAGTAGCCTTCGTGCTCGTTCCAGAAGCGCGCGCCCAGTGCGTTGACCTGGACGCCGCCCTCCATCATCAGCGCCCAGGTGATTAGCACGCCGTGCGGGGTGGCAAACCCGCCATGTCCCTGATAGGCGCCCAGGTCGCTGAGCTTGGCGCCCAGCGCCTCGCCCCAGCGCAGGGCATCGCCCTGGTTGCCGGTGTGACCGGCGTACTGCGCCGCGCAAATCTCCGGCAAATGGCGGCGAACCAGGTCGCGGTCGCCGCCAAAGCCGTTGCAGGCAAGGATCAATGCCTCACAGCCGATGTCTTCGCGGCTGAGGTCGGGCCGGGTGACACGCACGCCGGTGATGCGTCCTTGTGTGGTGGCAAAAAGATCGGTCACGGCGGCCTTGCCCAGCACATCGACACCGGCGCGTGCCGCCGCCGCAAGCAGGCGCGTCATGAGCCCCGCGCCGGTCTTTTCCGGGACGGCGTGCATTCTCGCGACGCGGTGGCCCGGATACAGAAAGCCTTGCAACAATTCGAAGGCGATGCCGTGCCGGTCGGCCAGCCATTCCAGCGTCGGTGTCGATGCCGCGCACACGGCGCGCACCACATCCGCGTCGGCACCGTGGTGATTTTTCGCTTCGATGTCGGCGCACATGCTTGCCACCGAGTCGGTCACGCCGGCGCTGCGCTGCCAGCGCGAATCGCCGGCCGGGATGAAGCCCGAAGAGAGCGCGGTGGAGCCGCTTGGCGACGCGTCGCGCTCCAGCACCACGCACGCGACGCCGGCATCGCGCAAGCGCAGTGCGGCGATGAGCCCGCCGGCACCGCCGCCAATGACAATCACCTGCACCTTGGCGCTGAAATCCGCCGCCTGCTCTGCCATCACCGCCATGCCTGCGCGCCCGCCTCAGCGCGTTAGCGGATCAGCGGCCGCCGCAAATACTGGCCGCGGGCCGGTCCGACAATATTGCCGTCGTTAAACACCGTTTCCCCGCGCAGCATGGTGGTCTTGACGCTGGCGCTGATCTCAATGCCCTCAAAGGGTGTGTAGCCCTGCTTCGAGAGGGAGTCGGCGGCGCGCACGGTAAAACTTTGGTGCGGATCGACCAGCACCAGGTCGGCGTCGTAGCCGACGGCGATATCGCCTTTGTTGAGCAGGCCGTAACGCTTGGCCGGGTTCCACGACAGCAGCTCGGCCATGTGGTTATAGGACATGCCGCGCTTGGAGCCTTCGCTGATGATGGAGGGCAGTAGGTATTCGGTGCCGCCGAATCCAGACTTGGCGAGCCAGATGTTTTTCGGGAATTTCGACGACCATTTCTGCTCGGCTGAGCAGCAGGCGTGGTCGCTGACGATCCAGTCGACGTCGCGGTTGAGCACCGCTTCCCACAGCGCCTCCACGTCGGGGCGCGGACGGATGGGCGGATTCACCTTTGCCTGCACCGCGCACTCGCAATCGACATCCAGCATCAAATGGCCGACCGTGACTTCGCGGCGGAAATTGATGTGCGGGAAAACGCGCTGCATCATCATCGCGGCATCGATGGCCTTTTTCGACGACAGGTGCAAGAGGTTGATGTTGGGACATCCGGTCTCGTTGGCGAGATAGGAGGCGATCCAGATGGCGAGGCCCTCGGAGTGGGGAGGGCGCGCCGCGCTGTAGGCCGCCAGCCCGTCTAGCTTGCTGTCGCGCTCGACGATCTTGGTGTAAGCGTTGAGGATGTCGGCAAACTCGCAATGCAGGCTGACGCTGATGTACTCAGCCAGTTCGGGGTGGGCCTGGGTCATGCGGAAGGCCGAACGCATGATGAATTCAAAGTGCGCGACGTCGTAGCGTTCCTCGGGTCCTATCATCAGGAATTCGTTTTGTTTGTCCGACTGGCCGTGCAGGCCGTAGCCGCCGTAGAACATGAAAATTTTGAACGAGGGCACGCCCCAGTCGGTCAGCAAGGAATCCATTTCATCGATGTGGGCCGACTCTATGGGCGCGAGGTGGTAACCGTAGTCGACCCAAAAATTGCCCTCCGAGAGTTTGAGCACCTCGGGCATGAACTTGCTGTAGGGGCCGCCCTTGTTGAGGTAGTACTGCCCGGTGCGAAAGTAATTGAGGCTGGAGGTCACCCCGCCCATGGCCGCGGCCTTGCTCTCGGCGACAGCATCCTGGGCCAGCGGCTGGTAGATGCCGATGTGCATGTGCGCATCGACGCAACCGGGAAAGCCCAGCAGGTTTTTGCCGTCGATTACCGATTTGGCTTCTTCGGCGCGGATCTCCGGCGCGATGCGGGAAAACTTGCCGTCCTTGATGCCAATGTCCAGCAGGTCGACCGAGTTCTTGTTCGGGCGCACCACGCGCACATTTTTGACCAGCGTATCAAGAGAAGGGTTCATGGTTTGTCCTGTGAAAGAATGTTCATCCGTCGGTGCTGACGCCGGCCGCTTTCACCACCGGCGTCCAGCGCTGGATATCCTGCGCGATAAATTCGGCATAGTCGTTGCGGCCGCGACCCGACAGGTTCATGCCCAGGTCGGCAAAGCGCGCACGCACCTCGGGGAGGGCGACGATTTTTTGCACCTCGGCTTCGATGCGCTCGAGAATCTCCCGCGGCGTCCTGGCCGGCGCGGACAGGCCGAACCAGGCGAAACCGGCGACGCCGGGCACGATTTCATTGAGCGTCGGCACTTCCGGAAAGTTGGGCAGGCGTTGTGGTGCAGAGATAGCCAGCAGCCGCAATTTTCCCGCCTTTACGTAGGGCGTGGATGCCGGCAGGCCGTCAAAAATGGCATCGATCTGTCCGGCCATCAGGTCGGTGATCGCCGGGCCCGTGCCCTTGTAGGGCACGTGTTGCATGTCTATGCCGGCCCGCTGCTTCATCATTTCGCCGGTCAGGTGCCCGGCCGAACCCACCGCCGCCGAGGCGAAGCTCAGCTTGCCCGGCTTCGCCCGCGCCAGGGCGATGAACTCCTGCAGCGTTCTTGCCGGGTGATTGGTATTGACCAGAAAGCCGTTGGCAAAGGAACTGATCATGACCACGTGTTCAAAGTCGGCGCGCGGTTTGTAGTCTATTTTGGGGTACACCAGCGGCCCGGTTGAGATGGAGGCGTTATTGGATAGCAACAGCGTATAGCCGTCGGGCGCGGCCTTGGCGACAAAGCTTGCGCCTATCGTGCCTGAGGCGCCGGGTTTGTTCTCGATGATCACCGGCTGTCCCAGCGCCGCGGAAAGGCGCGGCGCGAACAGGCGCGCAATGACATCACCACCACCACTGGGCGCGAAGGGAACCACCAGTTTGAGCGGCCTTGTCGGCCAGGCTGCCTGGGCCCGCGCCACGCCAGGCTTGAGGGTGGCGAGCGTGGTAATGGTGGCAAGGGTGGCAAGGGTGGGCAGGGCCGCGATGGCGATGCCTGCCGTGCCCGATTTCAGGAATGCGCGTCTTTGCAAGGGGATGCCAGCGAGGATATGGTTGGACGCGATTAATGTGATTAACCCGTTTAACGCGATTAACCCAATTAACCCGATTAACGTTAACGTGAAGACGAATTCGATTGCCTTATACTAAATTCATTAAGCGTGAATGCCAAGAAAAATGCCACGGAACATGACAGTCAATATAAGCAGCATCAATGTGAACAAGCTATGAGTAACAGCCCGGCGTCCTGTGTGCTCATCGCCGGGGGCGGCCCGGTCGGCCTGAGTGCCGCGCTTTGCCTTGCCGAGGCTGGCATTCCGGTGCAACTGTTTGAAGCCGAAGCCGATATCGTCCAGGACTTGCGCGCCTCGACGTTTCACCCGCCCACCCTCGATATGCTCGAACCGTTTGGCATCACCGCCGAGTTGATCGCGGACGGACTGATTTGCCCGACCTGGCAGGTGCGCCTGCACCCGTCCGGCGATAAGGCGGAATTCGACCTGTCTGTTCTCGCCGGTGATACCGCCCACCCTTACCGCCTGCAGTGCGAACAGTGGAAGCTGTCGCGCGCCTTGTTGCGCCGTGTACAAAACCATCCCTTGGTCAGCCTGCACTTCAATGCAAAAGTGACCGGCTTGCAGCAAGACGCGGACGGCGTGATGATCGAGGTTGCGCGCGAAGACGGTAGCGAAGGCGTGCGCGGCCGTTACCTGATTGGCGCCGATGGCGCGCGCAGCGTGGTGCGCCAGGCGCTGGGCATCGCCTTCGAGGGCGAGACTTACCCCGAGACAACGATTCTCGCGACCACGCGCTTTGCTTTTCACGAGCACCTGCCCGGACTGTCCAATGTCAGCTATTGCTGGCGCGAAGGTGCGGCCAATTTCAGCCTGCTGCGTCTGCCTGGCTTGTGGCGCGTCAGCATTTACCCACCCGAGGATCGTCCTGTCGAGGAGGCGCTGGAGGCGCCGGCGATAGAGGCGGCGTTGCAGGCCATCGTGCCGCGCGACGAGGCCTACGCGGTGCTGGAGCGGCGCCCCTATCGCGTTCATCAGCGCATCGCCGCCCGCTATAGCGCGGGCCGGGTGTTTCTGGCCGGTGACGCGGCCCACCTTAACAGTCCCTCGGGTGGCATGGGCATGAACGGCGGCGTGCACGACGCCTTCAGTCTTGCCGGCAAGCTGATTGAGGTGTGGCATGGCGCCACTGTCGCGCTGCTCGATCGCTACGAGCGCCAGCGCCGGCCGGCCGCGCTCGAACAAATCATTGCCCAAGCCGCGGCCAATCGCGCGCGTATGCGCGAACGCGACACCCAGCGTCGCACCGAGATTCTTGCCGGCCTGAAGGCCATCATCGCCGATCGCGGACGCCTGCACGCGCATTTGCTCAAGACCTCGATGATCACCGGATTGCGCCAGGCAGAACTGGTGCAATAGGCTGAAAACCCGCGCCAGTAGGTCGTTTCCAGTCGATGCTATTGGTTTTTCGGCATCGCCCCAAGCTAGAACAGCAAATCCCACAAGGCGCGAAAGGGCGTGTTCTTTTCGCAACTGACCAGGGCCGAGGCAAAGCCGTAGGCCTTGCCCGCCGGCACGCTGGGCCCGGCGTAGCGCATGAATTTCGCGGCGACCTCCTCTTGACTGAGTGGCATGTCAGGATCGCCCTTGATGGCGGTGACGCGCGCTTCGTATTGTTTTTCGCCTGATTGCAGCACCAGCTTCGCGCCGCGCCGTCCGGCATTGCCCAGCACCGGATCGGTCTCCACCCGGACCAGCCGCTCCAGCCGGCGCAGTTCTGCGTCCTCAAAACGCTCCTGGCGATAAATACCCGGGTCGATGCCGTTGTAGCGCAATCCTGCAGCGGCACCAAACGAGAGGCTGAACTGCGCCTGTATGGGTGTCTGCGGGTTGGTGTTGCCGCAGTAGGTGCGGGCCTCCTCGTACACGAGCAGGCGGATCGCGCTGATGGCGGCGGTCTTGCCCTCCAGTTCCCCGCGAATGATCAGCGCCGCCTCGGTGCCGTAGTGCACGTGGCGCACGGCGGCGTGGGGCTTCAGGTAGGACTCAAGAATCAGGTGCCGGTCCGGGGCGATGAGAGTGTCCTCATCCGCTGCGGCGAAGTGTTGCGCGTAGTGGGGCAGCGCATCCTCCGGGGCGGTGACGCCGCTGGCCGCGCTGAAAGTCGCCAGCTGGCCCAGCCATGCGCTGTGGGCAAGATAGGTGTTGCGGGCGTTGGCGCCGACGCGGACCGGCAGGTAGAGGCTGGTGCCCAGCTGGCAGGCGGCGGTGTTGATCGCCGTCATGGTCATGCCCGCTTGCAGTCCCAGCAGGCGGGCCATCGCCGCCGCCACGCCCAGGGCCGGCCAGTTGCCATCGACGTGCATGCCGGGCTTTACGCGCAGCCATGCACCGCAGCGTGCCCCCACCTCATAACCGGCGACAAGGCTGTCTAGCACTAGGCCCAGCGTCGCATCGCGCGCGATGGCCTGCGGCAAGAGCGCGGCAATGACCGGTACGCCGGGGCGACCGTGTGCGACGGCGAGGCCCTCGCAGGCCTCATCCCAGGTGGCGGCCATGGCGCCCACGGCGGTGGCGCCCAGGGTTGAGAGCCGGCGTCCGCCGGGAAAGGTGAACAAGCCCGATTCAATGCTGCTGAATGCGCTCTCAAAGCTGCTTACCTCCGGCGCGCTGCGCGCGGCTAACATGCAGCCGAGGGTGTCGAGCAGCATCAGCCGTGCCTTGAGCTCGACTTCCTCAGCCCGCGTGTCGAAAAAAGCTTCAGACTCACAGTAGCCGCTGACCAAGGCTTGCAGGCGCGCGAGCTGCGGCGACGGTGTTGCGGTGTTGGTGACGGGTGGGCTCATGATTTTTCTTTGGTGAGTAGCGCCGCCAGCCCCGGCGCCGCGGCGGTCATGGTGGGCGATGCAGGTTGGCCGAGCGAGCGCAGCAGCTGCCAGGTGCCGCAAAGATTGGATGACAAGAGCGGCGCCTTGAAGCGCATACCTTCGGACAGGATCGCCGGCAGCGTGAGCATGCCGGTGCCCGAGAGCAATACCGCACTACCCGATGAGGGCCGCACGCGCTGCAGGCCAGTCACCACTTCGGCGGTCTCAAGCGCGTAGGCGCGGAAGATTTCACCGAGTTTTACCACCTGCTCGACGCGCAGTCCGGCCGCCTCCCAGTAGGCCACCGCGAGTTCGGTCAGCCAGTCCGGGTAGGGTGATACGAGGCAGAGGCTGGCGCAGTCCAGCGCCTGCAGTGATTCCAGGATGGCGCGGCTGGCGGTCCATACCGGCTTGCCGCATCCAGCGGCAAGTTTTTCGCTCAGCGCGCGGTCACCGTCCGGGCCCAGTGTGTAGGTCGCGCCGGTGGAGCCGATGTAAAAGGCATCCAGCCTGAGCGCGCCAAAGCTGGCGATGGCCGGCTGGTAGTGCCCGGCATAGGCGGCGTTGCGCTGCTGCAAGTCGCCCGTAAGCACCGGCAGGCGCGTGCTGTACATCGCAACCGTCGCCGGCAGCAGCGCATGCACCTCCGGCTCCACTGTGGGGTTGGCCGGCGGGGTGAGCACGCCAACGCGCGGCTGCGTCGCCTGCAGGCCTTGTTCAGTCATAGCGCTTGCCCAGGGCCAGCATGTCCGGCGTGCCTATGGTCTGGTTCAATGCGTCAAAATCGAGCATGCGGTCGCGGTAAGGGGTGGTGGTGCCGTTGCTTTTGAGGCTGGAGAAATAGCCCTTGAGCGCGTGCGCAAGGGCGCGCACGGTGCCCCCTGGAAAGATGGCGATGCGATAGCCCAGGTGCTCGAGCTCGGCGGCGGCAAGTATTGGTGTCTTGCCGCCTTCCACCATGTTGGCCAGCAAGGGCACGCGTCCGGCAAAGCGGCCCAGCGCCTGGCGCATTTGCCCGGCATCGCGCAGCGCCTCGATAAACAGCACGTCGGCACCGGCTTCGAGGTAGCGCTCGGCGCGATCCAGCGCCGGTTCCAGGCCTTCCACCGCAACGGCATCGGTGCGGGCGATGATCAGGGTGGCGTCCGTGCTGCGCGCGTCTAGGGCGGCGCGGATCTTTCCGCTCATTTCCGCCGTCGAGACGAGGGTCTTGCCCTCGAGGTGGCCGCAGCGCTTGGGCAGGGTCTGGTCCTCCAGCTGCAGGGCGCTTGCGCCGGCGCGCTCGAAGGTCTTGACGGTGCGCACGACATTGAGTGCGTTGCCAAAGCCGGTGTCGGCGTCGACGATGAGGGGCAGCGTGACGCGTTCACGGATGTTCTCCACGACGTTGGCGACCTCGCTCACGCTGACCAGGCCAATGTCCGGCCGGCCAAGTCGGGTGTAGGCGATGCTGGCGCCCGACAGGTAAGCCGCCTCGAAGCCCGCCTGCTCGACCAGCAGCGCGGACAAGGCGTCATAGACGCCGGGGGCGAGGATCAGTCCGGGTTGCGCGAGGCGCTGCCGCAGCGACACGGATGTTATGGATGTCACAGGTGTCACGGATTTCATGGGCGTAACAGGCGTCATGTTGGTTTGCCTTGTTTCAGTCGTTTTTCAAGATGTCCGAGCAATCCGCCGTCACGCACCATGGCCATCAGGTGAGGTGGAATCGGCTCGCAGACCAGAGTCGTGTTTTGGGTCAGGTTGTTGATGCGCCCGCGCTCAGGGTCTACCGCAAGCCGGTCGCCGGCTTGGATGTTGCCGGCCTGCTCGCATATCAGCAGCGGCAGTCCGAGGTTAAAAGCGTTGCGGTAAAACAGACCGGCGTAGGAGGGGGCGATGACGGCTGCGACGCCAAGATGGCGCAGCGCGCCCGCCGCCTGCTCGCGCGAGGAGCCCATGCCGAAATTTTTTCCGCCGATAACAAGGTCGCCCGTTTTGACCTCGCGGGCGAAGCGCGGCTCGACCGCCTCAAGGCAGTGTTGCGCAATTTCCTCGATGCCGAATTTCATGTAGAGGCCCGGCGCCAGCATGTCGGTGTCGAGGTTGTCGCCGAACACCCAGGCATTGCCGCTCATGTCAGGACGCTCATGACAGGAACTCCCGTGGGTCGCTGATGCGCCCGGTAATGGCCGAGGCGGCGACGGTGTAGGGTGAGCCAAGATAAATCTGCGCTGCGGTCGAGCCCATGCGGCCCTTGAAGTTGCGCGCGGTGGTGCTGATGGTGACGGTGTTCTCGTCGAGCAGGGTGTTGCCGTAACCGGCGCAGGCGTTGCAGGCGTTGGGCAGGAGCTCGGCCCCGGCGTCGAGCAGCGCGCCTAGCGTGCCTTCAGCTTGTGCGATCGTCTGGTCTTTGGCCGAGGCGGGTGCCACCATCAGGCGAACGCCCGCTGCGGCATGGCGGCCGCGCAATACTGCAGCGGCCATGCGCAAGTCATCGAGCTTGGCGCCTGTGCAGGCGCCGATATAAGCCATATTGATGGCGGTGTTGTTAAAGGCGCCGACAGCCTCGGATTTGGCCGGGCTGTGTGGTGCGGCGACCTGCGGGGCGAGGGACGAGGCATCAAAGCTGTGGCGCGCCAGCAAAGGCGCGTCCGTGTCCGATTGCCAGGTATCGCAATCGATGTCGTGCACGCCCACCGCATCGAGCCAGGAACGCGTCACCGCATCGGGCGCGATCAGGCCCACCTGGCCGCCAAACTCGGCC
Organism: Bordetella parapertussis; assembly: GCA_945892985.1. GTDB lineage: Bacteria > Pseudomonadota > Gammaproteobacteria > Burkholderiales > SG8-39 > CAITSH01. Next base: position 68,692 of record CAMDDU010000017.1, read on the forward strand.
GTCATATTGGCCATGGTCATGCGCTCTTGCATCGACAAGGCCGTGATGGCGCTGCCAGCATATTGGACCGCCTGGTATTGCCCGCCGTCCATGCCGAAGCGGCCGCACAGAAATAGCATCATGTCCTTGGCCGACACGCACTTGCCAAGCTGCCCGGTCCATTCGATCAGGATGGTATGCGGGACGCGCAGCCAGATCTCGCCGGTGACCAGCACTCCCAGCATTTCAGTCGCACCGATGCCGAACATATAGGTGCCAAAGGCGCCGCCTGTTGGCGAATGGCTGTCGCCGCCGACAGCGAACATGCCAGGACGCAGGTGGCCTTTTTCGGGCAACACAACGTGGCAGATGCCCTCGCCATCGTGAAAGTTTTTTATGCCCGCTTCGCCGGCCCAGTCGCGCGCGATGCGGATGATCTTGCGGCTGTCCTCGTCGTTGGCGGGCAGGTAATGGTCGGTGATGAGCACCACCTTGTCCGGATCCCAGACCTTGGCGCCGAGTTTTTCCAGCATCGGTTTGACCCGACGCGGGCCGCCGGAGTCGTGCATCATCGCCAGATCGACCTTGCAGGTGACGATCTCACCGGGTGTCACGGCGGCCTTGCCTGCGGCGCGGGCGATGAGTTTTTGTGCGAGCGTGTGTGCCATGGTGCGCGGGCTTGTTCTCAGCGTTGTGGTCGGAGCTTAGTGGCCAAGAGCAAAAGAACACAGCCGATTCATTCCGCTTTGGCCCCGGAGTATTGTACGACCGGTGCCCAGCGCCGCAGGTCTTCGCGCACAAATGCGCTGAAATCGGCGGACGAATTGCCCACCGGCACCGCACCCTCCAGCTCAAGGCGTTTTTTCATATCGGGCGAATGCACCGCCTTGGCCACCGCGTCATTGAGGATGCGTGCAAGCTCCGGTGGCAACCTGGCTGGTGCGAACACCCCGAACCAGGCGCTGGACTCAAAGCCCGGCACGATTTCGCTGATGGCTGGAATGTCCGCAAAGGCGGGCAGTCGTTTGGCGCTGGTGACGCCATAGGCCTTGAGCTTGCCGGCCTTGACCTGCTGCATGCCCGTGACGGTGCTGATGAACATCAGCTCGACTTGTCCGGCGATGACGTCGGTCAGCGCCGGCGCGGTGCCGCGGTAGGGGATGTTGACGATGAACACGCCCGCCTGCATTTTCAACAGGTCGCTGGCCATATGCAGCGAGGAGCCGAGGGCGCCGATGGCAAAGTTCAGTTGCCCCGGTTTGGCCCTGGCCAGGGCGAGCAGCGCTGTGAGGTCGCTGGCCGGCACAGCGGGGTTGCCAACGAGCAGGCTGGGCACCGTGGCGATCATGCTGATGGGCGTGAAGTCGAGCAGCGGATCGAAGGGCAGGCTCTTGTAGAGCGAGGCGTTGATGGTGTGGCTGGTAAAGCTGACCAACAGGTTGTAACCGTCGGGCGGTGATTTGGCGATGGCCTCCGCGGCAATGTTGCCGCCGGCGCCTGCGCGGTTCTCAACTACGACGGCCTGCCCTAGCGTGCGCGTCATTTCTGCGGCAATTGAGCGTGCCAGCGTGTCGGTGGTGCCGCCCGCGGGGGCGCCAACCAGCAGGCGAATCGGTTTGGACGGGAAAGCCTGTGCTGAGGCCACGCCCGCTGCGGCGAGCAAGGCCACCGCAAGCCAGGTCCGAATCGTGTTGATGGCGGTCATATTGGCGTTCATATGGGCGTTTATATTCCCAGGTAGGCGCGCTTGAGGCCTTCGTTGGCGAGCAACGCAGCGGGCGTGCCCTCGAAGGCGATGGCGCCGTTTTCCATGACATAGGCGCGAGCGGCGATTTCCAGCGACTGGCCGACATTTTGTTCCACCAGCAGGATGGCCAGGCCGTCCTCGTTGAGGCGTTTGATCAGCGCGAACATCTCCTCCACCAGCAACGGCGACAAGCCCAGGGAGGGCTCATCGAGGATCAGCAGTTTGGGCTCGGCCATCATGCCGCGGCCAATCGCCAGCATTTGCTGTTCACCGCCCGACAGGGTGCCCGCAAGTTGGGCGACGCGATCTTTGAGCCGGGGGAATATGCCAAACACGCGCTCAAGATTGCGGGCGCGATGGGCGCGACCGCGGCGGTAGCTGCCAAGCTCGATATTTTCCAGCACCGTGAGATTGGGAAAAACCCGCCGGCCCTCGGGCACCTGTATCAGCCCGGCGGCGACGATGTTTGCGGTGCCGGCGCGCGTGATATCGGTGCCATCAAAGTGCACACTGCCGCCCAAGGCCTTGAGCAAGCCGCAGACGGTGTTGTTGAAGGTCGACTTGCCGGCGCCGTTGGAGCCGAGCACCGCGACAATCTCACCGGCATGGATATCAAGACTCACGCCGCGGAGAATTTCGACGGCACCATAGCCCGAGCGTAGATCGCGAACCTCAAGCATGGCCCGCCTCCGCCGCCTTGCGCAGGCGCGCGGCCGTGCCCTGCCCCAGGTAGGCCTCGATGACGCGGGTGTCACTGGTGACCTGTTGTGGTGTGCCTTGCGCGATCAACTGGCCGTTGCTCAGCACGTACACCGATTCGGCGAGGTTCATGACCGCCTGCATCACGTGCTCGATCATCAGCACGGTCACGCCCGAATCGCGGATATGGCGTATCACCGGGATCATCTCGGTGATTTCCTGCGGATTGAGCCCCGCCAGCACCTCGTCGAGCAATAGCAGTTGCGGCCCGGTGGCGAGGGCGCGTGCCAGTTCCAGGCGCTTGCGTCCGGCGACCGTAAGATTGAGCGCGAGTTTGTCGAGCTGGCCGGCGAGGCCCACTTGCTGTGCGACATGCTCGGCGTGCGCCAGCGCGGCGCTACGCGAGGCGCGGCGCAGGTGCGCGCCGACGGCGATGTTCTCGCGCACGGTTTGCGCGCCAAAGGGTTGCACGATCTGGAAGGTGCGCGTCATGCCGAGGCGGCAAATTAAATGCGGCGCAAGTCCGGTAATGTCCTGGTCGAGCAGGCGTACGCTGCCGCTGTCGGGTTTGAGAAAGCCCGACACCAGGCCGAACAGCGTCGATTTGCCGGCGCCATTGGGGCCGATCAGGCCGACGATGGCACCCTTGGGCACGCTGAGCGTGACATCGCCGACCGCCCGCAGGCCGCCAAAGCTGATTGACAGGCCGCGCGCGTCAAGCACCGGAGCCGCCTTTCTTGTTGCCAGGGGATTCGTCGCGGGTGTCGTTACGGACCTTGCGCCGGAACAGGCCGATGATGCCCTGCGGCAGGAAGGTCACCATCAGGATCAGCACCACGCCGTAGGCCATCAGGTTGACGCCGGGCACATCACCCATCACGCTGCGGGTGAACTCCCCGAGGCCGTGCAGTACCGCGGCACCGAGCAGCGGACCCCATAGTGTGCCCATGCCGCCGATGATGGGACCGAGCAAGGCCTCGATTGATACCGCCGGGCCGTAGGCGAGATGCGGGTCGATGTAATGGAAAAACTGCACGTAAAAGGCGCCGCCTGCGGCCATCAGCGCGCCCGAGATCATGATCGCCCCCAGCTTGACGCGAAACACGTTGACCCCGAGCGCTGCGGCCGAATCTTCGTTGTCACGCACCGCCTGCAGCCAGGCGCCGTAACGCGAGCGCTTGAGCCACCAGGTGATGAGCAGGCCGGCAAGCACGAAGGCGAGCATCAGGTAGAGGTAGCCGCCCTTGCCGGCGAACTGCAGGTCCGCGGCTGATTCCTTCAGCGGCACCATCAGGCCGACGCCCGCGCCGGTGAAGGTGAAGGTGTTGGAAAGAATGCGAAAGACCTCGGCGAAGGCGAGGGTCACCAGCGCGAAGTAGGAGCCCTTGAGGCCGTAGCGAAACGACAGCGCGCCGATGAATGCGCCGACGGCCGCGCCAAGGACGAGCGCCGCTGCGAGCGCCGCCCAGGCGTTCCAGCCAAACTTCACCTGCAGCACCGCCATGGCATAGGCACCGCTGCCAAAAAACACCGCGTGGCCGAAGGAGAACTGGCCGCCGAAGCCGCCCAGGATGTTCCAGGCCTGGCCGAGCAGCGCGGCGTACAGCGTCATGATGATGAGGTTGAGCGTCGCGCCCGAGCTGATGAACAGCGGCGCGAGCGCCACCGCGATGCAAAATACCGCAATGCCAAGGAGTTCCTTGCTGCCGTTGCTCACGCCCGCGCCCCGAACAAGCCCTGCGGCCGGAACAGCAGCACGGCGATGAAAATGACGAATATGCCGATCTGCCCCAGGCTCTCGCCCAGCCACAGGCCGCCGACCGATTCGACGACGCCGATGAGCAGGCCACCGAGCAATGCGCCGGTAAAGCTGCCCATGCCGCCCAGCACCACGATGGTGAAGGCGATGAGCACAAAGCCGCCGCCCACCGTCGGGTTGACGTAATAGGCGGGCAGCAAAAAGCAGGCGGCCGCACCAAGGCAGGCAAGGCCGATGCCGAAACTCATGGCAAAGACGTGCTCGACGTCGATGCCGACGAGGCGCGCGCCCTGGCGCTCCTTGGCGCAGGCGCGGATGGCGCGGCCGAGGTCGGTGCGGCCGATGATCAGCAAGAGGATGGCGGCGGTGGCGAGTGCGCCGCCGAAGGCGACGACCTTGGGCACGGAGATCAGCGCGCCGCCTATGTCCAGGGTTGACAGTGTGTAAGGCGTGTCGATATTGCGCGTATCGGACTTGAAGGCGTACAGCGCAAGGTTCTCGAGGATGATGGAGATGCCCAGTGTGACCAGCAGGATGTTCTCGTCCTTGCCGTGGCTGGCGCGGCCGATGACAAAGCGTTGCAGTGCATAACCGAAGGCGAACATCGCCGGCACCATGATGGGCAGGGCCAGATACGGGTCTATGCCGGCGCGCTGGTGCAGAAAATAGACGCCGTAGAGCGCCACCATCAGGGCGGCGCCGTGGGCGAAGTTGATGATATGCAGTACGCCGTAGATCAGCGTGAGGCCGAGCGCGATCAGCGCATAGACCGCACCGGTGGTCAGTCCGTTGAGGATGGAGGGGTAGAGGATGGAGAGTTCGAGCATTTAGCGGACCCGCGCTGCTCTCGCGCCGTCAGTCATTTTTATGTCATTGCGAGCGAAGCGAAGCAATCCCATCGTTCTTGTGACGTCCAGCCCGCTGTCACGAGATTGCTTCGTCGCTTCGCTCCTCGCAATGACGGCGGTTTTAATACGGCGCGTCAGGCCTTCCAGGAGAAGACCGGTTCGGCTTTGGCATAGGTATAGGCATAGGTATAGGTATTGGGCAGGATCACTTGTTCTTGTGACGTCCAGCCCGCTGTCACGAGATTGCTTCGTCGCTTCGCTCCTCGCAATGACGGCGGTTTTAATACGGCGTGTCAGGCCTTCCAGGGGAAGACCGGTTCGGCTTCGGCGTAGGTATAGGTATAGGTATAGGGCAGGATCACTTGTTCTTGTGACGTTCAGCCCGAGGTCACGAGATTGCTTCGTCGCTTCGCTCCTCGTAATGACGGCGGTTTTAATACGGCGCGTCAGGCCTTCCAGGGAAAGACCGGTTCGGCTTCGGCGTAGGTGTTGGGCAGGATGACCTTGATGTCGTTTTTCAGGACTTGCATCATCAGCGGCTGCGCGCCCTGGTTCTGCCCGCCGACGAACTTGGTCGGACCGTAGGGCATGAAATGCTTGTCCCAGGTCGAGTTGGCCAGCGCATCGACAATGGCGCCGCGATCGCGTGACTTGGCGCGCTCGATGGCGTCGGCCAGCAGGTAGACGGCCTGGTAGTTGAGGAACACCTCGTAGGTGAAAAACTCACCCATTGCCTCGATTTTCTTTTTTAGTGCCAGGGCGCGCTTGTCCTTGGGGTTGTACCAGTGGTTGCAGTCGATCACGCCGTTGGCGGCATCGGGGAATTCCTTGACGAACTTGAAGCTGGAGGCGGCGCCCCCGAGCACCGAGTAAATCGCCTTGGGCTGCACGTTCTGCTGCTTCATCGTGCGAACCAGCAGCGCGTATTCGTTGAAATAATTGGCCGGAATGACGATGTCCGGATTGAGCGCTTTCATGCGCAGCACGATGTTGTTGAAATCGCGCGTCGGGTTGGCGTGCTTGAGCACTTCCTTGACCTCGTAGCCCATGCCGGGCAGCTCTGCGGCCAGCAGGTTGGCGGTGCCGGTGCCAAACAGCGACTCTTCGTGGATGATTATCACGGTCTTGGCCGGTTTGCGCGCCAGCGTGTTCATGATGTGCAGGTTGTTGATGGCCGCGCGCGCCACCAGCTTGTAGCCGGGCGCAAAACGGAAGGTGTTCTTGAGGCCGCGCTCGACGATCTGGTCGGCGACGCCCACATCGACCACGTGCGGAATGTTGTATTTGGCCGCCGCTTGCGTGGTGGCGAGGCAGATGGCGCTGGCGTAGGCGCCGACAATGGCCGACACGCCCGCCTCGTTCAGCTTCTCAACTTCGGATACGCCGACCTGGGGTTGCGACTGCGCATCGGCATAAATGGCCTCCAGCTTGGTGCCGCCCAGGGACTTGATGCCGCCTGTGGCATTGATTTCCTCAACCGCCAGCTTGGCGCCGACGCGGCACAGGTTGCCCGAGTAGGCAAGAAAGCCGGTCACCGGGTGCAGGATGCCCACCTTGATCGGGCCGGACTGGCTTTGCGCGATGGCCGGAAAGCCGGCGACGGCGGTCGCTGCGGTGATGGCTGCGGATTGCTTGAGGAATGTGCGGCGTTGGGTGGTCATGGGTGCCTCCTTTGGGGGAATCAACAATTGGCGCAATGGCAGAGCAGTCTAGGATGCCAGAATAGCCTGAATCAATACGCTAGATAAGCGCCATACGCGGACTTGCTCTGGCAATGGCTATTTTAAGGCCGATTCCGATCCTGTTTGCCATTGCCATTGCGGTCCCGTTCCGGTAACGTGCAGGCAACGTTAGGGGTCCTGACGGCCGGAAAAGCTAGAATGTACGGTCGCCGGGTGAGAGAGTCCCTCTGAACCTGATGCGGATAATGCCGCCGCAGGGAAGCGTTGGCAGCCCATTTTCATTGTGCCTGCCGCGCCCCTGCAGCTTTCCAGTACTGCAAGGAGCGAATATGAACGCCAATCCCAAGTTTCTCGCGCAAACCGCGCATGTCGATGAAGCGGCCGTCCAGCCGCTGCCCAATTCACGCAAGGTCTATGTCGAGGGTTCGCGCCCGGATATTCGCGTGCCCATGCGCGAGATCAGCCAGTCCGACACGCCGGCTTCTTTTGGTGCGGAAAAAAACCCGCCCATCACCGTCTATGACTGTTCGGGTCCGTATTCTGACCCGGTGGCAAAAATCGACATCCGCACCGGCCTTGGCGCCATGCGCGCCGGCTGGATCGCAGAACGCAATGACACCGAGGAATTGCCCGGCCCCAGCTCGAGTTTTGGCGTTGAGCGCCTGAATGACGCCAAGCTGGCCGAACTGCGCTTTAACCTGCACCGCAAACCGCGCCGTGCCAAGGCCGGCGTGAACGTGTCGCAGATGCATTACGCCCGCAAGGGTATTGTTACGCCGGAGATGGAGTTCGTCGCCATTCGCGAGAACCTGCGCCGTCACGAATACCTGGCATCGCTCAAGGCCTCCGGCCCTATGGGCAACAAGCTCGCCGACCTAATGATGCGCCAGCACCCGGGGCAGAGTTTTGGCGCGAGCATCCCGGGTGAAATCACCGCCGAGTTTGTACGCGACGAAGTGGCGCGCGGGCGTGCCATCATCCCGAACAACATCAACCATCCTGAATCCGAGCCGATGATCATCGGCCGCAATTTTCTGGTGAAGATCAACGCCAATATCGGCAACTCGGCGCTCGGTTCGTCGATCGGCGAGGAAGTCGAGAAAATGACCTGGGCCATCCGCTGGGGCGGCGACACGGTGATGGACTTGTCGACAGGCAAGCACATCCACGAGACGCGCGAATGGATTGTGCGTAACTCGCCGGTGCCCATCGGCACGGTGCCCATCTACCAGGCCCTTGAAAAAGTCGACGGCAAAGCCGAGGACCTGACCTGGGAGATTTTCCGCGATACGCTGATCGAACAGGCCGAGCAGGGCGTGGACTACTTCACCATCCACGCCGGCGTGCTGTTGCGCTACGTGCCGCTGACGGCCAATCGCATGACCGGCATCGTGTCGCGTGGCGGATCGATCATGGCCAAGTGGTGTCTTTCGCATCACAAGGAGAGCTTCCTTTACACCCACTTTGAGGATATCTGTGAAATCATGAAGGCCTATGACGTGGCCTTTTCGCTCGGCGACGGCCTGCGTCCCGGTTCGATCTACGATGCCAACGACGAGGCGCAACTGGGTGAACTGCGCACGCTGGGTGAGTTGACGCAAATCGCCTGGAAGCATGACGTGCAGGTGATGATAGAAGGCCCCGGCCATGTGCCCATGCACATGATCAAGGAGAATATGGACCTGCAACTGGAGCAGTGCCACGAGGCGCCGTTCTATACGCTCGGACCGCTCACCACTGATATTGCCCCGGGCTACGACCACATCACCTCGGGCATAGGCGCGGCGATGATAGGCTGGTATGGCACGGCCATGCTGTGTTACGTCACGCCCAAGGAGCACCTCGGGTTGCCGAACAAGGCCGACGTGAAGGAAGGCATCATCACCTACAAACTGGCCGCGCATGCGGCGGATCTGGCCAAGGGCCATCCCGGTGCGCAGATCCGTGACAACGCCTTGTCGAAAGCGCGCTTCGAATTTCGCTGGGAAGACCAGTTCAACATCGGCCTCGACCCGGACAAGGCGCGCGATTTCCATGACGAAACCCTGCCCAAGGACAGCGCCAAGGTGGCGCATTTTTGCTCCATGTGCGGCCCGCATTTCTGCTCGATGAAAATCACCCAGGACGTGCGCGACTATGCGGCGAAGCAGGGGGTGGGCGAGGAGGCGGCCCTGAAAAAGGGGATGGAAGAAAAAGCCATCGAGTTCGTCAAGAAGGGTGCGCAGATTTACAGCAAGGCCTGATCATGGCGAACCAGCACGAAACGGCCATGCAATGGCCGGAGGGCGCGCGCATTGCCGTGATGGTGACGGTGATGTTCGAGGCCTGGCCTGAGGGCAAAGGCCCGCCTTACGGCCCGATGGCGAGCGGCCTGCGCGAGGGAACGCTCGACCTGCAATCCATCGCTTGGGCGCATTACGGCGGGCGCACCGGCATTTGGCGGCTGCTGCGCCTATTGGAGAGCTTTGGCGTCAGCGCCACGGTGGCCGCCAATGCGATGGCCATCGAACGTTTCCCCGAAGCGGGCAAGGCGATTGCGCAGGGCGGGCACGAGATCGCCGGGCACTCTTATACGCAAAACATGTTCATGCCCTACTGCTCCGAGCAGGAGGAGCGGGACTTGATCAAGCGCTGCTGCGACAGCATCGAGTCCATTTCAGGCCAGCGCCCGGTCGGTTGGGCGAGCCCGCGCATGACGCCCAGCCCGCACACGGCAAGGATTCTGGCCGAACAGGGATTTTTATGGCACGGCGATTACCACGACACCGACCTGCCTTATGTCGTTGAAACACCGGCAGGAAGCCTGGTGGCGTTGCCGCACAGCGATTTCACCGACAACCGCGTGCTGCGCGGCAGTCCGCGCGATTTCCACGACGTGTACAAAGACACCTTTGATTTTCTCTATCAGAACGAACCGGGCGGTCTGCTCAATCTAACGCTGCATGCGCATTTTGGCGCGCGGCCGCCTATTGCAGCGATGCTGCACAAGCTGCTTACCTACATGCGCGGCTTCCCCGGCGTGTGGTTTGCACGCCACGACGCGCTCTCACGTCGGGTGCTGGCACAACACGCTTGAGCATCGGTCATCGGCAAGGCCCATGCGCACGCCGGCATGGCGCCGGTGTTAAAAACGGGCATGTCGGTAATGCGCGTAAATCGCGCAAATAATAAAAGGATAATTAAATGAAGCGTCTGTTGTTCTTAATCATGCTGGCAATGCCGGCCATTGTGTTGGCTCAAACCTATCCGACCAAGCCGGTGAAGCTGGTGGTGCCGTACGCCGCGGGCGGAGGGGTGGACACCGTCGCGCGTGCGCTGGCGCAGGAGTTGTCGGGCGGCCTGGGACAGCCGGTGGTGGTGGAAAACCGCCCCGGCGCCAACAGCCTGATCGGCACCGATTACGTCGCCAAGCAGGCAGCGGACGGCTATACGCTGCTGATCACCGTGGGTTCGCATTACGCACTGCCCTTTCTTGCCAGGAACGTTCCCTACGACACGGTCAAGGATTTCACGCCGATCACCATTGTGGCCAAGGCGCCGCAGGCGCTGGTGGTCAACGCCACAGTACCGGTCAAGACCGCGAAGGAACTGGTGGAGTACGTCAGGGCGAACAAGGGCAAGATTTCATACGGAACATCCGGGGCGGGGACATCGCAGCATCTGGGGGGCGAGTCGCTGAACGCCATGGCGGGCCTGGATATGGTGCACGTGCCCTACAAGGGCGGCGCACCGGCCTTGAACGACGTCGTCGGCGGACAGATTCCGGTGGCGATTTTGATCCTTTCGAACGTGTTGCCGCACGTGAAGTCGGGCAAGCTGCGCGCGATCGGCGTGATCGAAGCGTCGCGCGCCAAGGCGGCACCCGAGGTGCCGACGGTGGCCGAGGGCGGCGTGCCCGGATTTTCGGTGCCCGATACCTGGATAGGCATTATTGGTCCGGCCGGGCTGCCGCCGGCCGTGGTCGAGCGCATCAATGCAGAACTGCAAAAAGCCGCGAATAATGCGGCGGTCAGGACACGGCTCGATGCCGCCGGGTTCGAAGTGAACCTGGTTGCGCCCGAGGAATTTGCGCGGCAGGCGCCGCGCACGGTTGAAAGCTACCGCAAAATCATTTCAGCAGCGGGCATCAAGCCCGAATAAGCCGGCGGTCAATTCGGCGGCACAGGTCGTGCAGCCTTTGCCGCCCGGTCCGGCCGTGATCAGAGGTCGAGGTCGTCGCAGATGTCGTCGGCCGACAGCAGCCATTCCTCAACGCTGTCTTCGGGCAATTCGTCATCGGCAACGGCGGCCGCATCGACAGCCTCGTCGTAGCGCGACAACTCGGCGTTGTAGCCCTTGCCGGTGTAGATGTCCAGGGGGCGGCACACGCGCGGCTTGAGCTTCCACTGCGCCGCATGTTCGAGTGCGGATTTGATCGTGTCTTTGTCGAGGATCAGAGCGAAGCGGTTGGGCTGTATCGTGCTGTTCATGTCGATCTCCCGTGGTGGTTGGATGGTCAGGCTGACGGGAACCACTGTACGTGCGCCGCATTAAAAACAGGGTCTTCTGCAAAGTGAGTGGGTCATTTTGAGTCATTTTAGATCGCTGGGAGCATGCAAGTGAGGATCTTGAGCCGCAGATATTCTTGGTCGCGCAGTCCGTATGCGCGTCGCTGGATGACGCGAATCTTGTTGTTCAGTCCTTCCA
>CAMDDU010000018.1:0-79654 GCA_945892985.1 Bordetella parapertussis
TAGAACGGCGACGCAGCGATGCGAAAAATGACTAGCTTGCCAGGGTATTTAGGAACAGCTTGGATGGTGTCAGGGATAGGCACTGTTCTGTGCCTTCCATTTACCAAAGCTTTTTTAGGCTTAGCGTTCATGTTTGTAGTATAGACAGAACTATACTACAGGACAATCGCTAAGTCCTTGTTTTCATGGTGGAGAGGATGAGGATCGAACTCACGACCTCCGCATTGCGAACGCGGCGCTCTCCCAGCTGAGCTACCCCCCCATTTATATTGCTATTACTTCCAACTTAACGCCGCCTTAGTTTAGACGAAACAGGCGCTTGCGGCAATCGTAGCGGCAACGCGATGCTATGATTACCGCTGACCTTCAAGGAAATAGCCATGCAAATCAGCCCTCCCTACGGTTACAAGGAAATCATTCCGTTCGACCGTACAAAAAGGGTCAGACTGCCGGCCGCCGGCGAACTGCCCGGATTTGCCGGAACGACCAACGCCATTCCGGTGAGTTATGTCGAATTCTCGGTCGCCTGCCGCGACTATCCGCTGGTGTTTGCGAGCTCGGACCAGGGTAAGAGCTACTCACCGGTTGCGGTGATCGGTCTTAGCAATGGCGAGAACCTGTTTGTCAAAGACGGTCGCTGGGATCCGCTGGTGTATCTGCCCGCTTACGTGCGGCGCTATCCGTTTTGCATGTCGCGGGTCACCAAGGACGGCAAGGAGCAGGATCAGCGCCTCATTTGTGTCGAACAGGCCTTTGTCAGCGATGACGGTGAGATGCTATTCGACGCCAGCGGTGTGGCGCTGGAAACATGGAAGCCGATTGAGCAATTACTGCGCGAATACGAGGCTGATATTGAACGCACGCGCGAGATGTGCGGCATTCTGGCCGATTACGGCCTGCTCGAACCGTTCACGATGCAGGCTCAGGTCAACGGCGGCGCCGCGCTGAACCTGTCGGGCATGCATCGCATCGCCGAGAAAAAACTTGAGTTCCTCAATGCCGCCCAGCACAAAAATCTGATCAAGAAGGGCATCATGGGCCGCCTCTATGCCCATCTCATTTCGCTGGAAAACTTCGGTCGCCTGATGAACCGCAAGGGCCCGGCGGCCGTCGCTGGCTGAGAAATCGGCTGGAAATCCGCGCCTGGCGGGGCTTTCCAGCCTATATGCATCAGGGGTTTTCCACCTCGTCCACTTGTTCTACCTGCTCTACTTGTTCCACCTTTTCCGCCTTTTCAACTTTAGGCGGCTTGTCCGGTGTCGCCGCAGCAGCGCGGCTGAGGCGATCGTGCACGCCCGCCCAAGCCGGCGAGCCGGGCGGGGTCTCGACTAAAATGATATCGGCGCCCGCGGCGTCGAGCGCACGCAGGTTGGCATAAAGGGTATGCGCATAGCGGGATGCCACTGCGGGCACCACCACCACCAAGCCGGGCGCAAGCCGCGGCATATTCACCTCAAGCGCCAACGCCGCGATACGCTGTCCTTTGTGCGCTGACAAGGCGTCGATCATGGCGGTGCGTTTCATCATGCGCAGCTTGGCACGCGGCGCATAGTGCGCCGCCAGCGAGCCGGAAACGCGCGGCGCCGTCACATCCGCAGCATCGGGCACACCGGGTTCGACGCCGATCAGCGTGGCGATGTCCTGGGCGCTGATGCGCCCGGGCCGCAGAATCACCGGTTCGCCACGGGAAAAATCGACAATCGTGGATTCGATGCCCACTTCACAGGCACCGCCGTCGAGCACGACGTCGGCGTCATTGCCAAGGTCGGCGATGACGTGCGCCGCCGTGGTCGGGCTGATGCGACCAAAGCGATTGGCCGAGGGCGCGGCGATGCCGATGCGGCGCTGGCCGTCGTCCCCCTCACTCATCGCCTTGAGAAGCGCTTCGGGCACCGCGTGGGCCGCAACGCGCAGGGCGATGGTGTCCTGTCCGCCGGTGAGCAGATCGGACACGCCTTGGGCGCGGCGCAACACCAGGGTCAGCGGGCCGGGCCAGTAGCGTCCGACGAGGCGGCGTGCCGTATCGGGAATGTCGACCGCCCAGCGCTCCAGATGGCTGGCATCAGGAATATGCACGATGAGCGGATGGGTCTGCGGCCGCTTCTTGATCTTGAAAATACGCGCCACAGCCTCGGCATTAGCGGCGTCTGCACCCAGGCCATAGACGGTCTCTGTCGGGAAGGCGACGACGCCGCCCTGCATCAACAGCTGCGCCGCCTGGGCGATACCGTCGGCATCCGCTACGACGGCGGGGCGATATTTTTCTACCGCTACCGGGACAGCCCCGATAGCAGCAGGCGTGGCAGACGTGGCAGGTGGTGCTGCCTCGGCTGCCTTGGCAGCGTGATCTTGCTCGACAAGGGCATCGCCCCCGGCCGCTGTTGTCCCTTGCTCGTTTTGCTCGCTCATGCAGTCAGCAGCCGCAGCGCCTCACGGTATTTTTCCGCCGTTTTGGCAAGAATGTCCGCGGGCAGGCGCGGCGCGGGCGGCTTCTTGTCCCATTTCTGCGTTTCCAGCCAGTCGCGCACGAATTGCTTGTCGAACGAGGGCGGGCTCATGCCGACCTGGTATTGCGCAGCGGGCCAGAAGCGCGACGAGTCGGCGGTGAGGATCTCATCGATGAGATAGATCTTGCCGGCGGCATCGGTGCCAAATTCAAACTTGGTGTCGGCGATGATGATGCCGCGCGTGGCGGCATACTCGGCTGCCTGGGTGTAGAGCGTGATGGCGGCGTCGCGTACCTGCCGCGCGACCTCCTTGCCAATGCGCTTTTCAGCTTCTTCGTAGGCGATATTTTCGTCGTGCTGGCCGGCCGGCGCCTTGGTCGAGGGCGTGAACAGGGTCTGCGGCAGTTTTTGCGCTTCCTTGAGACCGGCGGGCAGTTGGATGCCGCAAACCATGCCGGTCTTCTGGTAGTCCTTCCAACCCGAGCCGATGATGTAGCCGCGCACAATGGCCTCGATAGTCAGTGGCTGGAGTTTTTTCACCACCATCGCGCGACCGCGCACCTGCGCACGCTCCTCCTCACCCAGCACCACCGACTCCGGGTCGATACCGGTGAGGTGGTTGGGCATCAGGTGGCCTAGCTTCTTGAACCAGAAGTCGGACAGCGCGGTGAGCATCTCGCCCTTGCCCTCAATCGGGTCGTCAAGAATGACGTCGAAGGCGGACAGGCGGTCGGTCTGGATGACAAGAAGCTTGTCCTCGCCCACAGCGTAGATGTCGCGCACCTTGCCGCTGTGCAGGAAGGGCAGGCTCTTGATACTGGTTTTAAGCAAAGTAGGCATGGCTTCGTTATAAATGAATGAATGACTGGGGCTTAAAGGTCGGGAAGTTTTGCGTTCTTGACCGTTTCGGCCTGTTTGGCACGAAAGGCCTTGAGCTTATCGGCGAGCGGCTTGTCGTTGAGGGCCAGCATGGCGACGGCAAAGAGGCCGGCATTGCCCGCACCCGCTTCACCGATAGCAAAGGTGGCGACCGGGATGCCCTTGGGCATTTGCACGATGGAAAGCAGTGAATCGAGGCCCTTGAGGTATTTGGATGGAATGGGCACACCCAGCACCGGCAGCATAGTGGTCGCCGCCACCACGCCTGCAAGGTGTGCGGCACCACCGGCGCCGGCGATGAAGGCCTTGCAGCCACGCGCCTCCATGTCCTTGATCCAGGCCTCCAGTTCGGCCGGCGTGCGGTGCGCCGACAAGGCGCGCGCCTCGTAGCTGAGGCCGAAATTTTTCAGTTGCTGGGCGGCTTCCTTCATGACGTCCCAGTCAGAGGTGCTACCCATGACTATGCCTACGGTACTCATCGTTCTCTCCGTGTTATTGATGTATTGGTGTACTAGCTTTTAGTTCACGACCTGCAAAAGTTCGCCCTTGGCGTAGCGCTGCGCCATTTTCTCTATTGGCACGGGCCTGATCTTGGAAGCCATACCGGAACAGCCGAACTGCTCGTAACGCTGCTTGCAGATTTGTTTGGCCGCTTCGCGCGCCGGCTTGAGGTAGCTGCGCGGATCGAACTCGGACTTGTTCTCGTTAAGAAATTTACGGATGGCCGCGGTCATGGCAAGGCGGATGTCGGTGTCGATGTTGATCTTGCGCACGCCGTGCTTGATACCCTCCTGGATTTCCTCAACGGGCACGCCGTAGGTTTCCTTCATCTCGCCGCCGTTGGCGCGAATGATGGCCAGCAGGTCTTGCGGCACCGATGAGGAGCCGTGCATCACTAGGTGGGTGTTGGGGATGCGCTTGTTGATGGCCTTGATGCGCTCGATCGCAAGGATGTCGCCGGTGGGCTTGCGCGAAAATTTATAGGCGCCGTGTGAAGTGCCAATGGCGATGGCCAGCGCATCGACCTCGGTTTTCTTGACGAAGTCGGCGGCCTGATCCGGATCGGTGAGCAGCATTTCGCGCGTCATCGTGCCCTCGGCGCCGTGGCCGTCTTCCTTGTCACCCATCATGGTCTCAAGCGAACCAAGGCAGCCCAGCTCACCCTCGACCGTGACGCCGATCTTGTGCGCGGCGGCAACCACCTGGCGCGTGACATCGATGTTGTAGTCGTATTCGGCGATGCTCTTGCCATCGGCCATTAGCGAACCGTCCATCATGACACTGGAGAAACCCAGCTTCATCGCCGACTCACACACCGAGGGCGACTGGCCGTGGTCCTGGTGCATGACGACCGGAATGTTCGGATAGGAGTCGACCGCCGCCTGAATGAGGTATTTGAGGAAGGTCTCGCCGGCGTATTTACGCGCACCGGCCGAGGCCTGCATGATCACCGGACTGTTGGTCTCGCTGGCCGCCTCCATGATGGCCTGGACCTGCTCGAGGTTGTTGACGTTGAAAGCGGGCAGGCCATAGCCGTTTTCAGCAGCATGGTCGAGAAGCTGGCGCATCGATACGAGTGGCATGTCGGACTCCGAAGAATGGTCTGAAAAACACCGACAGCCTGCGCAAACGCCGGGCAATCGGCAATCCGCCATTTTACCGGAGAGAGGCCGGCCACGGAAACCTGATGGGACCACGAGACATTGAATTTGCACATGGCCCGCCCGCGACGGGGAGCAGGCAGCACCGCCCTCCCGGTCAGGCGAGGTTGGCGGCCTTCTTGACCTGGGTCAGACGGACCATTTCCGGTGATTTTTTATAATGTGTGTCTAGCGGATAACAGCCCGAAACCATGCCGTTGCGCGGCGCCGTGGTGCAGTCGCTAAAGGTGCGGCACAGGCGTTTTCGCTGCATCGGCCGCCCGGCCAGCACGTCGGCGGGCAACTCCGGGTAGGACAGCACCATACGGCCCAACCCGACAAAATCAACCCAGCCCTGGCGCACCACCGCTTGCGCGACGTTGGGTAGGAATTCCTGCAGGTAGGTATAACCGCTACCCATAAAGGCGAGCCGCGGAAAAGCCTGCTTGAGATCACGCACCGTCTCAAGGTGGCGCATCACGCCAATCAGCGGGTCCTCGGGCGGCTGGTAACCGTCCGAGGGCGGGTACAGTGCCGGCCGCGTCAGGTGCGGGTTGTAATACGGGCTGCCCAGGGTGATGTTGATCAGGCGTATGCCCAAGCTTTGCGCCACGTCAAGGAAGGCGTGCGTTTCGGACAAATCGGCGCGCACCGGATCAGCCTCGTCGGTGCCAAAGCCGTAGCGGTAAGGCAAATGCAGCGAAAAATCGTCGGGTACGCCCGGGCCTAAAGTTGCTGAGTCGGGCCCCGACTGCGCCGGATCGGGCTTGTAGGGCACCAGGTCGAGCGCCGACAGCCGCACCGCCAGCTCGAGGCCGGGCACTTCGGCGCGGATGCCGGCGACAAGCTCGCGCAAAAAACGCGTCCGGTTTTCCATCGAACCGCCGAACTCGCCGGCGCGCGTCTTGGCTGACAGGAATTCATGACCGAGATAGCCGTGGCAATGCTTGAGGTCAACGAACTGGTAACCGCAGTCATAGGCGCGCTTTGCCGCGATCACATAATCGTCGATCAGCGCGCGAATATCGCCATCACTGAACAGCGGATGATCTGGCGCGACATGAAACTTGCGGTCCAGTATGGGGTGGCGGTAAAGAATGTGCGGCTCCATGCGCGCGTTGTCGTTGGGCTTGCAAAACCGCCCCGAGTGCGTGAGCTGCAGGCCGATGACCAGGTCTTTATCGTCGCCCATCGCCCCGCGGTGCGCGGCGACCAGGGTGTCACGCAACTGCGCGATGCTCGCCTGATTGGCGGCCGTCATGGTCAGCTGCTTCGGATTGGCACGTCCGTCATGGCGCACCGCCACCGCTTCGCCGCCCCAGATCAGCTTGGCGCCGGACAGGCCGAAGTTGCGCCAGCGCCGCACGGTGTTATCCGAAGGCTTGCCGTCCTCGTGCCCGTCCCAGCCTTCCATCGGCTGAATGGCAAAGCGGTTGCCAACCGTAAAGGGACCGACTTTCAGCGTCGCGCCCAGAACAGAGGACGGCCCCGAGTCGACAACATCGTCGCAGGGCATGGCCAGGCCAAGACGCTGGAGGTTTTCGCGAAAACCCGCCGTGGTCTGCAGCGATTTTATTTTTGCAAAGTCACCGAATTTCACGCGCCATCCCCTTTGCATGCACCGCCGCCGGCGTGGCCGGCGGTCTAATTAAACGTTTGGTTAATTATTGCCAATCACCAGCCCTGCGTCAACCGCAAATTCACGGCCGCAGGTAACCGAGGATGACCTCGACGACGTGGGCGCGGCGCGAGCGGCGGCCGGCAGGACTGTCAAAGGCGCGGCCAAAGGCGTTGGACAGCGTCGCCTTGTTGGAGAAGTAAAAATACGACAGCGCGGCGATCGACACGTACAACTCCACCGGATCAATGCCTCTGCGAATGACGGCCTTTTTCACGCCGTTCTTGAGGATGCGCGACAGCGTATCGACCAGCGGCATGTACAGCTTGGTGACATTGCGCGAACGGCGCAGGTAGCGCGCGCCGTGGACGTTCTCGGCATTGAGCAGGCTGATCAGCACCGGATGGCGTTCGTAATAGTCGAATTTGAACAGCACCAGGGCACGGATGGCCGCCAGCGGATCAATGCTGTCGAGCGACAGGCCGCTCTCCTCGCGGCGCATGTGGCTGTAGGCGTTCTCGAGCACCGCAACGTAGAGGTTTTCCTTGTTGCCGAAATAGTAATAAATCATGCGCTTGTTGGCGCCGGCCCCCGCCGCAATCACGTCCACGCGCGCGCCGGCCAAGCCCTTGGCCGAGAACTCCGACTCGGCCGCATCGAGGATGCGCTGGCGCGTCGCCTCGGCATCACGCACCGCGGGTACGGTCGCGCCGGCACCCGCCCTGGCGCTGCGGCGCTTGCGCACGGGCGCTGAAACCATGACTTCCAAATACCGTCCCGGCTAGTAAAAGATATTGGGTTTGAGGAAAAATCCAAGAACCAGCGCGCCATTGGGGGCACTCGCCACATGGCGGCTGCCGGCGGGGCGAAAGACAAAATTGCCGGCGGTGCAGGCGCCTTCGTTATCAACCAGACTGCCCTCGATCACCCAGCTTTGCTCAATCTGCAGGTGCATGTGATCGGTCAGTACCGCGCCGGGCGCCAGGCGCGTGAGCACCGTCTGCAGGCCGGTTTCCTTGTCCTCCATCAGTATCTTGATCTCAATGCCGGGCCAGCGCGTCGGCTGCCAGGGGATAGAGGCGACATCGACGTAGCGCGAGGACAGCGGCGCGAGCCTGGCCTGCTGTTCCTGCAGGTCGGGGGTGAGTTGTGTCATGGTGCGTCCTCCATTATGGTTAAGAGTGTGGTGAAGCTTAGCCTTGGATGCCGTGAACAGCCAGCAAGGCGCGCATGCGCGCGGCGGCGCGCGCTGGGTCGGTCAACAGTCCCGCCCGGTCGGCAAGGCGGAAGGTTTCGGCAAGATGCAGAATGGAGCGCGCCGACTGCTGGCCGCCAACCATGACGAAGTGATCCTGGTGTCCGTTGAGCCAGGCGAGGAACACCAGGCCGGTTTTATAAAAGCGCGTCGGTGCGCCAAAGATATGGCGCGACAACGGCACGGTCGGCGCAAGTATTTCGTGAAAGGCGGCAGCATTGCCGGCCGCAAGTGCGCCCAGCGCCGCCGAGGCCGCAGGCGCAATGGCGTCGAATATGCCAAGCAGCGCGTCGCTGTGGCCGACCCCATCACCAGTCTGATCGCCTGCAATCAGCTCGGGGTAATTGAAGTCATCACCGGTGTACATGCGCACCCCGCTGGCGAGGCGCCGGCGCATGGCGATTTCCTTGTCCTTGGCTAGCAGGGACACCTTCACGCCCTCGACTTTGGACGCATGCGCGTTGATCACACCGAGCGCGACATCCATCGCCTTGCCATGATCAGAGGAGCCCCAATATCCGGCCAGCGCCGGATCGAACATCTCGCCCAGCCAGTGAATAATCACCGGCTGCCTGACCTGCGACAGGATGCGGTCGTAGATTTTTTCATAATCGGCGGGAGACTTGGCCACCCGCGCGAGGGCGCGGCTGGCCATCAGGATAATTTTTCCCCCAAGCTTTTCTATCGCCCCAACCTGCTCCTCGTAGGCACGCAACACATCATCGAGGGAGCACGCGGCACTCGCCTCCAACTGGTCTGTGCCCGCGCCGCTGGCAAGAAGGGCTCCGGGCACATCGCGCGAGGCATCGACGGAGCGGCGGATGAGTTCCAGCGAGGTCGGCCAGTCAAGCCCCATGCCGCGCTGCGCCGTGTCCATGGCCTCAGCCACCCCGAGGCCCAGAGACCACAAGTGGCGTCGGTAGGCGATAGTGGCGTCCCAGTCGATGGGGGCATCGAGCCAGGGATCTTTCGCGGCGAGCGGATCGGCCACCACATGCGCCGCTGAATAGGCGATGCGATTGAAAGCACACGCCGGCTTACCCGGAAAACTGCGCGGCATGCTCAAGCCAAACGTTTCAAGCGCGCGCCCGGCCACCGGAAGCCGTATCGTCTCCGCGCTACCCGTTTGGTCGTTCATGACCGCATCCGGGTCATCCGTTTCATGGTTGGCCGCATTCAATCCTGGCCCTTGATGCTCGCTTCGCGGATGATGGCGCCCGCCTGCAAGGCATGCTCTTGCAAGAATTTCATAAACCGCTCCGGCGATCGGCATGACGGGCGACCATGGCCAGCCGCTGCGCTATATCGTGCAGCGTAGAAATCGAGAACCAGCGCCTCAACGCCCCCTTGTCCTTGACCACCTCGTTGAGCTTGTCGAAATAAGCGGGCGGGAAGATATGGGTAAAGATATCGAGTTTCATATTTTTTCCGGAAAAATAGATTGTCAATGCGCTACACGCATCGTTTGGCTTTAGGCTTTGGTTAGGGCGCCTCACTTCTTCGCGTGCCGGCAATGATGGCGTTGCGCTTGTTGTTATTGATTCTTTTTAATTAACCAAACAGTTAAAAACATCTTAGGGTGGGGCATGGTCAAAGTCAAGATCGCCAAGTCGCAGGCGCGATGCCGGAATGTACTTCATGCCCGGCGCATGCGACGCAATTGGCGCAGCACGGCCGCATTATCAAGATCGCCATCCCCCGCAGCGATGGCGGCATCGAGAAGCGCGGCGTGGGCGCTAACCAAGGGAAGCGTCTGGCCGAACCGCTGCGCCTCGGCCAGTATCAGTGCGAGGTCCTTGCGATGCTGCGCCAGGCGCGCCTGCGGCGGGAAAAATCGCTCCTCGAGCATAATTTCACCTTTCGCATCCATGGCAGCCGAATAAGCCGGTGAGTCGCGCAACAAAGAAAGAAACGCCGCGCCCTCCAAGCCCAGCCCTTCGGCAAACACCAGGCCCTCGGCCAGGGTGGCGCGATTGAGTCCGAGCACAAGGTTGAGCGCCAGTTTGGCGCGCGCCCCCATGCCGGGGCCGCCGGCGACATGGCGCTTGGCCGCGATGGCGCGCAACAGATCATGCGCATCATGCAAGGCCGCAACATCGCCGCCGAGAATCATCGTCGCCTCGCCCGCGGCAATCTGGACGCTTGAACCGGCCAGCGGCGCTTCGACAAACCCGATGCCGCGCGCAGCGAGCCTCTGGCCAAGCGCCTGCAGGCGATCCGGATCGCCGGTGCTGGTATCGATGACTAGCCGCGGCGGCACAGCGGCCGCCAAAAGACCACCTTCACCCTCGGTCACCTGCTCCACCGCCGCCGTGTCGTAAACGGCAAGCAGCACGCGCTCGCAGCACGCCGCCACCCCGAGCGGCGAATCGGCGGCCACAACGCCGATTGGCGCCAGCAGCGAGGCACGCGATGGATCGGCGTCATACCCGGTCAGGGCAAAACCGGCCGCAAGGAGACGGCGCGCCACTGCGGTGCCGACCAATCCGAGGCCGATGAGGCCTATGTGCGTCCGCGGTGCGCTCACGACCGGCCCGGAACAAACAGGCATTCATCGACGCTGAAGTCGCGCATCAGCAAGGCCTGCGCTATGACTTTGAGAACACCAGCGCGCGGAACTTGCCCGGCAGCGCGCGAACAAACTCAAAGCGCATGGCGATGATGATGACAATGGACAGCCACATCACCATCGCAATGGGCCGCATCAAAAAGGGCTCAAGATTCCCATCGGAGAGGACCAACCCGCGACGCAGGCTTTTTTCCAGCAGGTCGCCCAGAACGATGCCAAGCACCAGCGGCGCCATCGGGTAGTTCAGTTGCCTGAGTATGAAACCCAGGATGCCAAATCCGAGCATGACCCAGATGTCGAACAGCCGACCGGCAATGGCGAAGGAGCCGACGGCGCACAGCACCAGGATGATGGGCACCATGACGGTCTGCGGCACCTGCAGCACACGGATCATCAGCCTGGTCAGGGTCAGCCCGTAGAACAAGATGCCGAGGGTGGCCAACATCATCATTGCCACCACGTCATAAACAAACTGCGGCGACTGCACCATGATCATCGGACCCGGTTGCACGCCGTGGATCAGCATCGCCGCCATCAAAACCGCGGCGGGCGCCGACCCGGGAATGGCCAGCGTCAGCACTGGAATGACCGCGCCAGGCACACAGGCGTTATCGCCCGTCTCGGCCGCCATCAGGCCGTCGATTGAGCCCTTGCCAAACAGTTCCGGCTCCTTGCTCGCACGCTTCGCGGCGGCATACGAGGACCAGGCGGCGACATCCTCGCCCACGCCAGGAACTATGCCGATAAAGGTACCGATACAACCGGAGCGCAGAATAGTCCTCCAGTGCCGCGTGATATCGACCAGCTTGGGAATGACGGTATCGAAGGGATTGATCTTGACCGGCAGCTGGCGCGCTTTCATCACCGAAAGCAGCTCGGCAAAACCGAACGCACCAACCAGCGCCGGCACCAGCTGAATGCCGCCGGCGAGATCGCGATAGCCAAAGGTGAAACGCTCGTAGGCATAAATAGATTCTTGGCCTATGCCGGCGACAAACAAGCCAAGGAAACCCGCCATCCAGCCCTTGAGAGGATCATCGCCGGTCAGCGTGCCCGAGATGACGACACCAAACACGGTCAGCCAGAAAAATTCATACGCGCCGAACTTGAGCGCGAGCTCTCCAAGCAGCGGCGTAAACAAGGCGAGAAAAAACATGCCTATTAGCGTGCCCAGCACCGAGCCGGAAGTGGCAATGCCCATCGCGCGTCCGGCATGGCCTTGGCGCGCGAGCGCATAACCATCGAGGCAGGACGCGGCAGATGCGGGCGTGCCCGGAATGTTGAGCAGGATGGCCGAACGCGAGCCGCCGTAAATGGCGCCGACATAGGTGCAGATGAGTACCAGCAGCGCCTGGCTCGCTTCCATCTTGAGCGTCAGCGTGGTCATCAATGCGAGCCCCATGGTGGCAGTCAGCCCCGGCAGCGCACCGATGATCAGACCGACCAACGTGGACGAAAAAACATAGAACAGCGACTCTGGCGTGATAAAACTCCAGATCGAGTGGCCGAAGGCAATCAGTCCGCTGAACATACGGGTCGCGTCTCCTTAAATCGTCGGCTAGGGCTAGGGCAAACGCACCAGAAAAACCTCCTGGAAGACGTAGGTCACCAGGAAGGCCGTGCCCGCGCCATACACCAGCGCGAGCACCGCGCCTTTGGCGGTTTCGCCCTTCGCGCTGCGCTCCGTCCAATCGAACAACAGGATGAACACGGACACAAACAAAAAGGTCGCCAGCCAGAACGGAATGCCGCCGTGACCGACCATGCCCGCGGCATAGACAAGACTCATTGCGAGCACCCAGCCAACGCGAATTGCCGCAGCACGCCCGCCCGATGTCATGACCCAGGGCGTTGCACCAAGCCTGTGCCCGCCGGCGCGACCGGCGCGTAATGCAAGAAGCATCCCGAGCAGGAACATGACAGCGCCGAGAATACCCGGCACCAGACCGGGAACGGTGTAGAGGGTCGCGCCCTGCCCCTCCAGACGGTCCATGCGCCAGCATGCGGTCACCACCGACAAGCCAAACACCATCCAGACCAGGGCCGAAATGAAATCGGCTCGTGGCGATACCTTGTCTTCAATATCCTCAGCAATCATGCGTCAAGAGATGCCAAACTAAGTGTCGGGAGAGCGGCGAGACGCCCATCATCTGGGACAGCCTCGCCGGAAAAGCTTTCGCTTGAAAATCAGGGCTTGGGAATACCGACGGTGTCGGGCGACACCTTGGCCTGACCGGCGTTGAATTTTTGCCAAGCGGCATCCTGCACCGCCGGGAAGGCAATTTTTTGCGCTTCTTCTCCGGACGTGACAACCATCATCGCGCCGCGCGCGGTAGCGTATTTCTTGATGGCATCCGACTTGGTGACCTGCTCGGTCCATATTTTATTCAGCGTTGCCGTGACCTCTGCAGGCACCCCCTTGGGCACGAAAATGCCAAAGTAGCTGACCGGGATTTTAAAACCGGGGATGAAATTGGACAGAGGCGGTATGGTGCCGTAGCCCTCTATATCGATTGGCTTGTCGCCGACAACGGCAAGAGGACGCAGGCGCTTGCCGCGGATCATCTCGGACTGCTCCGAAGAGAGCTGTGTCGTCACCTCCGTCTCTCCGGCGACAGTGGCGATAACCGCCGGATTGCCGCCGTCATAGGTGACGTGCTTGTATTTCACGCCGGTGGCGGCAACGATCTGCTCCATCGCGGTATGGCCGCTGGAGTTTACGCCCGCAGTCGCTACCGACACTTGGCCGGGGCGCGCCTTCATCGCATCAAGCAGCGACTTCATGTCTTTGTGCGGCGAATTGGCCGACACGCTGACGATGGTGGGCAGGGCGAGGTTCAGGTACAGGTGCCAGTCCTGCACCGTGGTGTCGACCATGCCGAGTATCTTGTAGGATCCGAGGTCTTTGGGCGCACCCGAAGTCCAGGTGTAACCGTCCTTGGGCGCTTCCAGAGCGTTCTTGGTGCCAATGGAACCGGATGCACCAGGCTGATTGAGGACGATGATTTTCTGGCCCAGCGCCTTTTCCAGCTCACCCGCAGTGACACGAATCATCTGGTCGGTGGCGCCGCCGGCCGCCCAAGGAACGATCACGTTGATTGGCTTGGTCGGTTTCCATTGCGCGAACGCGCCGGGTGCCGCGGTAAGCGCAAGAGTCGCAAATGCGGCAAGCGCCGCGTTGACGCGCAGGGTGTGCAGGGATTTCACGGTGTCTCCTCCTCGATTCGATTCTGGTTGGGCGTCCCTCTCGAACGGAGGGTTTGCGGCATTATTAACTATCCTGTTAATAATATGCAAGGCGGCCGGACCGGCGGCCCAAGCAGAGGTACGACAACCGCGGTTATCGCTTGGCTTGATCGCCCACACGAACGATTTTCATGGTGTTGGTGCCGCCAGATTTGCCTATCGGCTCACCTATGGTCAACACGATCAGGTCCCCCTCCTGCACCACACCGTTTTCGACCAGCACGCGCTCGGCCTCGGCCAGCAATTCCTCGCGGTCTTCGCCCACGTATTTGACCACCAAGGGATAGGTGTCGCGGAACAGGCTGCAGCGATAGCGCGTCGTGGTCTGCGCGGTAAGCGCGTAAATCGGCACACCGCAGTTCAGGCGCGACATCCAAAGCGCGGTCGAACCCGATTCGGTCAGCGATGCGATGGCCTTGACCTTGAGGTGGAAAGCCGTAAATAACGCCGCCATGGCAATCGACTGGTCGACGCGCTGGAACACGCGGTTGAGGAAGTCCTGGTCGAGGCTCACCGGTTGCGATTTTTCCGCCTCGATGCAAATGCGGCTCATCGCCTCGATCGTCTCCACGGGGTATTTCCCGCTCGCCGTCTCCGCCGAGGTCATCACCGCGTCAGTGCCGTCGAGCACCGCGTTGGCCACGTCCGACACCTCCGCTCGCGTCGGGATGGGGCTGTCGATCATCGACTCCATCATCTGCGTGGCGGTGATGGTCAGCTTGTTCATCTCGCGCGCCATGCGGATCATGCGTTTTTGCAGCGCCGGCACCGACGCATCGCCCACTTCTACGGCGAGGTCGCCGCGCGCCACCATGATGCCGTCGGAGGCCGACATGATGTCGGCGAGCGCCTTCTCGGTCACCGCCTCGGCGCGTTCGATCTTGGCGATGAGCATGGCATGGCCGCCCGCTGCGAGCAGCAGCTGGCGCGCCATGTACATGTCGGCGCTGGTTTTCGGGAACGACACGGCGAGGTAATCGGCTTTGAGTTGCGCCGCAGTACGCACGTCCTCCATGTCCTTGGCGGTGAGCGCCGGCGCCGTGAGGCCGCCGCCCTGGCGGTTGATGCCCTTGTTGTTGGAAAGCACGCCGCCATGGCGCACCTTGCAATGCACCTGGTTGCCCTTCACCGCAGTGACGAGAAACACGATGCGCCCGTCGTCGAGCAACAGCATGTCGCCGGCTTTCACATCGCGCGGCAGTTCCTTGTAATCCAGACCGACACGACCCTGGTCGCCCATTTCGCAATCGGCATCGAGAATGAACGCATCGCCCGGATTAAGCGTGATCTTGCCGTCCTTGAACTTGCCGACGCGGATTTTCGGCCCTTGCAGGTCGGCCATGATGCCGACGGTGCGTCCGACCTTGCGACTGACTTCGCGCACCATTGCGGCGCGCTTGATATGGTCCTCGGCGGTGCCATGCGAGAAGTTCAATCTTACGACGTCGACCCCGGCGAGGAACATGCGCTCGAGAACCTCAGGGTCGCTGGATGAAGGCCCCAGCGTTGCGACTATTTTGGTGCTGCGTTGCATGGTTGGCGTCCTGTTTTTTAAACCTCAATGCCTGGAAACCCGCACCAGGAAAAGCTTTCCAGCCATTCTTGCCAGAAAACCGCTTCAACGCGGCGCTGCAGCCCGCTCTTCGAGTATCTTAATCGCCGGCAGCGTCTTACCTTCGAGAAACTCCAGAAAAGCGCCGCCGCCGGTGGAGATATAGGAGATTTTGTCGGCAACACCGTACTTGGCGATTGCGGCGAGCGTGTCACCGCCACCGGCTATGGAAAACGCGCTTGAGCCTGCGATGGCTTCAGCGATGGCCTTGGTGCCGCCGCCAAAAGCCTCGAATTCAAATACGCCCACCGGGCCGTTCCAGACCACGGTGCCCGCCTT
Organism: Bordetella parapertussis; assembly: GCA_945892985.1. Taxonomy (GTDB): domain Bacteria; phylum Pseudomonadota; class Gammaproteobacteria; order Burkholderiales; family SG8-39; genus CAITSH01. The sequence goes on from CAMDDU010000018.1 coordinate 15,546, forward strand.
CGCAATCAACTGCGCCAGCTGTTTCGCCGACTCGGGGCCGATGTCGAGAATCAGGTCATCGGCCTCAACTGCGGTGGTGGGCTTGGTGATCGCCTTGGCTGCGGCCGAAAATGCCTTGGCGCAAACAACATCAACCGGAACCGGCACTGCACCGCCCTTTGCTTCGAGGATACGCCTGATTTTTCCCGCCTCTTCGACCAGGTCGGCCTCGGCCAGCGACTTGCCGATCTTGCCGCCAGCGGCCAGGATGAATGTGTTGGCGATGCCGCCACCGACGATAAGCTGATCGACCTTTTCGGCCAGCGCCGCGAGTATGCTCAGCTTGGATGAGACCTTGGAGCCGGCGACGATGGCCACCAGGGGCCGCTTGGGGCTGAGCAAAGCCTTGGTTAGAGCGTCGATCTCGGCGCCCATCAGCGGGCCGGCACAGGCAAGGGCGGCGAACTTCGCGATGCCGTGGGTGGTGGCCTCGGCCCGATGCGCGGTGCCGAAAGCATCGTTGACGAAAACATCGCACAACGCAGCCATTTTTTTAGCCAGCGCCTCGTCGTTCTTTTTTTCGCCCTTGTTACAACGGCAGTTTTCCAGCAGCACCAGTTCGCCCGGCTTGACCGCTACGCCGTCCAGCCAGTCATGCAGCAAAGGCACGGGCCGGCCGAGCAACTCGGACAGCCGTTTGGCCACCGGGGCAAGCGAATCTTCGGGCTTGAGTTCGCCCTCGGTGGGACGGCCCAGGTGGGATGTCACCATCACGGCGGCATTCGCATCCAGTGCCATGCGCATCGCCGGCAACGACGCGCGAATGCGCGTGTCGTCGGTGATGCAACCGGCCTCGTCCTGCGGAACGTTGAGGTCGGCGCGTATGAACACGCGCTTTCCGGCAAGCTTGGGGAGCAAGTCGGCCATTTTCAACACATGCATGACGACCCGCCCCTTACTTTGCTTTGACCAGCGCCAGCGTAGTGTCGAGCATGCGGTTGGAAAAACCCCACTCGTTGTCGTACCAGGAACAGACCTTCACCAGCGTGCCCTCGGCCACCTTGGTCAGCGAGGCATCAAAGGTGGAGGAGGCCGGGTCATGATTGAAGTCGCTCGACACCAGCGGCTCGGTGTTGTAGTTGAGAATGCCCTTCAACTCGCCCTCGGACGCGGCTTTCATGATGGCGTTGACTTCATCGACACTGGTGGCGCGTTTGGCGGTGAAGGTCAGGTCGACGATGGACACGTTGATGGTGGGCACACGCATGGCGTAGCCGTCGAGCTTGCCGTTTAGTTCCGGCAGCACCAGTCCAACCGCGGCGGCGGCGCCGGTCTTGGTCGGGATCATGTTCATGCTGGCCGAACGTGCCCGGCGCAGGTCCTCATGGAAAACGTCGGTCAGCACCTGGTCGTTGGTGTAGGCATGCACGGTGGTCATCAACCCGCTCACCACGCCGATTTTTTCGTGCAGCGGCTTGACCAGCGGCGCGAGGCAGTTGGTGGTGCACGATGCGTTGGAGATCACCGTGTCAGAGGCCTTCAGCACCTTGTGGTTGACGCCGAACACCACGGTGGCGTCAACATCCTTGCCGCCGGGGGCCGAGATGATGACTTTTTTCGCGCCTGCGGCGATATGCGCCGAGGCCTTTTCCTTGGTGGTGAAAAAACCGGTGCACTCGAGCACCACATCAACCTTGAGTTCCTTCCAAGGCAATTCTGCCGGGTTGCGCTTGGCGCAAACCTGGATGCGGTCGCCATTGACGATCATGGTGTCACCTTCCACCGTGACCGTCCCGGGAAACTTGCCGTGCGCAGTGTCGAAACGCGTCAGGTGGGCATTGGTCTTGGCATCGCCAAGGTCGTTGATCGCGACAATCTGGATGTCGTGTTTTTTGCCGCTTTCATAATGTGCGCGCAGGATGTTGCGGCCGATGCGGCCGTAGCCGTTGATGGCGATGCGGATGGTCATGCTCTTGCTCCTAGGAACTTGTTCAAAATTGAGACAAAAAAACTACTCAAACCCATGCCGGCGCGTTCATCGCTTCCCGGAATGACGATCCGGGACGCGGGGGCATGCGGCTTGATCCAAATTAACCGCGCTCAGCCTTGCAGCACGGCCTTCACAGCCCGGACCACATTTTCAGTGGTAAACCCGAAATGCTTGAATAACTCGCCGCCGGGCGCCGATTCGCCGAAGCGGTCAAGGCCTATGGCAACCCCGTCAAGACCAACATATTTGTACCAACCTTCGGTGACGCCCGCTTCAACAGAAACACGCGGTAGGCCGCGCGGCAGGACATCGCCCCGATAGCCCGCATCCTGCCGGTCGAACAGGCTGGTGGAGGGCATGGACACAACGCGCACGGCGATGCCCTCCTCTGCCAACCTGTCCTTTGCCATCATCGCCAGTTGCAGCTCGGAACCGGTGCCTATGATCACCGCCCGTGGCGAGGCCGCGTCGGCAAGCACATAGCCGCCGCGCCGGATGTTGGCGATGGCCGCGGCGTCGCGCCTCTGGAAGGGCACGTTCTGGCGCGTGAATAGCAGGCAGCTCGGGCCGTCCTTGCGCTCGGCCGCAGCCACCCAGGCAACCGCGGTCTCCACCGTGTCGCAGGGACGCCACACGTCCATGCCGGGAATGAGGCGAAGACTGGCGGCCTGCTCGACCGACTGGTGGGTGGGACCGTCTTCGCCAAGGCCGATGGAGTCATGCGTGAAAACAAAAATGTTGCGAATTTTCATCAGCGCCGCCATGCGCAGCGCATTGCGCGAATAGTCGGCAAACGTCAGGAAGGTTCCCGCCTGCGGCAGGTAACCACCGTGCAGGGTGAGGCCGTTGGCAATGGCCGCCATGGCAAATTCGCGCACGCCGTAGTTGATGAAATTACCGCCCGACGACGGCTTCACCACCACCGCTTCAGGCCAGTTGGTGAATACGCTGCCGGTCAGGTCTGCGGCGCCACCGATCATTTCGGGCAATACCCGCGCCAGCGCGCCGATGGCGTTTTGCGAGGCCTTGCGCGTGGCCAGTGTTTCCGCTTTCACATTCGTCTGCTCAATCAGTGCGGCGGCGGCAGCCGGCCAGGCTTGCGGCAAGTCGCCGGCGATGCGCCGTTTGTATTCGGCCGCCTCAGCCGGATGCGCCTTGGCATAGGCACGCGCGACACGCTGCCATTTCTTTTCCAGCCTGGCCCCCTCCGCACGGCCATCCCATGCGTCATAGACCGCCTGCGGAATTTCAAACGGCGGGTGGTTCCAGCCTATGGCGGCGCGCGTGGCGGCGACCTCGTCCGGCCCCAGTGCCTCGCCGTGCGCCTTGGCCGTGCCCGCACGCTTGGGCGAGCCCTTGCCTATCACGGTCTTGCAGCAGATCAGGGTCGGGCGGTTTTTCTCACGCCTGGCCTTCTTGATCGCTGCGTCGACGGCGTCGATATCATGGCCGTCGACATTCCGGATAACCTGCCAGCCGTAGGCCTCGAAACGCTTCGGCGTGTCGTCGGTAAACCAGCCGGCGACCTGGCCGTCAATGGAGATGCCATTGTCGTCGTATAACGCAATCAATTTGCCCAGTGCCAGCGTTCCGGCGAGCGAGCAGGCCTCATGGGAAATTCCTTCCATCATGCAGCCGTCACCGAGGAAGCAGTAAGTGAAGTGATTGACCAGTTCGAGGCCCGGCTTGTTGAATTCTGCGGCGAGCAGCTTTTCCGCCAGCGCCATGCCCACGGCGTTGGCGACGCCCTGCCCAAGCGGGCCGGTGGTCGTCTCCACGCCCGGCGTGACGCCATACTCGGGGTGTCCCGGCGTTTTGGAGTGCAGCTTGCGAAAGTTGCGCAACTCGGACATCGGCAAGTCATAACCGGTCAGATGCAGCAAGGAATAAATGAGCATCGATCCGTGCCCGTTCGAAAGCACGAAACGATCGCGGTCAGCCCAGGCCGGGTTGGCCGGGTTGTGGCTAAGGTGGCGGTTCCACAGCGCGACGGCGATGTCAGCCATGCCCATGGGCATGCCCGGATGGCCGGAATTGGCCGCCTGGACGGCGTCCATGGCCAGGGCGCGAATGGCGTTGGCGAGATCTTTGCCCGCAACGCCGGGCGCAACAGCAGGATTGGTCATGATGGCAGGGTGCGGACGCTTACAAGAGTTTGCGGTGGATGGCGCGGGGAAATTTATTCGTTATGTCATGCGGCTCAACTTATAATTATCGGTCAATTGAGGGGCTTTGGCTATCGGGCCAGAACACCACCCCGCACCCGTACTGCATTCCCACGCAAGGAGAACAAGATGGCAAAACTGGCATTTATCGGACTGGGCGTAATGGGCTTTCCCATGGCCGGGCACCTGGTCGCCAAGGGCGGGCACGAAGTCACTGTCTTCAACCGCACCCGCGCCAAGGCCGATGCCTGGGTGACCAAATTCGGTGGGAAAGCCGTCGCCACGCCAGCTGAGGCGTCCAAGGGCGCTGAAATTATTTTTTGCTGCGTCGGTGACGATCCTGACCTGCGCGAAGTCATGTTGGGCACGAACGGCGTGTTCAGCGGCGCCGGCAAGGGGGCCATCATTGTCGATCACACCACCGCCTCGGCCAAGATCGCGCGCGAATTGTCCGCCGAAGCTAAGCAGCGCGGCTTCCAATTCCTGGACGCACCGGTCTCGGGCGGCCAGGCTGGCGCGGAAAACGGCGCGCTGACAGTCATGGTGGGCGGCGACGCCGCGGCGTTCGAGATTGCCATGCCGGTGATGATGCATTTCTCCAAGGCGGTGACGCTGATGGGCGCCTCCGGATCAGGGCAGCTTGCCAAAATGGTGAACCAGATCTGCATCGCCGGGCTGGTGCAGGCCCTGTCGGAGGGCATCAACTTCGCGCAAAAAGCCGGGCTCGACGCCAAGCTGCTGATCGATGTCATCTCCAAGGGTGCCGCGCAGTCGTGGCAAATGGAGAACCGCGGCAAGACCATGGTTGATGACAAATTCGAATTCGGTTTCGCCGTCGACTGGATGCGCAAGGACCTGCGCATCGCCATGGAACAGGCGAAAGAGATCGGCGCGCCCCTGCCGGTTACGGAGCAAGTGGACCGGTTCTATGGCGAAGTGCAAAAGCTTGGCGGCAACCGCTGGGACACTTCCAGCCTGATCAGGCGTTTCCGGAAAACCTGACCCGCCCGCGCGACCGGCGGCAAACCACCATGATGCCCTTCTCAGCACCACAAGCCTATGTGGCGGGCATTTGCGCGCCGGAACAGCTTTCGGACAAGGTGCAATGGTTTGTCTTTCGCAACTCGGAACTGCTCGTGGCCGAGGCGCATTTCACGCTGCCGGCAGAACCGCAAGCGCTGGGTCTTGAACTGCTGCGCAGCCAATACCTTGGCCTTCTGGGCGACAAGCACTGCTTTTCCTGCGAGGTGCAGGCCGAAGCCGCGGCGCCTGCGGGCTGGGCGTTCAGCGGACTGCGCGCCCTGTTCGGGCAGATCGACGACGCCTGCTTCGCCCTCGCCGGACGCGCCCTGCAGATTGTCGACTGGGATCGCACCCATCAGTATTGCGGCTGCTGCGGCACGCCGACGCTCATGCGCACCGACGAGCGCTCGCGCCAGTGCCCCGCCTGCCAGCTGACTTTTTATCCGCGCATCGCCCCCGCTGTCATGGCACTCATCAGGCGCGGCGGCAGCATCCTGCTGGCGCGCTCACCGCGTTTTCCCGAAGGCATGTACAGCGCGCTTGCCGGTTTTGTCGAGCCAGGCGAAACACTGGAGCAATGCCTCGCACGCGAGGTATTCGAAGAGGTCGGCATCCGGATCGGCAAGCCCCGCTATTTCGCCAGCCAGCCCTGGCCCTTCCCACACTCGCTAATGATCGCTTTCGTCGCCGACCACGAAAGCGGTGAAATCGCCATCGATGGCGTTGAGATCGTCGCCGCAGAATGGTTCAATATCTCCTCTTTACCACGACTACCTGCTAAAATAAGCATCGCTCGAAATCTGATCGACGCGGTGGTTGAAGAAATGAAGCGGGAGATGTTCGCATCTCAGTCGTAGAGCCGGCACAAATACAGAATCGAAAAGATTCGCAGCAACACGGGCTCGCCAACATTACGGGGATTTATGCAAATTGAAGGGTCTCCATCTTGTCGCCAACCTGTACCGCTGCGAAGGGGATGCGCGGTTCCTCACTGACTCGGCGCTGCTGCGTCAGTTTTGCCTCGACACGGTCATCGAATCGGGTCTGACCGTAGTCGGAGACCTGTTCCACCAGTTTGAGGGTGGCGGCGTTACCGGAGCGGTCGTCCTCGCCGAGTCGCATCTCGCCATCCACACCTGGCCCGAACTCAACAGCGTCACCCTCGACGTTTACGTCTGTAATTACACCCAGGACAACGGCGCAAAAGCGCGTGCCGTGCTGGATGCGTTCATGACCTTGTACGCGCCCGGCGATTACGTCCGCCATGACGTTCCGCGCGACGAGCAGTTCCTGTACGAGTGGCTGAACAAGGATTACGGCTTCTTTCTGCGATCCTCTGGCCGTATCGCCGACAGCCGTACGGCATTCCAACACCTGGAAGTTCACGACACACCGCAATTCGGCAAGCTGTTCCGCCTCGACGACTGCTTCATGACATCCGAGCGGGACGAATTCTATTACCACGAAAACCTTATCCACCCCGCGCTCACCACGCACGATGCGCCCAAGACCGTGCTGATCATCGGCGGCGGCGACGGCGGATCCAGCGAAGAGGCACTTAAGCACCCTTCAATCGAACAGGTGACGATGGTCGAACTCGACGAAAAAGTCGTCGATATCGCCAAAGAACATCTGCAAAAAGTCCATAACGGTGTATTCGACAATCCCAAGTTGCACGTCATCATCGACGACGGCCTGAAATTCGTCACCCGGACACGGCAAAAATACGATCTCATCGTACTCGACCTGCCCGACCCCATAGGTCCGGCGGCGGCCCTGTACGAAGCGGCGTTTTTTGCCGACTGCAAGCGCGTTCTGGCGCCCGGTGGCGTGCTCACCCTGCACATGGGCTCACCCGTATCGCGTCCCGAGCATGTGCGCGACATTTACCGACGCCTTGCCGCCGAGTTCGCCATCGTAAAGCCCTGTGTGATGTTTATTCCGCTTTATGGCACGCTCTGGTCAATGGCTGTGTGCTCCGACACGCTGGACCCGACCGCCGTTGCCGGCGCAGAAATTGACAAGCGCATCCTGCGCCGCGGAATCGACCAACTGCAGTACTACAACGGGGCAACACACCACGCCGTGTTCGCCCTGCCAAATTTCGTTCGCGACCTCACCGTGGGGCAGCGCACATCGCCCACCTTGGTTGGCAAACAACGGGCGGCAGGCGGCAAGTAAGCGCCGTACCCCTTGCGGCGTCCGCGCTATTTTAGCGCGCCGCCACCACCCGCTTTGGTGGCAGCAACCTGGTGGCAGCAACAGGCTTTAGCAAAAGCCGAAACCTAGCTGTGGCTGACGACCGCTGATGATATCGGCCAGCGCGTGCCCAGACCCGCACGCCATGGTCCAGCCAAGGGTGCCGTGCCCGGTGTTCAGAAACAGGTTGTCAAAACGGGTGCGGCCGATTAGCGGTCGGTTCGAGGGCGTTGCCGGCCTCAACCCTGCCCAGCACTGCGCCTCGTCGGCACGCCCGGCTTGCGGAAACAGCTCCTGGGAGCGCTTGATCAGCGCCTCGCAACGCACCCTGCTGATATCGGTATTGTAGCCGTTGAGCTCCGCTGTTCCGGCCACCCGCAGCCGGTCTCCCAGTCGCGAAAAGACGATTTTTCGTTCGTGATCGGTCAGGCTGAGTCGCGGCGCCACATCGCCTTCGGCGAGCGGCAGCGTGACCGAATACCCCTTCACCGGATAGACAGGAAGGGAAAGGCCGAGCGGCGAGGCCAACCTGGGCGAATAGCTGCCCAGCGCCAGTACGTAGGCGTCGGCGTCAAAAATTTTCCGCCCGCCCCCAACAAGCACCTGCACACCGGCAATTTTTCCGTCCTCCGCAATCAGCCGCTCAATGCTGCAATTCCAGTGAAAGTCCACCCCGCGCGCAGCCGCCATCGCCGCCAGCGATTGGGTAAAAGCGAAAGCGTCGCCGGATTCGTCTGATGCGGCATACATGCCGCCATACAGACGCGCGCGCGTATGCGCCAGCGCCGGCTCGATGGCAACGCATTCATCCGGAGCAAGCAAACGAGCCTCGAGACCCATTCCGTTCAGCAAAGCGGCCTCATGGCGCGCGCGCTCAAACAGTCGCGGCTCGGTGTAAAAATGCAAAATACCCCGGGTATTCTGCCCGTAGGCTATTCCTGTCTCGAGGCGCAATTGCTGAAGGCGCTCGCGGCTGTAAAGGGCGAGTGCGAAGGCCTGCCGGGTATTTGAGCGGCTGCGCCAAGGCAGGCACTCCAGCAAGAAACGCGCGCCCCACAGCCATTGTGCAATATCGGCGCGCGGACGAAACAGCAGCGGCGCATCCTCACGCCCCAACCACTGCATAAGCTTTAGCGGCGCGCTGGGATTGGCCCAGGGTTCTGCATGACTCACCGATATCTGGCCGCCATTGGCGAAGCTCGTCTCCATCCCCGCCCCGGGCTGACGCTCAAGCACCGAAACCTTATGGCCGGCCGCCGCGAGATACCAGGCGCTCGCAACACCGACAACCCCGGCACCCAGCACAATGACCCTCATAACTTAAGCTTCCAGTCTCCCGGCGAGTGTGCGTCGCCATGCATAAAAATAAAAAGGGCAGCGCCTTTCGGCCTGCCCCTTTGACCTGACAAACGGCGAAAAATTATTTCGCTGGCACGACCTTCTGGCGCTGTTCGCCGAGCCCCTGGACACCGAGGGTAACGATATCGCCGGGCTTGAGAAACTTGGGCTCGGGCTTGATGCCCAGTCCAACGCCGGGGGGGGTGCCGGTGGTGATGATGTCGCCGGGCAGCAAGGTCATGTAATTCGAGACGTGCGAAACAATTTTCGCGCAGTTGAAAATCATCGTGCGCGTGTTGCCCGTCTGCATGCGCTGGTCGTTCACGTCCAACCACATTTCGAGCGACTGCGGATCGGTTATCTCATCGGTCGTCACCAGCCAGGGGCCGATCGGACCAAAACTGTCATTGCTCTTGCCCTTGTCCCACTGGCTGGTAACAAGCTGGAATGCGCGCTCCGAAACGTCATTGACGATGCAGTATCCGGCGACATGGTTGAGCGCCTTTTCCTCGGACACATATTGCGCCTTGGTGCCGATGACGATAGCCAATTCGACCTCCCAGTCGAGCTTGGCGGAGTTGCGCGGCTGGATGATGTCGTCGTTAGGGCCGGAAATGCAGGTGGTCGCCTTCATGAACACCACCGGCTCCGACGGGATCGGCATACCGGCTTCCTTGGCATGGTCCGAATAGTTCAAGCCGATCGCGACAAATTTCGAAATGCCGGTGTAGGGCACACCAAGGCGCGGCTCGCCTTTTACCAGCGGCAGGGTCTCGGGCTTGATCTTTTTCAGCTTGGCCAGACCCGCCGGCGACAGCGTTGCCTGGTCAATATTGGGCAACACATGGGACAAGTCACGCAACTGTCCCTGCGCATCGATCATGCCTGGTTTTTCGAATCCACTCTTGCCATAGCGACACAATTTCATATTTTTCTCCGAATTTTCTGCTCCCACGGACAGCGAAGGATTATAGCAATCGCGCCCCGGAATCTGTAGCTAAATCGCTCACAAATCGTGCCCGCTCAACGCAAGTTACTGTATAAAAAGAATGTTTTAAGATAAGCCCGCGCAACAGCAATGCCGTATCCCGCCATACCGATAAAAGCCGGCTGCGCCGCCTTTTAGATCGTCATTCCACCGTCGACGGAAAAGGCCCCCCCGGTGGCAAACAACGATTCGTCCGAGGCCAGATAGATGAATATAGGCACCATATCCTCGACCGTACCCAAACGCCCCATTGGCTGGCGCTCAATGAAATCCTTGCGCGCCTGGACAGGATCGGCAAACGCGTTGATCCGCCCCTCAAGCGAAGGCGTTGCGATGGTGCCCGGACACACTGCGTTGCAACGCACTCCCTGTTTGACATAATCGGCGGCAATCGCCTTGGTCAGCCCGATGACCGCCGCCTTGCTCGCGCCATAAGCAAGGCGGTTGGGCAGCCCCTTTATGCTCGATGCAATCGACGACATATTGATGATGCTGCCCTTGTTCTTCTTCAGCATCCCAGGCAAGAATGCGCGGGTGGTGAAAAACATCGCTCGCACGTTGATATCAAAACTTTTGTCCCAGTCCTCCGGCGTGCAATCAAGGGCGCTGCCATGCGCAACCCAACCGGCGCAGTTAAACAGCACGTCCACAGCACCAACCTCGGCCGCGATGCGCGCGATCGCTGCCTCATCGGTTACATCAAGCTGCCGTGTCTTTATCCCGGGCACGCCTTCCAACTCGGCCAGCAATTTCGCGTTCACATCAGTCGCCCAAACGCTGGCGCCCTCCTTGGCGAACGCCACCGCAGCCGCACGTCCCATACCCTGCGCCGCCGCCGTAATGAATGCAATCTTCCCTTCCAGCCTGCCGCTCATCCCATCCCCTTTCAATGTTGATGTTTCTCGATGTTTTTTGTACAAACCAGACCGGACCAACAAATCACACAAACACGAACAACGAACACGAACAAACGTGAACACAGACGCGAACACACACGCGATTTACGCAGGGTATTTGTGGTGCGCCGCAACATCCGATGCGCATTACAATTTCAAATTGGTCTGACCACTTGACCAAAGTGTAACGCGCTCGTTAAGCTAACGTCCACCCCTCGCAGACAGCCCATAAGAATTCCAAGACTATGCCGCTGCAAACCGTAGAGACACGCCGCCTGTACCGGCAGATCGCCGACCAGATTCACGCGCTCATCGTCGGCGGAGAATACGCCCCCGGCTCACGCCTGCCGCCCGAGCGCACTTTGGCAAAGCAGCTTGGCGTGTCAAGACCGTCGGTGCGCGAAGCGCTGATCGCTCTTGAAGTCGAGGGCATGCTCGATGTACGTGTTGGTTCGGGCATCTATGTGACGCAACCGGGCGAGCGCGGCGGGCACGAACCCCTGAATGACCCCACCGGCCCGTTCGAGGTCATCAGCGCCCGCGGGCTGATAGAAGGGGAGTGCGCCGCGCTCGCGGCAAAAAACGCCAGCACCCTGCAGATGCGCGCCATCCGCGGCGCCCACGCCGGCATGCTGGCGGAGAGCAAAAAACACCACAACCCGCTCGATGCCGACCGGCTTTTCCATGTGCGCATCGCAGAGGCAAGCGGCAACAGCGCTCTGGTGCTCGTTGTGCAAACGCTGTGGGACCAGCGCATCGGCCCGCTATACCGCAGCCTCGAGCGCAAGCTCGAATATCCCCGAATGGCCGCTGAAACCATGCGCGAGCATCAATCCATAGTCAACGCAATCGTCAAACGCGATGCGCGCGGCGCAAGGGCCGCAATGCGCCAGCACATGAAAAAGACCCACCAACGCTACATCAAGGAATGGAGTGCGGAAAACTAGCATGGCCACAGTCACGCTCAGAGATGTACGCAAGTCCTTTGGCAGCACGCCGGTGGTGCATGGCGTCGATATCCTCATTGAGGACGGAGAATTCTGCGTCCTCGTCGGTCCTTCCGGATGCGGCAAGTCGACGCTGCTGCGCATGATCGCCGGACTGGAAGAAATATCCGCCGGCGAGATTCTGATCGGCGAGCGCGTGGTGAACAATGTCGCACCGAAGGAGCGCGACATTGCCATGGTGTTCCAGAACTATGCACTGTATCCGCACATGACCGTGCGCGACAACATGGCATTCAGCCTGAAGCTCGCACGCACGCCGAAAGAACAGATGCAGCAGCGCGTGGCCGAGGCTGCGGGCATTCTCGGGCTGACCGATTACCTTGAGCGCTATCCGCGCCAGCTCTCGGGCGGCCAGCGCCAGCGCGTGGCCATGGGCCGCGCCATCGTCAGGAAGCCCCAGGTGTTCCTGTTCGATGAACCGCTCTCCAACCTGGATGCCAAGCTGCGCGTATCGATGCGCACCGAGATCAAGGCACTGCACCAGCGGCTCAAAACAACTTCGGTTTATGTCACGCACGACCAGATCGAGGCAATGACCATGGCCGACAGGATCGTGGTTATGAACGCGGGCAAGGTCGAACAGATCGGCTCGCCGCTGGCCCTTTACGACAACCCGGCCAACCTGTTCGTCGCCGGTTTCATCGGCTCGCCGGCAATGAACTTTGTTCCCGGAAAGGCGACCGGGAACGGCAGCATTTCGGTTGCACAAGGGCATGATATCCGGCTGAACGCCGGAGTGAAGGTCGAAGCCGGCCGCGACGTCATCGTCGGCGTGCGTCCGGAGCACCTCGCGGTGTCGGCAAGCGGCCTGCCGGTGGAAGTTGTGGTGGTCGAACCCACCGGCGCCGACACCCAGATCTTTTGCAAGCTTGCTGGCGTCGACATCACCGCCGTCGTGCGCGAGCGTCATGAGTTCCATCCCGGCGAAACGATCCGCTTGGCTCCGCAACTGACGTTCCTTTTCGACCCCGCGAGCGGGGCAAGGCTCGCCTGAGAACTTAAATCACCAAAGGAGGAAAACATGAGCATGATGAAACGCAGGGACTTTCTGAAAACCACCGTCGGTATCGCCGCAGGGGCAGCCGCTCCGGTGGCCTTGATGAAGGAGGCGCAGGCCCAGCAGTGGACCGGCCAGCCCGAGAAGGGCGCGAAACTACGCGTACTGCGCTGGAGCCGCTTCGTGCAGGGCGACATCGACCAGTACATGAAGAACGTCGCCGCCTTCAGCCAGAAATACGGCGTCGAGGTGCGTGTCGACAACGAGGGCTGGGAAGACGTGCGTCCCAAGGCTGCAGTCTCTGCCAACACCGGCGCGGGCCCGGACATCATCCTGTCGACCAACGACGACGCCAACCTCTACCCCGATAAACTGCTCGACGTAACCGACCTGGGCGAATACCTGGGCAAGAAATACGGCGGCTGGTTCCCCGCCGCACAGGCATTCAACCGCCCCGACGGCAAGAAGTGGATCGCCATCCCGCTCGGCTCAGCCGGCGCGATGATGGTCTACCGCGAGAGCATGCTCAAAGCAGCCGGCGTCACCAGCTTCCCGAAGACCACGGACGACTTCCTGAAAATGATGAAGGCGCTACACGCCAAGGGCACGCCCGGCGGCTTTGCCCTGGGCAACGCGACCGGCGACGGCCTTTGGTGCAACTGGCTGATCTGGGCCTTCGGCGGCAAGCTTGTCAACGAGAAGAACCAGGTCGTGATCGACAGCCCGGAAACACTGAAGGCGCTCGAGTACGGCAAGGAACTTTACGCCACCTTCATCCCGGGCACGCTGTCCTGGCTCGACCCGAACAACAACAAGGCCTTCCTTGACGGCCAGATTTCGGTCACCAACAACGGCATCTCGATCTACTACGCGGCGAAGAACGCCACGGACCCGAAGATCAAGGAACTGCAGGCCGACATCCAGCACGCCCCCTACCCCATAGGCCCCGTGGGCGTGGCCACCGAGTCCCACCTGTTCTTCAACCAGATGATCATGAAGCACACCAAGTACCCGAAGGCGGCCAAGGAGTTCCTGCGCTTCATGATGGAGAAAGAGCAGTTCGAGTCCTGGATGACGGCTGCGGGCGGCTACATTGCCCCGCCGCTCGCCGACTACACGAAAGCCGCGATCTGGACATCTGACGTGAAAAACACGCCATACCGCGACGCCGTGAAAAATCTGCGTCCTGCGGGCTATGCCGGCAAGCTCGGCTACGCCTCTGCGGGTGCATCAGCAGACTTCATTGTTGTCAACATGGTGGCCGAAGCTATCAGCGGTGCGAAGACACCGAAGGAAGCCGCAGAGCGCGCGCAAAAACGCGCCGAGCGCTACTACAAGGTGTAAGCAGGATCTATCGAGTGAGTCGCTGGCTTAACAACAGGAACGTCCTCGGGTTGCTATTCATGCTGCCCGCGGGCCTCCTGTTGCTCGTTTTCCTAACCTACCCGCTCGGTCTGGGCACCTGGCTGGGCTTTACCGACGCCAAGGTCGGGCGCGCCGGCGAGTGGGTGGGCACGGAGAATTTCGAATTCCTGTTCGGCGACAGTGTCGCGCGCCTGTCGCTCTTCAATACCTTGTTCTACACTGTCGTCGCGAGCATCATGAAGTTCGCGCTCGGCCTGTGGCTCGCGTTGCTCCTTAACAAGGACCTGCCGGTCAAGGCCTTCCTGCGTGCCATCGTGCTGCTGCCCTTCATTGTCCCGACCGCCCTGTCGGCGCTCGCGTTCTGGTGGCTTTATGACTCGCAATTCTCGGTCATCTCTTGGGCGTTCATGAAGATGGGCCTCATAAACCAGTACATCGACTTCCTCGGCGATCCCTGGATGGCACGCCTTGCCACCATCGCCGCCAACGTCTGGCGCGGCGTGCCCTTTGTCGCCATCACGCTGCTGGCCGGACTGCAGACCGTGTCGCCCTCCCTGTACGAAGCCGCCTCACTCGATGGCGCCACAGAATGGCAGAAATTCCGGCACGTCACGCTACCCATGCTCACGCCCATCATCGCAGTAGTGATGACCTTCTCGGTGCTGTTCACCTTCACCGACTTCCAGCTGATCTACGTGCTGACCCGTGGCGGTCCGCTCAACGCCACCCACCTCATGGCAACGCTCTCCTTCCAGCGCGCCATTTCCGGCGGCGCGCTAGGCGAAGGTGCGGCGCTCGCCACCGCGATGGTGCCATTCCTGCTCGCCGCAATCATGTTCAGCTACTTCGGCCTGCAGCGCCGCGCCTGGCAGCAGGGCGGAACCGATAAATAGAAACGCAGGAAAACCCGTGAACCAAAACGAAACCCAAGACTCCGCCGGAATGGCCTATCTCGACTCGCGCCTGCGACGCTGGGTCACGGTCTACCTCCCCCTGCTCGCCTTCCTGTTCGTACTGCTGTTCCCTTTCTACTGGATGGGGATGACCGCGTTCAAGCCGAACGAGGAACTCGTATCCAAGGCGGCAAACCCGTTCTGGATTAACAACCCGACGCTCGTCCATTTTGAAAAACTGCTGTTCCACACCTCTTATCCGCAATGGATGTGGAACACGGTGGTGATCTCCGTTATCGCCACATTCACCTCGCTCGGCGCGAGCGTGTTCGCCGCCTATGCCATCGAGCGCCTGCGCTACAAGGGAGCCAGGCAGGTCGGTCTGGCCATTTTTCTCGCCTATCTGGTGCCCCCCTCCATCCTGTTCATTCCACTGGCCGCGATCGTGGTCCAGCTCGGCCTGTACGACACCAGGTGGGCGCTGATCCTCACCTACCCGACCTTCCTGATCCCGTTCTGTACCTGGCTGCTGATGGGCTACTTCCGTTCAATCCCGTATGAGCTGGAGGAATGCGCGCTGATCGACGGCGCAACGCGCTGGCAGGTGCTAATCAAGATCATCCTGCCGCTCGCTGTGCCAGGGCTGATATCGGCGGGCATATTCGCCTTCACGCTATCGTGGAACGAGTTCATCTACGCGCTAACATTCATCTCCTCCTCGGAAACCAAGACGGTGCCGGTTGGCGTAGTAACCGAACTGGTGGAAGGCGACGTCTATCACTGGGGCCCGCTGATGGCCGGCGCGCTGCTCGGCTCGCTGCCAGTGGCGGTGCTGTATTCCTTCTTCGTCGAGTACTACGTATCGGGCATGACCGGGGCGGTCAAGGAGTAGGCCCGACCCGTTGGGCTCGCATTTTTCCATGCGCGCATGGATACCGCACGCTGTTTTAGCTCATTCACAAACAATAAAAGGTTTTGGACATGAATCAACTCGATTTTAAGGACCGCACGGCCATTGTCACCGGCGGCGCGACAGGCATCGGCCTCGCCATCGTCAAACGTCTGCTCGCCTCTGGTGCCAAGGTTCGGATCTGGGATCGCGATGCGCAGACATTGCAACAGACGCTGACAACGCTGGCCAACCCCGGCGCAAGCGGTGCCAATGTCGATGTGTCCGATGCGCAGTCGGTGGCCAAAGCCACGGAGGATGCCGCCGCCGCACTGGGAAAAATAGACGTCCTGGTCAATAACGCCGGCATCGCCGGCATCAACACCCCGGTGATCGACTACCCCGTCGATGAATGGGAACGCGTGCTAAAGGTCAATCTCACCGGCCCGTTCCTGTGCTGTCGCGCCGTCGCTCCGCACATGGTGAAAAACAAGTACGGTCGCATCGTCAATATCGCATCCGTCGCCGGCAAGGAGGGTAATCCCAATGCGGTCGCCTACTCCGCCTCAAAAGCCGGCGTGATCTCGCTCACAAAATCGCTCGGCAAGGAGTTGGCGCAAACGGGTGTGCTGGTCAATTGCGTCACCCCGGCGGCGGCAAAAACGGCGATCTTCGACCAGATGACTGAGCAGCATATCAACTACATGCTGTCAAAAATTCCCATGAACCGGTTTGTACAGGTGGATGAAATCGCCGCGCTGGTCGGCTGGCTCGCATCACAGGATTGCTCGTTCTCCACGGCGGGCGTGTTCGATATTTCCGGCGGTCGCGCCACTTACTGAAGCTGATTCTCATATGGCAAAAAAACCCATCAAGAAACTGCGAAGCCAGGCCTGGTTTGGACGCGAGGATATTTACGGTTTTATCTACCGATCCTGGACGAAAAACCGCGGCATCCCTCATGACCAGTTTGACGGCAGGCCGGTTATCGGCATTTGCAACACCTGGTCTGAACTGACCCCGTGCAATTCTCATTTCCGCGCACTTGCGGAGCACGTCCGCAACGGGATTCTGGAAGCGGGCGGGTTCCCGCTCGAGTTCCCTGTAATGTCGCTGGGCGAAACATTGCTGCGTCCGACGGCGATGATGTTTCGCAACCTCGCCAGCATGGATGTCGAGGAATCAATTCGAGCCAATCCCCTCGACGGCGTCGTTCTGCTGGTCGGTTGCGACAAGACCACCCCTGCATTGCTGATGGGCGCGGCCAGTGTCGATGTGCCGGCCATCGCGGTTTCTGGCGGCCCGATGCTCTCGGGGAAATACCGTGGCACCGACATTGGGTCGGGCACCAACACCTGGTCTATGTCCGAGGATGTGCGCGCCGGCAAGATGACGCTCGACGAGTTCCATGAGGCGGAGTCATGCATGCACCGCTCCCACGGCCATTGCATGACCATGGGCACCGCCTCAACCATGGCAAGCATGGTCGAGGCGCTTGGCATAGGCATGCCGGGCAACGCCGCTTTCCCCGCGGTGGATGCCCGCCGCAATGTGCTCGCACGCATGGCCGGCCGGCGCATCGTTGACATGGTCAAAGAAGACCTGACCATATCGAAAATCCTCACCCGGCAGGCGTTTGAGAATGCCATTCGCACCAACGCCGCCATCGGCGGCTCGACCAACGCGGTCATTCACCTGATCGCCCTGGCCGGCCGCCTCGGCGTCAAGTTGGACCTTGACGATTGGGACCGGCTCGGCCGCGGCGTACACACCCTGCTCAACCTGATGCCCAACGGCAAGTTTCTCATGGAGGATTTTTGCTACGCCGGCGGCCTGCCCGTGGTGCTGCGCGAACTGGGCAAGAACGGCCTGCTGCACAAAAAGGCACTGACGGTAAATGGCCAGACAATCTGGGAAAACAACAAGAACGCCGAGTGCTTTAACCGCGACGTCATCACCCCGTTTGAAAAGCCGTTCAAGAAAAACACCGGTATCGCCGTACTGCGCGGCAACCTGTGCCCTGACGGCGCAGTCATAAAGCCCTCGGCGGCGACCCCCAGGCTGATGAAGCACAAAGGCCGCGCCGTGGTGTTCAAGAGCATCGGCGATTTCCACGCGCGCATTGATGATCCAAAACTCGACATCGATGAGAACTGCGTCATGGTGCTGCAAAACTGCGGCCCCAAGGGCTATCCGGGCATGGCCGAGGTGGGAAACATGCCCCTGCCTCCCAAGGTCTTGAAAAAGGGCATCACCGACATGGTGCGCATCTCGGACGCCCGCATGAGTGGCACGGCTTACGGCACGGTTGTGCTGCACGTGGCCCCGGAAGCGGCCGCCGGCGGCGCGCTGGGCCTGGTGCAAGATGGCGATATCGTCGAACTGGACGTGGCAAAGCGCAGGCTCCACCTGCATGTTTCCGACGAAGAACTCGAACGCCGGCGAAGAAAATGGAAAGCACCAAAAGCGCCGATGCAGCGCGGCTACTACAAACTGTATGTGGATCACGTATTGCAGGCCAATCAGGGCGCCGATCTGGACTTCCTGGTCGGGAAAAGCGGATCAGATATCCCGAAAGACAACCACTAAGCGTCAAAGGCGGGGGGGGGTAGGGTTTTAACCCGCACCGATTGAAACGGCTGGGACAAGCCGTTTAATCCGCACGAAGATACTAGAGGGGGGGACATGGCAACACATGCACCGGATCTGGACAACAGTGACGAGCACGTGCTCGGAGACGACGGGGAGTTTCACGTCACCGATGAGCCAGTGGACCTCTCGATTTACCGTCTTGAGGACTGGATTGCGTTCGCCTTTTTCTGGGTGCTTGCGGCCACCGTGTTTTACCAGTTCTTCACCCGCTACGCCCTTAACGATTCGGCGTCCTGGACCGAGGAAATCGCGCGCTACCTGCTGATCTGCCTGGTATTCATCGGCGCGGCGATAGGCGTGCGCAAAAACACCCACATCCAGGTCGATATTTTCTACCGCTTCATGGCGCCGGCTCTGGCGCGCACTCTGTCAACCCTTGTCGACACGGTACGGGTGCTGTTCTTCAGCTACGCCATTTACCTCACCTATTCGCTGATGCAAAAAATAGGCAAACAGCCCATGGCCATCGTCGACTGGCCGATCGGGCTGATTTACGCCATGGTCATGCTCGGTTTTGCGCTGATGTGCTTTCGCGCCGTGCAGGCCCTCATCAGGCACTGGCGCCAGGGCTATAGCGTGCTCGAGCGGCCTGAAGTGGCCGGGGAGGAAAGCGCATGACCTCGGCCCTGCTCGCCTCCTTCCTCGCACTGATGTGTGCGGGGCTGCCGGTTGCCCTGGCGATGGCGTTCGCATCGCTGCTTTACGTCATGCTTTCGGGCAACGTGCCCGATTTTGTGGTGATCCACCGCATGGTCAACGGCATTGACTCGTTCCCGCTGCTGGCCGTGCCTTTTTTCATCATGGCTGGCAACCTGATGAATTCGGCCGGCATCACCAACCGCATTTATAACTTCGCCCTGGCGCTGGTCGGCTGGTTGAAGGGCGGACTCGGCCACGTCAACGTGCTCGGCTCGGTCATTTTCGCCGGCATGTCGGGCACCGCCATCGCCGACGCCGCGGGCCTTGGCACCATCGAGATCAAGGCAATGAAGGATCACGGCTACAGCACCGAATTTGCCGTCGGCGTGACCGCCGCATCGGCCACCCTCGGTCCGATCATCCCGCCGTCGCTGCCCTTCGTCATTTACGCCATGTTCGCCAATGTGTCGGTAGGCAAGCTGTTCCTCGCCGGCATCCTGCCCGGCGCGGTCATGGCACTGCTGATGATGTGCACCGTCGCCTATTACGCCCACAAAAATAAATGGGGAAATGACGTCCCGTTCAGCTGGCCCAAGCTCAACAAGGCGGTGCTGGAACTGATCGTCGTCGTGGCGTTCCCGAGCGCAATCTGGGCGGCCACCGCAATGGGCACCGACCCGGCACCGACATTCTTTGCCGCAATGGCGGTGCTGCTCGCCGCCGACCGCATGTTCCGCTTTAACGCGGTCCTGCCTATCATGACGCCGGTGCTGCTCATAGGCGGTATGACCTCCGGGGTTTTTACCGCCACCGAGGGGGCCATCGCCGCCTGCGTCTGGTCCTTGTTCCTCGGTCTGGTGTGGTACCGCACCATGAACTGGAAAATGCTGATCAAGGTGTCGATGGACACCATCGAGACGACATCTACGGTACTGCTGATCGTCGCCTCGGCTTCCATTTTCGGCTGGCTGCTGACGGTGACCAAGGTCACCGACGCGGTAGCCGCCCTCGTGCTCTCCTATACCCACAACCCGGACATGTTCCTCTTGCTCGCCAACCTGCTGATGCTTTTCGTTGGCTGCTTTCTCGAGCCCACGGCGGCCATCACCATCCTCGTACCCATTCTGCTGCCCATCTGCCTGAAACTGGGCATCGACCCGGTGCATTTCGGGCTGGTGATGGTGCTCAACCTGATGATAGGCCTGCTGCATCCGCCTATGGGCATGGTGCTGTTCGTGCTGGCGAGGGTGGCAAAACTTTCGGTCGAGCGAACGACCATCGCCATACTGCCGTGGTTGTTTCCGCTGCTGGCCAGCCTGGTCCTGATCACTTACGTGCCGAGCATTTCGATGTGGCTGCCGCAGACGCTGATGCCCTGAGCCGAGGTCAGGTGCCGAGAGTAGAATAATCCGCGCGGCCTGATGAACCTTTGTACGTTCCCTCCCCCGTCGAGGGGGAGGGGGTAAATTGGTCGCGGTTTAGAAGACGTCATGATTCACGAAAGAGACCTCACCATGCTCCAAGCCGCCGACATAACCATCCGCCTCAACACCGCAGACGATGTGGTCATCGCCCGCGTGGCGATTCCCGGTGAAACCCTGCTACCCAACGAGGGCAATATCCGGCTCGCCGGCGCCATCCCCGCCGGACACAAAATCGCCGTTCGCGATGTGGCGGCGGGGCAGCCGGTGCGCCGCTACAACCAGATCATCGGCTTTGCCACCCGCGACATCAAAGCCGGTGAGCACATCCACGTACACAACCTCGGTATGGGCGATTTTGAACGCGATTACGCCTATTGCTCCGATGTCAAACCAACGCAATTTACCCAGCCGCAGGCCACCTTCGAGGGAATCGTGCGCGCCGACGGCCGTGTTGCCACGCGCAACTACATCGGCATCCTCACCAGCGTGAATTGCTCAGCCACCGTGGCGCGCATGATCGCCGATCATTTCCGCACCAGGCTGGATGCCTACCCCAACGTCGATGGCGTGGTCGCCCTGACACACAAATCCGGTTGCGGCATGGCGAGTGAAGGCGAAGGCATCGACATACTGCGCCGGACCATGGCCGGCTACGCGCGTCATCCAAATTTTTTCGGCACCCAGTTGGTGGGGCTAGGCTGCGAATCCAACCAGATCAACAGTCTGATGGCTGTACACAAACTGCAGCGCAGCGATAAGCTGGCCGCTTACACCATCCAGGAAAAAGGCGGCACGATGAAAGCAGTGCGCGAAGGCATTGCGCGCATAGAGGCCATTCTTCCAGAAGCCAACAAAGCCAAACGGCAAACGGTGCCGGCCTCACACCTCACCCTTGCCCTGCAATGCGGTGGTTCCGACGGTTATTCGGGTATTTCAGCCAATCCCGCACTCGGGGCTGCGGTTGATTTGCTGGTCAGGCACGGCGGCACGGCGATCCTGTCTGAAACACCGGAGATTTACGGCGCAGAACACCTTCTGACCCGCCGTGCCGTAACACGCGAAGTCGGGGAAAAGCTCGTGCGCCGTATCAAGTGGTGGGAGGACTACACTGCGCGCAATGGCAATGAAATGAACAATAACCCGTCACCGGGCAACAAGGCGGGGGGGCTGACGACCATTCTTGAAAAATCCCTAGGCGCGGTCGCCAAGGGCGGCACCACCAATCTGGTCGAAGTGTATGAATACGCCGAACCGGTCACGGCACGCGGGTTTGTTTACATGGATACGCCTGGTTTCGACCCGGTCGCCGCGACCGGTCAGGTCGCCGGCGGGGCCAACATGGTCTGCTTCACCACCGGACGCGGCTCGGCCTATGGATGCAAGCCGGCGCCCTCGCTCAAACTCGCAACCAACTCCGCGCTCTATGCCCACCAGGAAGAGGACATGGACTTTAACTGTGGCACTATTGTGGACGGCAAGGAATCGATCGAAGAGTCGGGCCACAGGTTCTTTGAGCTCATGCTCAAAACCGCATCGGGCCAAAAGACCCGTAGTGAACAATGGGGTTATGGTGAGGATGAATTCGCGCCGTGGATTGTCGGCGCCACTATGTAGGAGCCGGACATGAAGGGATTGCGCGTAGTCCTTTGCATCGTCATTTCGATGGCGCCGTTGTCGTGCGCAATGGCCAACACACAAAAATTCAAGTCCACCAAGGCCAACGGCGCCATTGCCTATCATCGTGCATCGGGCAATTATGGTTACGCCATCGACAGCGTCAGTGCGCGTGACGCCAAGACAGAGGCCCTGCGCCAATGTGCTCATGCGAAATGCGAAGTGGTGACCAGCTTTCGCAACGCCTGCGGTGCCCTCGCCAACGGGCCCAGGCGATTTGCCGCGGTGAGCGGAATGACAAGGCAGGAGGCGGAGACAAAGGCGCTGCGAAAATGCGGCGAAGCCTGTGAAGTCACCGTATGGGCCTGCACCAGATAGCCTCGTGAAATCCGCGGCCAAAGGCTGAAAACCCGTGACTAGCGCGGGTTTTCAGCTGTTATGCAGGTTTATATTCCGGCCACCGTATCGCGGTGGCCGCACCGGTACTAGGCGGCGATGCCTGACTCCGAGCGAGAAGCGCGCTTGCGATCATGCTCGAGAAGATGGCGCTTGCGAATGCGTATGCACTTCGGGGTGATCTCAACCAACTCGTCATCGGCGATAAACTCCACCGCCTTTTCCAGCGTAAGTTCGACCGGCGGCACCAGACGCACGGCTTCGTCGGTACCCGAAGAGCGCACGTTAGTCAGTTGCTTGCCTTTGATCGGGTTCACCACCAAATCGTTGTCGCGCGAATGGATGCCGATGATCATGCCCTCATACAGCGCCTCGCCGGGGGACACGAACATGCGACCGCGATCCTGCAACTTCCACAATGCGTAGGCGACCGCGGCGCCATCGTCCTGGCTGATCAGCACGCCGTTGCGGCGGTCTTCCATATCACCCTTGATCGGGCCGTAGTCGTCAAAAATATGGCTGGCCAGTCCGGTTCCGCGCGTCAGCGTAAGGAACTCGCCCTGGAAACCGATCAGGCCGCGGGCCGTGATACGGTACTCAAGACGAACACGACCCTTGCCGTCGGGCTGCATGTCGGTCAAATCACCCTTGCGCCGGCCCAACTCCTCCATCACCGCGCCCTGGTGCGTATCTTCGACGTCGACCGTCAGCAACTCGTAGGGCTCCTGTTTCACCCCGTCAATTTCCTTGAGCACCACGCGTGGCCGACCGACCGCCATCTCGTAGCCCTCGCGGCGCATATTTTCGAGCAGGATGGTCAGGTGCAATTCACCGCGGCCCGAAACGATAAACGTATCCGAGTCAGAGGTGAATTCGACCTTGAGTGCCACGTTACTTTTGAGTTCGCGCTCAAGGCGCTCGCGCAACTGGCGGCTGGTGACAAACTTGCCCTCACGGCCGGCAAGTGGTGAGCTGTTGACCATGAAGTTCATGGTCAAGGTCGGCTCGTCCACGCGCAGCAGCGGCAGCGCATCAAGGTGGTCCGGGTGGCAGATCGTCGAACCGATGCCAATTTCATCAATGCCGTTGATCAACACGATGTCACCGGCGCGTGCCTCCTCGGACACCACGCGCTCGAGTCCCTCGAATGTCAGCACCTGATTGATACGGCCCTTGATCGGGGTCGAGCCCGGACCGTTCATCACCACCACCTCCTGCAAGGTGCGGACGCGGCCGCGGGTGATGCGGCCGATGCCGATTTTGCCCACGTAGCTTGAGTAGTCGAGCGAGCAAATCTGCAGCTGCAGCGGACCGTCGGCATCATCGTCACGGACTGGAACGTACTTGAGAATGGCATCAAACAAGGGACGCATGCTGTGCTTGCCCGCGATGACCTCCTCGGCTGATTTCGGTGCGTCCTTGAGATCAGAAACCGCCCAACCATGGAGTGCGGAGGCATAGACCACCGGAAAATCGAGCTGTTCCTCGGTGGCGCCCAGTTTGTCGAACAGGTCAAAGGTGTGATTGACCACCCAGTCGGGGCGCGATGCAGGACGATCGACCTTGTTCACCACGACAATGGGCTTGAGGCCAAGTGCAAGCGCCTTGCGCGTGACGAAACGCGTCTGCGGCATCGGACCTTCCACCGCATCAACCAACAGCAAAACGCTGTCCACCATCGACAACACGCGCTCCACTTCGCCGCCAAAATCGGCGTGACCCGGGGTATCGACGATATTAATGTGCGTGCCCTCGTAGGTCACCGCGCAATTCTTGGCCAGGATGGTAATGCCGCGCTCCCGCTCCAGGTCATTGGAATCCATGATGCGCTCGGTCATTTGTTGGTGCGCGGCGAAGGTGCCCGCCTGCTGCAACAACTTGTCGACAAGCGTGGTCTTGCCGTGATCGACGTGGGCAATGATGGCGATGTTGCGGATGGCGCGTGACATGAGGTATTACCGTTGACAAAAGGTGGCGAATTCTACAGCAAATACCATCCCGGGCGCCGTTTTTTTGTGCAGTGCGTCAGCGACGGGCAAGCTCGCACGAATCGACGTCCTGATAGAATTCCTCCATGAAATCAGTCAAATCCAGCTCCGCGCCCCGGCTTTACATCAGCCAGTGCCTGCGCCAAGGCAGCGAAATCGCACTCCCTGAAGCCGCGCGCGCCCATGCCGCTGCGCTCAGGCTCAAGGCCGGCTGGGCGGTACGCCTGTTTGACGGTAGCGGCGGCGAATATGCCGCAGTACTAGTTCAGGACGGACGGAAGCTGCGCGCCAGCATCGGTACATTCACCAATGCGAGCCTTGAGTCACCCTTGCGTGTGCGCCTGGCCCAATGCCTGTCCAGCGGCGACCGTATGGATATCACGCTGCAAAAGGCCACGGAACTGGGCGTAACTGCGATTCAGCCGCTGCAAAGCGAACGAAGCATCATTCACCTGGATGACGAGCGCATGGCACGCCGCCAGGCCCACTGGCAGAACGTCGTGATCTCTGCCTGTGAACAATGTGGTCGCAACAGCGTGCCCACGGTCGCGCCAACGGCAGATTTGTTGCCTTGGCTGGGCGCCGCGTCAAACGACGGGCTACGGCTGATGCTATCTCCCGAGGCGACGATCGGACTACGGGACCTTGAGCGCACAACTGCGATCACGCTACTGGTCGGCCCCGAGGGCGGTCTCTCGCCGCAAGAGCAACAGGCAGCGCAGGCCGCCGGCTTTATCGGCATCCGCCTTGGGCCACGGGTGCTGCGGACCGAGACCGCAGCACTGGCCGCAATGGCCGCATTGCAGTCGATGTGGGGGGATTTGTAATTGCGGCAACGCACACCCGCACGGTCCAACACCTGCCGCGCATTTTGTTAGCGTCCCCATTCGCGTAGAATCGCACCCCATGGCCACGTCACCCAACGCACAGTTTGTCGCCTGGTTCCGCTCCGCGGCGCCATACTTTCATTCGTTTCGCGGCAAAACCCTCGTCATCGCGTTCGGCGGCGAAGTCGTCGAGGAGGGCAAATTCGCCGTACTTGCGAACGACATAAACCTGCTTTACAGCGCTGGAATACGGCTGGTGCTGGTGCATGGTGCACGGCCACAGATCGAAGCGCAGTTGCGCCAGCGCAAGGTACGGTCCCGATTCACCAACGGCGTGCGCATCACCGATCCGACGACTCTCGAATGCGTCAAAGAGGCTGTCGGCATCCTGCGCATGGACATCGATGCGCTGCTGTCGCAGGGGCTGCCAAACTCGCCCATGGCGGGCGCTCCGATCAACACGGTGTCGGGAAATTTCATCACCGCCCAGCCAATGGGGGTGGTCAATGGTGTTGATTACCAGTATTCGGGAACGGTGCGCAAGGTCGATACCGCGGCGATTGAATCCTGCCTCGACGGCGGCAATATCGTCATTATTTCCAATGTTGGTTACTCGCCCACCGGCGAGGTATTCAATCTTCAGATGGAAGACGTGGCGGTTGTCACGGCGCGGGCGTTAAAGGCGGAGAAACTCGTATTCATGACTGATGCGCCGGTCGAGGACAACCGCGGACGGCCGATTGTTGCGCTGTCGGGCGACGAAGCCGACAAATTGCTCGAAAAAAGCAAAGGGCTGACCGACGACACAAGACTCTATCTCGCCCATGCGGTCGAGGCCGTGCGTGGCGGCGTGGCGCGCTCCCACCTGATCTCGCACAAAGTGGATGGCGCACTGCTGATCGAACTGTTCACGCACGCCGGATCGGGCTGCATGATTACCTCCGACAAGGTGGAGCGGCTGCGTCCGGCCAATATCGATGACATCGGCGGCATTCTGCAATTGCTTGAGCCGCTGGAGGCTGACGGCACCCTGGTCTATCGCGGGCGGGAACGCCTCGAGCGGGAGATTCAGCGTTTCTTTGTGCTTGAATACGACAAGCTTATCGTCGGCTGCGCGGCGCTTTACCCGTTTCCGGAGGGAAAATCGGCGGAGCTGGCGGCGGTCGCGGTGCGCCCCGAATTCCGTCGCCTCGGCCATGGCGACAAGCTGCTCGAGCACGGCATGACGGTGGCAAAAAAGCTGGGCTACCGGAAAATATTTGTCCTCACCACACGCACCACGCATTGGTTTATCGAACGCGATTTTTCCGAGGCCGGCATCGAACAACTGCCTGAGCCAAAACGCTCGCTTTACAACTGGCAACGCCGTTCCAAGGTTCTGGTCAAGCCAATCTAGGCGCCGGCGCCACCGCCCACACTTTCAGGAGAATCAAATGGCACGCATGGTCAACTGCATCAAACTGGGACGGGAAGCCGAAGGGCTAGACCTCCCGCCCTACCCGGGCGAGCTTGGCAAAAAGATTTTTGAAAGCGTATCAAAGGAAGCCTGGCAGGGCTGGATCAAACATCAAACCATGCTGATCAACGAGAATCGCCTGAGCCTTGCCGACGCCCGTGCACGCAAATACCTCGCCGAACAGCTGGAAAAGCACTTTTTTGGCGATGGCGCAGATGCCGCGCAGGGCTACGTTCCGCCAACCAAGTAAGTCTGCTCAAAAGCCGCAACAAAAAGGGCCGCTT
This sequence comes from Bordetella parapertussis, assembly GCA_945892985.1. Taxonomy (GTDB): domain Bacteria; phylum Pseudomonadota; class Gammaproteobacteria; order Burkholderiales; family SG8-39; genus CAITSH01. Next base: position 42,555 of record CAMDDU010000018.1, read on the forward strand.
AGAGCGGCCCTTTTTGTTGCGGCAAACACCAGGGCCTAAGCAAGCTGTTTGGCCAATCCGTCCAATGAAAGATGGCGCACATCGCGCCCCTCAACCATGTAAATGACATATTCCGCCATGTTCTTGGAATGGTCGCCGATCCGCTCCAGAGCCTTGGCTATAAACAACATCTCAAGACAGCGCGAAATAGTCCGCGGGTCTTCCATCATGAAGGTGATGAGCTGGCGCAAGACCGAACGGAACTCGTCATCCACCAATTCGTCGGCAACAACAACCTGGCCAGCCGCCGTGACATCAAGCCGGGCGAACGAGTCCAGTGCCTTTCTCAGCATCGAAACCGCGTGGCCGGCCATATGCTTCATCTCAAGCCGGGGCATGTGCAGTTTTTCTGCCGAATGGATCAGCTTGGCCATGCGGGCAATTTTTGCCGCCTCATCGCCAATGCGCTCTAGGTCGGTTATCGTCTTGATCACGGCGATGATCAGCCGCAAATCACTTGCCGCGGGCTGGCGCCGCGCGATGATATGGCTGCAAGCCTCATCAAGCTCCACCTCAAGCCTATTGACGCGATGGTCGTCTTCGATAACGCGCTCGATGCTTGCCATGTCACCCGCGCCCAGCGCGTCGATCGCCTTGACGATCTGCTCCTCGACAAGCCCGCCCATTTGCAGCACGCGCGTGCGAACCGCCTCCAACTCGGCGTCGAACTGTTTTGAAATATGCTCGGACAGGTTCATTTCGTTAGCGTATCACGGCTTTGTGACAGCCACATGTCAGTTAGCCCCTGGCCTTAAGCGTTTTGACGCCTTGCGCCGTTCCAAGCAGGGCGATATCCGCGCCACGGCGGGCGAACAGGCCGCAGGTAACGACACCGGCGATCTGATTGATCTCGGATTCAAGCTCCATCGGCTTGAGGATAGAAAGGCCGTACACATCGAGAATCAGATTGCCGTTGTCCGTGGTGAAACCCTGGCGCAGTTCGGGACGCCCCCCCAACTTGACCATTTCACGACCGACATAGGAGCGCGCCATGGGCAGCACCTCAATGGGCAGGGGGAACTTGCCGAGCACCCCAACCAGCTTTGATTCATCGGCGATGCAAATGAATTTACGTGAGACGGCGGCGACAATTTTTTCCCGTGTCAGCGCGCCGCCCCCGCCCTTGATCATCGCCATGTGCTCGGTGATCTCATCCGCGCCATCCACATAAACCGGGATCTCGCTGACACTGTTCAGGTCAATGACACGAATGCCGTTGGCTTTGAGGCGTTCGGCTGACTTTTCCGAACTCGCCACGGCGCCGTCGATGCGCCCCTTTATTTTCCCCAGTTCATCGATGAAAAAATTCGCCGTCGATCCGGTTCCCACTCCAACGATGGAATCCTGCACGTACTTGATAGCCTCCCTCGCCACCGCCTGCTTGAGTTCGTCCTGGGTCATGATGGTTTTCTCTTGACTGCGGGAAGATCGGTGCACACGCCTTCATAGAGTTCGGCGGCCATGCCCACCGACTCCCCGAGTGTCGGGTGCGGATGGATCGTCCTGCCTATATCAGTCGCATCGGCGCCCATTTCAATCGCCAACGCCAGTTCGCTGATCAGGTCACCGGCTCCGGTGCCGACGATCCCGCCGCCAACCACCCGGTGCGTCTCCTCGTTGACGATCAGCTTGGTAAAGCCCTCGTCACGACCGTTGGCAATGGCACGCCCCGAGGCGGCCCAGGGAAACTTCCCGACGCCGACCTTGATACCCTGTTTTTTCGCCTCCTCTTCGGTGAGCCCAACCCAGGCGATTTCCGGATCGGTATAAGCCACAGACGGGATGACAGAAGCATCGAAAAACGATTTTTGTCCGGCTGCCACCTCGGCCGCCACATGCCCCTCGTGCACCGCCTTGTGCGCCAGCATGGGCTGGCCGACGATGTCGCCGATGGCAAAAATATGTGGCACATTGGTGCGCATCTGGCCGTCCACCGGGATGAAGCCGCGCTCACTTACCTTGATGCCGGCGGCCGCGGCGGCAATTTTCCCACCGTTGGGCACACGACCGACCGAAACCAGCACGAGATCGTAAAGCTGCGGCTCCGCCGGCGCGTTTTCGCCCTCAAACCACACCTTGATCCCCGCCTTTAACGCCTCGACCTTGGTGGTGCGGGTCTTGAGCATGATTTTATCAAAACGCTTGGCGTTGAAGGTCTGCCAGACCTTGACGAGGTCGCGGTCGGCGCCGGCCATCAACCCGTCCATCATCTCGACCACGTCGAGGCGCGCACCAAGCGTCGAATAAACCGTGCCCATTTCCAGACCGATGATGCCACCGCCTATCACCAACATACGCTTGGGCTTGGAACGCAACTCCAGCGCCCCGGTCGAGTCGACAATGCGCGGATCATCGGGCATGGTCGGGATTTTCGATGCCTGTGATCCGGCCGCGATAATGGCATTCTTGAACGCGACAAGCTTGCGCCCTTCTTTGGCCTCGACCGTCAGGTGATTGGGTCCGGCAAAGCTTCCCAAGCCCTGCAACACGGTGACCTTGCGCGCCTTGGCCATGCCGGACAACCCGGAAGTGAGCTTGCCCACAACCTTTTCCTTCCAGCTGCGTAATTTGTCGAGGTCGACCTCAGGCTTGCCAAAGACAATGCCATGCTCGGATATGTTCTGCGCCTCGTCCATCACTGCGGCAACATGGAGCAAGGCCTTGGACGGAATGCAACCCACGTTGAGGCACACGCCGCCAAGCGTGGCATAGCGCTCGACCAGAACGACAGACATGCCAAGATCGGCTGCGCGAAATGCCGCCGAATATCCGCCTGGGCCGGCGCCAAGCACAAGCACATCGCAACTCAGATCTGCAGGGCCGCCGAAGGCCGCGACGGCCGGTGCGGGTGAGGGCGCCGGGGACGATGACGGCGGCGCCAAGTTCACAGGCGAGGCAGCGGCCGGTGCCGCGGCTCCGCTCGATTCCTCGAGCATGAGCACAGTCGCCCCTTGCGACAGTTTGTCCCCAACCTTGACACGCAACTCTTTGACCACGCCGGCATGGGGTGAGGGAATTTCGATGGTCGCCTTGTCCGATTCGAGCGAAAGCAGGGACTGCTCTTTCTCAACCTTGTCGCCGGCCTTTACCAGCACCTCGACTACGTCGACATCCTTGAAATCCCCGATATCCGGAATTTTTACTTCTATGAGGCTCATGAGTTTGCTTTCAGTTTGATCGAGTGCACATGCAGCGGCGCACCTGAGTTCTTGTCAAATTCAATCCCCGCCATGACGCCGGCCCGGGCGACTTCAGCCGCGCTTTTTGCGCGTCCCCAGACGGTGTACATGGCACCGAGGGAAAAATTACGCCCTGACCCAACCGCCCAGAACCGTTCGAAATCGAACACTTCCCGATAAGAATAAACCGCATATATCCCGCTCACATTGGCGATCACCGCGGTAATCTGCGACGACTCATAAGGGTCGTCGTCGTCTTCCTTTGGATTCAAAAAGGCCTGCTCCTTGAGCAGCGGGTGCAGAACCCTGAAAGACTCATAGACCTCGGCGCGGCTGCCCAGTTTCAGGTCCTTGTGTTTGGCGAATAGATTTTCGAGCACAAGGTGATGCGCAGAACTACCGCACACGCCGACATAAGAACCGTTGTAACGCAAAACCTTGTCATGGACACGTTTATACGGGTCCGCGACCCGCGTGTCGCCGAAGGTCGTCAGCGTGTCGGCCGCCATGGCAACCGATCCGTTCTTCCTGGCGATGCAGATGGTGGTCATTTGTTGGGGAATGGGAATTGGGGAATTGGGGAATGGTGAAAAGCAGATCGCGATGGGCTATCGGCGGCCGATCACCATTTACGATTCACCATTTTCCATACGCCGATTATCGATTGTTAGAGCAGGGAGCGCCTGATGTCGGAGAGCACCGACGCCAGATACGATGTAAACCGCGCCGCCGATGCCCCGTCGATAACACGGTGATCATAGGACAGGGACAAAGGCAGCATCAGCCTTGGCACAAACTCCTTGCCATTCCAGACCGGACGCATCGCCGCCTTGGACACCCCGAGTATCGCCACCTCGGGCGCGTTAATGATCGGCGTGAAGGCGCTGCCGCCGATACCACCGAGACTGGAGATCGAAAAACATCCGCCCTGCATGTCACCGGGCTTTAATTTTTTATCCCGCGCCAGCTTGGAAATTTCGGACAACTCGCGCGCCAGGTCGAACACCCCCTTGCGGTCCGCATCGCGAATCACCGGAACCACCAAGCCATCGGGCGTGTCGACGGCGACGCCGACGTGAAAATATTTTTTCAGGATCAAATTTTCGCCCGTCTTGTCGAGCGAGGCGTTGAAGTCCGGATAGTGCCGGAGGGCGGTGACGCTGGCCTTGATCAGGAACGCCAGCATGGTCAGTTTGAACCCCTGCTTTTCCGTCTCGGCGGTGTTCGACTTGCGGAACGCCTCAAGATCGGTAATGTCGGCATCATCAAATTGCGTCACGTGCGGGATGCCGACCCAGTTACGGTGCAGATTGGCGCCGGACAGCTTTTTGATGCGCGACAGCGGCTTGGGCTCGACCGGACCGAACTTGGCAAAATCGACATTGGGCCACTCAGGCAGGTTAAATCCGTAACCACCCGGCGCGGTTGCACCGGAGGCAAGCGCCGGCGCGCCGTTAATGACGCCTTTGACAAAACCGTGCACGTCCTGCTGCGTCACCCGGCCTTTGGGTCCGCTGCCCCTTACCTTGGCCAGGTCAACACCAAGTTCGCGTGCGAATTTTCGAATGCTGGGGCTGGCATGCGGCTTGAAGGTAGCCGACTCAAACACCGGCTCGAACGGCACCGGTGCGGGCGGAGCGATCAGCGCAGGGGTCGGCACGGTGGCGGGGGCGATTGCGACCGGCGCCGGCGCAGCCGCGGCCGCGGCCGCGACCCTAGGCGCGCTTGGCGCCGCCACGGCTAAGGCAGGCTCACCGCCCCCAGTCTCGTCGAGCAAGAGCAACAGGCTGCCCTCACACACCTTGTCGCCGACTTTTATTTTTAATTCCTTGACCACCCCCGCCGCGGGCGAGGGAATTTCCATGGTGGCCTTGTCGGACTCGACCGAGATCAGCGACTGCTCGGGCTTTACGACGTCCCCTACGCTGACCAGAACCTCCACAACATCAACTTCCTTGAAGTCACCGATGTCGGGAACATGCACCTCTCTGATACCAGCCATTTATTTTCCTTGCTTGATGTTGCGTCGCAGGTACATCGCGGTTGCGTCAGCGGGGGCGCGGGCCGCCCCTCCAACTTCCAAATAGTCAGACTTGTTTCAGACCGATAACGGGTTCGGCTTCGAGGGATCGAGGCCGTATTTCTTTATCGCATCAGCCACCACAGACGGCTTGATCGCGCCCTCATCGGCAAGCGCTTTGAGTGCCGTTACCACAACCCAATGCCGGTTGACCTCGAAGTGGTGGCGCAACTGCTCGCGGGTGTCGGAACGCCCGAAACCATCCGTTCCGAGTACGCGGAAGCTGCGCCCCTTGGGCATAAACGGGCGGATCTGGTCGGCAAACGCCTTCATGTAGTCCGTCGACGCAATCACCGGGCCATCGTGTTTTTCCAGACTTTGTTCGACATAGCTCTTTTTTGCCGTTTCCGTCGGGTGCAACAAATTCCAGCGCTCCACATCATGCCCTTCGCGTCGCAACTCGGTGAAACTTGTGCAACTCCAGATATCGGATGCGACATCCCATTCCTTCTCCAGCAGATCGGCGGCGGCGATGACCTCACGCAGGATGGTGCCCGAGCCCATCAGTTGCACCTTGTTCTTTTTCTTACCCGCCCCCCTGAACAGATACATGCCCTTCAAAATATCCTGGTTCGTACCCGGAGCGGTCGGTAGCGCAGGGTGGATGTAGTTCTCGTTCATCACGGTGATGTAATAGAACACATCCTCCTGGTTGGTCACCATGCGGCGCAGGCCGTCATGAATGATGACCGCAAGCTCATAGCCGAAGGTAGGATCGTAGGACACGCAGTTGGGAATGACTGACGACAGCACATGACTATGGCCGTCCTCATGCTGCAGCCCCTCGCCATTTAGCGTGGTGCGGCCGGCGGTCCCGCCAAGCAGGAAGCCGCGCGCACGCTGGTCGCCCGCGGCCCAGGCAAGGTCGCCGATGCGCTGCATGCCGAACATCGAATAAAAAATATAAAACGGCACGGTGACGACGTTGGTCGTGCTGTACGAAGTGGCGGCGGCAATCCATGAAGAAAAAGCACCGGCCTCGTTGATGCCTTCCTCAAGAATCTGTCCTGCCTTGTCCTCGCGGTAATACATCACCTGGTCTTTGTCGACCGGTTCGTATTTCTGCCCCTCTATGGAGAAAATTCCCAACTGGCGGAACATGCCCTCCATACCGAAGGTGCGCGCCTCATCCGGGACGATAGGCACGATGTGCTTGCCGATGTTTTTATCCCGTACCAGCGCGGTGAGAATGCGCACGAAGGCCATCGTCGTGCTGATTTCCCGATCCGTCGCCTTGAGCACCTGATCGAACGCGGCCAGCTCGGGAACCTGCGGCACCGCCTCGGACTTGCGCCGGCGCTGCGGCAGATAGCCGCCCAGCGCCTTGCGCCGCTCCTGCAGGTAAATCATTTCGGGCGAATCGGCGGCCGGTTTATAAAACGGCAGGGATTCAAGCTGGTCATCCGGAATCGGGATGTTGAAACGGTCGCGAAACTGGCGGATGGACGCCAAGTCCATTTTTTTCTGCTGGTGCGTCGTATTCTTGCCCTCGCCGATTTTGCCCATACCGTAACCCTTTACGGTCTTGGCGAGAATGACCGTGGGCTGCCCCTTGTGCTGCGTCGCAGCGGCATAAGCGGCGTAAATTTTGTGCGGATCATGGCCGCCACGATTGAGGCGCCAGATGTCGTCATCAGTCATGCGCGACACCATCTCCAGCGTCTTTGGATTCTTACCAAAGAAATTCTTCCTGACAAATGCGCCGTCATTGGCCTTGAAGTTCTGGTACTCGCCATCGACGGTCTCCTCCATGATCTTGAGCAGCACACCGTCCTTGTCACGGGCCAGCAGCGGATCCCAGTATGACCCCCAGATCAGCTTGATGACATTCCAGCCGGCGCCGCGGAACTCGCCTTCGAGCTCCTGGATAATTTTGCCGTTGCCGCGCACCGGACCGTCAAGGCGCTGCAGGTTGCAATTGATAACGAATATGAGGTTGTCGAGCTTTTCGCGTGCGGCCATGCCGATCGCCCCGAGTGATTCGGGTTCATCCGTCTCCCCATCGCCGATGAAGGCCCAGACCTTGCGGTTGGACGTGTCGGCGAAACCGCGCGCATGCAGGTACTTGAGGTAACGCGCCTGGTAAATCGCCTGCAGCGGTCCGAGCCCCATCGACACCGTCGGGAACTGCCAGAAATCGGGCATCAGCCAGGGATGCGGATATGAGGTGACGCCCTTGCCGTCGACATCGCGGCGAAAATTGGTGATCTGCTCCTCGCTCAGACGCCCCTCGAGAAAAGCGCGCGCATAGACGCCGGGCGCGGAGTGGCCCTGGAAATAGATAAGGTCGCCGCCATGCCCCTCGTGAGGCGCATTCCAGAAATGATTGAATCCGATCCCAAAGAGCGTACCGACCGATGCAAAGCTGGCGATGTGGCCGCCCAGGTCGCCTTCGACCTTGTTCGCCTTGACCACCATGACCATGGCATTCCAGCGCGCGTAGGAGCGAATGCGCTCCTCCAGGGCATGGTCGCCGGGGGAGCGCTGCTCCATGTGCGGCGGGATGGTATTGAGATAGGCAGTCTGCGCGTTATAAGGCAGATACGCGCCAGAACGACGCGCTTTATCGATGAGTTTTTCCAGCAGGTAGTGCGCACGGTCTGCGCCCTCACGCTCGAGCACGGCCTCCATGGCATCGAGCCACTCCTTGGTCTCAAGCGTATCGGGGTCGTTGGCGGCGGGAAATTCGGGGATTGCGGACATGATTACCTCATCAACGGCGGGATACTGGAAACAGCACCGGCATCAGCGTGCATTCAAAACTAGCTCAATACGCGGCCAGAGGCGCGGCAAACTCATGACCGACTTGGAAAAAGCGCGGAAAAAAGGCTTTTTCACGCTGCAAAACAACAAGCACATCATACAATCAACCTCCAAGCTCGTTCAAGCCTTGTCCTTGTCCTTGTAAAGGGCCTTGCCCTTGGCAAATCAGGCGCGGCCCTGCTGGTACAATGCCAGCCCTTCTCCCTTCTCTCCGGTTGCTTCCCCTCGGTTGCACCAAATTTTTTCAGGCATGCAGACTCGAATTATCGATGGCACCGCGATTGCGCGCGCAATTCGCGAAAAACTGAGACTGCGCGTAGTGCAACTGGCCGCGGGCGGGTGTGTGTCCGGCCTTGCCGTAATCCAGATCGGAGAGAACCCCGCATCCGCCGTGTACGTGCGCAACAAGATCCGCGCCTGCGCCGAGGCCGGGCTACGTTCGCTACTGGTTGCGCTGCCCCTTGGCGCAACAACGGCGGATTTGCTCACCCGCATCGCAGACTTGAACGCCGATCCGAAAATTCACGGCATCCTGCTGCAACTGCCCTTGCCCGAACAGATCGACGGGGACGCCGCCCTGTGCGCCATAGACCCGGCCAAGGATGTGGATGGATTTCATCCGCAAAACGCCGGTGCGCTTCTGGCGGGGAAACCGGGGTTTCTCCCTTGCACCCCCTATGGCGTGATGAAATTGCTTGAACATGAGGGCATTGCGGTCGCCGGCCGCCACGCCGTTGTCATCGGCCGCTCCACTATCGTCGGCAAACCAGCGGCGCTGCTGCTCTTGCAAGCGGGCGCAACCGTCACCGTATGCCACTCCCAGACCCCCGATCTGGCCTTGTTCACGCGCCAGGCCGACATTTTGGTGACCGCGACGGGCAAGCTGAACCTGCTCGGCGGGGCCATGATAAAACCCGGGGCGGTCGTCATCGACGTCGGCATCAACCGCACAGCGGAGGGCAAACTGGCCGGGGACTGCGATTTTGCCAGTCTGCTCGGCAAGGCCGGCTGGATAACGCCGGTTCCGGGCGGGATTGGACCGATGACGGTCGCCATGCTGCTGCTCAACACACTCCAGGCGGCGGAGCGCAGCCTGCACAACGCAGCCTAGCCGGATGAAAATCCCGCAAGAGTCTTGTTAAACCGTGAACCGGCCCGTTAGAGGGTCTTACCGTTGACTGGAAGGAAAAGCATGAGCACCAACCCGCTACTCGATTTCAACGGCCTGCCGCGATTCGCAACAATCCGCACCGAGCACATCACGCCCGCAGTGGAAGCCTTGCTGACAGAAAATCGCGCGCTGATCAAACGCCTGACAGCCACGTCTGTCGCCGCCACTTGGGAGGGCTTTGTCGCGCCCCTGGAGGACGCCAACGAGCGCCTTGGCCGCGCCTGGGGTGTGGTGGGCCACCTGCACGGCGTGCTCGATTCGCCCGAATTGCGCGAAGCCTACAACGCAAACCAGCCCGGCATAGTCCAGTACTGGACCGAGCTTGGCCAGAATCTCGCGCTGTTTGAAAAGTACAAGGCCCTCCGGGCCTCGGCTGAATTTGCATCGCTCAAAGGCCAGCAACAAAAAATCATCGACAACGAAATTCGCGACTTCCGCCTGTCCGGCGCCGAACTTTCAGAGGAAAAAAAGCAACGCTACGCGCAAATCATGGATGAACTGGCGCGGCTGTCGACGAAATTTTCGGAAAATGTGCTCGATGCCACCAACGCTTTTTCCACCACGGTGGAAGACCTGGCAGATGTCGCGGGCATCCCCGAAGACAGCCTGGAACCGGCCGCGCAAGCGGCGCAAAAAACCGGGGCAAAAGGCTGGAAATTTACCCTCCATGCCCCCTCCTACATGCCGGTCATGCAATATGCGGATAATCGCGACTTGCGCGAAACGATTTATCGCGCCCACGTCACCAGGGCAAGCGAGTTCGGCAAGCCCGAATGGGACAACACGCCGTTGATCGCCCAAATCCTCAAGCTGCGCAATGAAGCGGCGCAACTGCTCGGCTACAGCAGCCACGCCAAAGTCTCTCTGGCGACGAAAATGGCCGAATCGCCACGCCAGGTTGTCGACTTTCTCGAGGATCTCGCCGCCAAGGCCAAACCCTTCGCGCTAAAGGACTGGGATGAGCTCAACGCCTTTGCGGCAAACGAACTTGGCATCGCCCAGATGCAGGCTTGGGATAGCTCGTATGCGTCCGAGAAACTGCGCCTGCGCCGGTATGACTTCTCCGACCAGGAAGTAAAACAATATTTCCCGGAGCCCAAGGTCATGCAGGGCATGTTTCGCGTGATCGAAACCATTTACGGCCTGCACATCGAGTCCGAACAAGCCGAAGCCTGGGATCCGAATGTGCGCTTTTATCGCATCAGCGAGAAGGATGGCACCGTCATCGGGCGCTTCTATGTCGACTTGTACGCGCGTGAAACCAAACGCGGCGGCGCCTGGATGGATGAGGCGATAACGCGCCGCTTGGTCGGTGCCACCGTACAAACCCCGGTCGCCTACCTCAATTGCAATTTCCCATCGCCGGCAGGCGACAAGCCGGCAACCTTCTCGCACGATGACGTGATCACGCTGTTTCACGAGTTCGGTCATGGCTTGCACCACATGCTCACGCGCGTCGATTACCTCGGTGTTTCGGGCATCCGCGGCGTTGAGTGGGATGCCGTCGAACTGCCGAGCCAGTTCATGGAAAATTTCTGCTGGGAATGGGATGTGCTTTCGCACATGACCGCCCACGTCGATACCGGCGCCCCGCTACCGCGCGCGCTGTTCGACAAGATGGTCGCGGCAAAAAATTTCCAGAGCGGCATGCAAATGGTGCGACAAGTCGAATTCTCGCTCTTTGACATGCTGCTTCACGACGAGTTCGACCCGGAAAGCGGCAAGACCGCACAACACCTGCTCGATGAGATCCGCAGCAAAGTCGCGGTGTCGGTGCCCCCCGCCTGGAACCGCTTCCCGAATAATTTTTCGCATATTTTTTCCGGCGGCTACAGCGCAGGCTATTACAGCTACAAGTGGGCGGAGGTGTTATCAGCCGACGCCTACAGCGCGTTTGAAGAGAGCGGCGTGCTGGATCCGGGCACAGGCGCGCGGTTTCGTGAAGAAATTCTCGCTGTCGGCGGCAGCCGACCGGCCATTGAATCGTTCAAAGCTTTCCGCGGGCGTGAACCCACGGTGGATGCCCTCATGCGGCACAGTGGTATGATTTCCACATGACGTTTCGGTCAACGGGGAACAGATGACAAGACTTCTGGTTCTTGTACTTATGCTAGTGGCGAGCAGCGCGTCGGCGCAGTTCTATCGCTGGATCGATCAGGCGGGAAAGGTCCATTATACCGACGCGCCACCGCCACCGGCCGCCGCCAAAAGCGTGGAGCAGAAAAAGCTGGGCGGTAGCGTGATCGAAACCAGCCAGGCGCCCTATCAGCTGACCGAAGCGGTGCGTATTTACCCGGTGGTTCTATATACCTCACCGTCTTGCAAGGACGGTTGTCCGCAGGCGCGGGAACTGCTGGGCAAGCGCGGCGTTCCGTTCCGCGAGGTCAGCGTAGCCGATGATGAAAGCAACGCGCTGCTGAAAAAAGTCTCCGGCACCAACCAGGTGCCGACCCTGACCGTGGGCTCGCAGGTGCAAATCGGCTATGAACCGGGCGGCTTCAACACCCTGCTCGACACGGCGGGCTATCCCAAGAACGCGATCAACTTGCCGGGTGCAATCAAGGCCATGACACCGGCAACAGCCGCAAAGCCACAAGCCCCCGCCGCGACAGCCCTGCCGGGCAACGCCAAGACCACGCAGTAAAAATTTCAACCGAGGTCTTGAATCCGTGCCGCAGCCGGGCTACGGAACACCTGAATCGAACCACCCATGAAACTCGCCACTTGGAACGTCAACTCACTCAAGGTCCGCCTGCCCCATGTGCTCGACTGGTTGGGCAAAAACCAGCCGGACGCGCTGTGCCTGCAAGAGCTGAAAATGGAGGACGCAAAATTTCCGCTGGCGGATATCCAAGCCGCCGGCTACCACGCGGCCTTCCTCGGACAAAAAACCTATAACGGCGTCGCCATTCTTTCGCGCATCCCGGCCGAGGATGTCGTGCATAACATCCCGGATCACGCCGACGAACAAAAGCGCGTCATCGGCGCGACGATTGCCGGCGTGCGCGTCATTTGCGCCTACGTTCCCAACGGGCAATCGATCGGCTCCGACAAATACGCCTACAAGCTAAACTGGTTGGCGGCATTTCACCGCTGGCTGGCGCAAGAGGCGGAACGCCACCCGCACATCGCTGTTCTGGGCGACTACAACATCGCCCCGGAAGACCGCGACGTACACGACCCCAAAGCCTGGGAGGGCCAGGTTCTGGTGAGCGAACCGGAACGCGAGGCCTTTCGCGGCCTCATCGCGCTCGGTTTCACTGACAGCTTTCGCCTGTTCGATCAACCGGAAAAATCCTTCACTTGGTGGGACTACCGCATGAACGGATTCAAGCGCAATCTGGGTATGCGCATCGACCACATTCTTTTATCAAAAAAACTGGCCGAACAGTGCGCGCGCTGCGCGGTTGATCTGGAACCGAGAAAACTTGAACGTCCGTCAGACCACACACCACTGGTGTGCGAACTGCGCTAACCGGGGCGCCCCGCACAGAATAGGCTGGAAACCCGCACCAGTGGCGGGTTTCCAGCCTGTCCGCCTAAAGCGGACTATGGCCTGTTTTCACGGCGAACGCATTACGCAATCACTTTGCACACCCCTACAAGACGGAAGACGGCCTTTTCCGCGACGATTCCACTGCCAGATCTGCGCGCGCGCAATCCCGGCGCTTGTGGCGTCTTTCATCCCCGTGAACACCGTCACGCTTCGACGTTCCGTTGCAAGTCCGCCCCAAAGAGCGCTGTCAGCATAAATTTTCTTACGCCTGACCCGTATCGCCCATCGCAATGATCAAGGCGGCCCAGAGCGCGCATCACACATCACCCCGCAGCATTTATGCCGCGTATTGGCAGTTATTGGCGGCAACAAAGGGGACAATATTTCACAATATGCTCTATTTTTCATATTATGAAATTTACTGTAATTAATTTCCATATTATGAGATTGAATTCCTAACGATAAAATCCTGTGCTAGTCTGCGTTTTCTGTCTTTGGTCCGGCGAACATCCAAGCCATCGCGACCCGCGCCGCGCAAACCTGGCAAAGACAGCACAAACGGAGGATTCAAATGAACAAGACATACAAAATATTAATCATGGGTGCGTCCTACGGCTCATTGCTCGCGACCAAACTCGTGCTCGCCGGACACACCGTAAAAATGATCTGCCTCGCAGCCGAAGCCGAGGTGTTCAACAAGGAAGGCGCCATCGTGCGCATGCCGATCAAGGGGCGCTCCGGGCTGGTCGAGATCGATTCACGCAAATTGCCCGGCAAGCTCTCCGCCGAGGCCCCCGGTACGGTCAAGCCCACCGACTACGATCTCATAGCACTTGCCATGCAAGAGCCGCAATACCGTTCACCCGGCGTGCGCGAATTGCTCGAGGCCGTTGCCAAATCAAAGGTGCCTTGCATGTCGATCATGAACATGCCGCCATTGCCGTATGTGGCGCGCATCCCGGGAGTCGACGTCAACGCCTGCCGCGGCGCCTACACCGACCCCACCGTCTGGGACAGCTTTGATCCGGCACTGCTCACCCTTTGCAGCCCGGACCCGCAGGCATTTCGCCCGCCGGAGGAAAAAGTCAATGTGCTGCAGGTCCGCCTGCCCACCAATTTCAAGGCGGCACGCTTCGATTCGGACGCACACACCGCCATCCTGCGCCAGCTCGAAGCCGACATTGAAGCGGTGCGCTTCGACACGCCGGAAGGAAAGATTGAATTGCCGGTAAAACTCAAGGTGCATGACTCGGTGTTCGTGCCGCTCGCCAAGTGGAGCATGCTCATGGCGGGCAACTACCGCTGCATCACCGCCAAGGGCATGCGCCCCATCCAGGAAGCGGTGCACTCGGATATTGAGGCCTCGCGGGCCGTCTACAGTTGGGTGGCCAAACTTTGCATGTCGCTGGGCGCCGCAGAGAAGGATCTGGTGCCTTTCGAAAAGTACGCCAATGCCGCGCAAGGGCTCGCCAGTCCGTCGTCGGCGGCGCGCGCACTGTTTGGCGGTGCCCAGAACATCGAACGCGTCGACCGGCTTGTGCAGACCATCGCGGCGCAAAAAGGCATGCGTTGCGCCGATATCGATGAGGTGGTGGCCCTGGTCGATGCGAAACTCGAATCCAACCGCGCGGCCGCTGCAGCGGTAAAGTAGGCAACCCTCCTGCGGGGACTTGCGCCTTTACGCGCGCCGTCCTCGCAGGACTACCAGCAGAACACGGCCCAACAGCATCAGGCCTCTTCGGCCCGATTGCCCTTGTCCTCCAGGCCAAGTTCCTGAATTTTGCGCGTAATAGTGTTGCGGCCTATGCCCAGCAAATTGGCCGCTTCAATGCGCCGCCCGCCGGTATGTGCCAGCGCCTTGGCGATAAGCACTTTTTCAAACTCGCGCGACAACGAATCCATGATGCCCGACTCGCCGCGCGCGAGGGCTTTTTCCGCCTCGCGCGACAGCGCGCCAATCCAATCGGAACCCTGCACACGCGAAGATTCTTCACGCAACTCTGGCGGCAGATCGTTGATTTCTATCGACTGCCCCGCCGCCATCACCGTCAGCCAGTGACAGACGTTCTCAAGCTGGCGCACGTTGCCCGGAAAGTCATGTGCGCTCAGATAATTCATCGCCGCTTCGGTAAGACGCTTGGCCTCCATGCCAAGCTCTTTCGCGCTCTTCGCCAGGAAATGACGCGCCAGCAGCGGAATATCCTCGCGCCGTTCGCGCAGTGACGGCAGGCGCAGACGAATGACGTTCAAACGATGATAGAGGTCCTCGCGAAATTGTCCGTCCTTGACCCACGCCTCAAGATTCTGGTGGGTCGCGGCAATGACACGCACATTGGACTTGATAGGTTGATGACCGCCGACGCGGTAAAAATTGCCGTCTGAAAGAACCCGCAACAGCCGCGTCTGCAAATCAGCTGGCATGTCGCCGATCTCATCGAGAAACAGCGTCCCGCCCTCCGCCTGTTCAAAACGGCCACGGCGCATGGCTTGAGCGCCGGTGAACGCGCCGCGCTCGTGACCAAACAGCTCGGACTCAAGCAGGTCCTTGGGCATTGCCGCGGTGTTGATTGCGACAAACGGCTTGGACGCGCGCGCACTATGCCGGTGAAGGGCCTGGGCGACCAACTCTTTGCCAGAGCCGGATTCGCCGGTGATGAGCACCGTCGCATTAGATTGGGAAAGCCGACCGATGGCCCGAAACACTTCCTGCATCGAAGGCGCCTGGCCGAGAATTTCCGGCGAAGCCTGAGCCACTTCAGCCACCTCGTCCTCGCGCATCGATTCGTCGATTGCGCGCCTGATCAACTCGACCGCCTGGTCGACATCGAAGGGTTTGGGCAGGTACTCAAACGCCCCGCCCTGAAACGCCGCCACCGCCGACTCCAGATCCGAATACGCGGTCATGATAATCACCGGCAGCGTCGGATATCTTTGCTTGATGTTTTGCAGCAAATCCAGGCCGGACGTGCCGGGCATGCGAATGTCCGAAACGAGCACCTGCGGCGCCCCCGAGGCGAGCGCATCGATTGCATCCTGGGCGAGGGCGAAAGTCTTGTAGGCAATGCCCTCGCGCGTCAGCGCTTTTTCGAACACCCAGCGTATGGACTTGTCGTCATCAACGACCCAGACCGGTTTCATATTCATTGGTTCTTTCTCATAATTCCGTCAGGGAAAAGGCAGCACGATGCGAAAACACGTTCTGCCAGGCTGGCTCTCCACTTCGATGACGCCGTGATGATGCTGCACGAAGGTTTGCGCCAGCGTGAGGCCCAGGCCGGTCCCGCCTTCCCGACCGGAAACGAGCGGATAGAAGACTCGATCACGGATTTCAGGAGGAATTCCCGGCCCATCATCGATCACTTGCAATTCTAATGCCAGCCGATAACGCTTCCTGGCCAGCGTCACCTGCCGCACGACACGCGTGCGCAGTTCAATCACCCCGGAGCCAGAAAGTTGCGGCCACGTGCCAGCTTGTGCTGCAATCGCCTGTGCTGCGTTACGTGCGATATTCAGGATGACTTGAATCAGTTGTTCACGATCTGCCTGGATCTCCGGCAGGCTGGTGTCATAGTTACGACGAATCCGGATGCCGTTTGGAAACTCGGCCAGGATCAGGCTGCGCACCCGCTCGCATACCTCGTGAATGTTGAGCGGGCCGATATGCGGCGGCCGGTGCGGCGTGAGCATGCGATCCATCAAGGACTGCAGCCGGTCCGCCTCCTTGATGATCACCTGGGTGTATTCGCGCAGTTCGGGACGATCGAGCTCGCGTTCAAGCAACTGTGCCGAGCCGCGCAAGCCGCCCAGCGGATTCTTGATCTCGTGCGCCAGATTCCGGATCAGCTCGCGATTGGCCAGATGCTGGTTGAGCTGCTGCTCCTCGCGCTCAATACGCAGCTGCTGCTCAATGGGGCGCAACTCCATGATCAACTGAAAAGACCCGTTGTCCACCGGCGTCACAATGCAGTTGAGCGCAAGCGGCTCCAGTCCGGCGCGTCCGAGAATGCGCTCCTGCTCGGCAAACCCCCAACCGCTACTAATCGACTGGCGCAGCTTCGCCTCGAATTCACCGGCATCTGTAAAGAGGTCAAGGAAAGGTTGGCCGAGAATGCTCTTCTGGCCAACGTCAAAGAGCGCCTCGGCCGCAGGATTGAGGTATTGGACAGACAGACGCCCGTCTAGCGTCACCACCGCCGTGGCGAGCAGATCGAGTCCCGAATAGGACGGGGCAAGCATGCGCTTCAGCAACAGGCCGCGCAGCGACGCGCAGCGTTGCTTACTTCAGGGTGGAGAGTTCCTTTTGCAGCGCCTGGATGTTTTTCTGGTGCTGGTCTACCCTGTCCTTGAACGGCTGCAAACGTTCCGTCACCTTGGCGAAATTGCGCTCGTCGCCATTGCGCACCTGCTCCTGCTCGACGAGCTTCTGCTGCGCGTCCTTGAGAAACTGCTGCTCTGCGCCGAGTTCGGTTTGCAGTATCTTTCGTCTGCCGTCGTCGCGCGACTTTTGCGTCGCGACATCCACGCGCGGAAAGCCCGCCGGTGTCGGTGTCGTGGCGGCACGTGACGTCTGGCCAGCCGGGGCGGCCGGTATCGGCGGCACCACCGAAACCTCCCGGCTTACAGCCGTGCATTTTTTGCCCGACATCTCTTCCTTGACGTTGGTGTAAGTCGAACGCCCGTTTTCGTCCTTGCACAAATAAGTTGTGCCGGCACCTTGCGCCATCGACCAGGAGCTGGCGCAGATCAGAACCAAAACACTTATATAGCGCATGACATTCATCAGGAAATCGCCCGAGCGACACATCATCAAAAGAGTGCATGAAGTCTAGGCCAGAACCCACGTGATTTCAAACCTTTTACGGCTGCATTAATGAAAACGGGGGCAGCAATGCCCCCGTTGGAAAAAACATCCAAACATTTGATTACAGACTGTAATACATATCAAACTCGATAGGATGCGTGGTCATGCGGAAACGCGTGACCTCGTCCATCTTGAGTGTGATGTAGGCATCGAGCATATCGTCGGAGAACACACCACCCTTGGTCAGAAAAGCGCGATCTTTGTCGAGTTCGGCCAGGGCCTGATCGAGCGAATGGCAGACGGTCGGAACCTTTGCCGCTTCTTCCGGCGGCAGGTGATACAAGTCCTTGTCGATCGGCTCGCCCGGATGGATTTTGTTCTGCACACCATCGAGGCCTGCCATCAACAACGCGGCAAACGCCATGTAGGGGTTGGCAGTGGGATCCGGAAAACGAACCTCTACACGACGCCCCTTGGGATCGGTGACATAGGGAATACGGCAGGCCGCCGAACGATTGCGCGCAGAGTAAGCCAGGTTGATCGGCGCCTCGAAGCCCGGAACCAGGCGCTTGTAGCTGTTGGTGCCCGGGTTGGTGATGGCGTTGAGCGCCTTGGCGTGCTTGATCACACCGCCGATGTAATGCAACGCAAAATCCGACAGACCGGCGTAACCGTCGCCGGCAAACAGGTTTTTGCCGTCCTTCCATACCGACTGGTGCACGTGCATGCCCGAACCATTGTCGCCCACAACCGGCTTGGGCATGAACGTGGCGGTCTTGCCATAGGACGCGGCAACCATGTGGACCGTGTACTTGAGAATCTGGTTCCAGTCGGCTCGTTTTACCAGGCTGTTGAAACGCGTGCCGATTTCGCACTGGCCGGCCGTGGCGACTTCGTGGTGATGCACCTCGACTTCAACGCCCTGCGCTTCGAGCGCAAGCGACATCGCGTTACGGATGTCCTGCAGCGTATCGGTCGGCGGAACGGGGAAGTAACCGCCCTTTACCGGGGCGCGGTGCGCCATGTTGCCGCCGTCATACTCGATGCCGCTCGACCAAGGCGCCTCTTCGGAACTGATTTTCACGAAGGAGCCGGACATGTCCGCACCCCAGGTGACGGAATCAAAAATGAAAAATTCCGGTTCGGGACCAAAGTAAGCCACATCGCCCAGGCCGCTGGACTTGAGGTAAGCCTCGGCGCGCTTGGCAAGCGAGCGCGGATCGCGGTCATACCCTTTGCCGGTGGACGGCTCGATCACATCGCAGGTGATGTTAAGTGTGGTTTCATCGGTGAACGGATCAATGCGCGCCGAATCCGGATCCGGATACAACAGCATGTCTGAGGCTTCAATACCCTTCCAGCCGGCGATCGAGGAGCCGTCGAAGGCATGGCCGTTGTCGAACTTGTCCTGGGTGAACTGATGATGCGGCACCTGGACGTGCTGTTCCTTACCCCTGGTATCGGTGAAACGGATGTCAACGAACTTGACTTCCTGATCCTTGATCATCTTCAGTACATCGGCGGCAGACAATGCCATTTTTTTCTCCTAAAGTGCGGGTTACGTGAAAATCGTCGGACGGGGGGCCTGATTGGGCGTATGAGCAAAGTCACCAAACATCATCTGCGAACGTACTCTGCCTGTGTATATTTCCAAACACATTGTGAGTAAGTCGAATAGAAATCAGCAGAAAGCATGCCACCGTCAAAAACAGGGGCGATCATTGTGCCACAAGCCTGCACGCTGAATTAGCTCCCACTTGTCCGCACCATTATGGTGCTCTTGTGTCGAATAATGCAATATTACGGTGCGAACGCGGACAGTCGCACCATAAAGGTTCATTTTTACAATCTACTGAAAGATTCAAACTTTTTATGGAAACGCCTGAAACCCTGTTTGAAAAAGCCCGGCAGCGCGCCCTTGAAGCGCGCTTGCCGTATGCCGGCGCCTTGCTAGCAGATGAAGCACAAGCCCTGTTGCAATCGAATGTCGGCGCGCGCTTGGTGGATGTGCGCACAAAAGCAGAACTCGAATGGGTCGGCCGGGTGCCGGGCGCAATCGAAATCGAGTGGAACAGCTGGCCCGGCAGCCAACCCAATGCCAACTTCATCGCGCAATTGCAGGCGGCGGTGCCGGCCGGCACCCCCTTGCTGTTCATGTGCCGCAGCGGCGTTCGCTCACACAATGCCGCGACTGCCGCAACGCAGGCCGGATTTGCGCAGAGTATTAATGTGCTGCAGGGATTTGAGGGCGACAAGGATCCGCTGGGCCAGCGCAACAACATTGGCGGGTGGCGCAAAGCCGGCCTGCCCTGGACGCAGTCATAAATACGCCTGAAAATCCGGACGCCTGGCCGTTGCACTATTCCTGCAACACAAGTAGGCGAAGACGCCCGATTACCGCCTGATCAATGCGCCAGGGACTTTTGACGCCACCTGCTTCGCCCAGGAATGGCGCGATGACGCTGGTCGCCCGACCAGGACTGGCCGCGGATGACACACCCGATGCGGGGGCCCGACTCGCAGACAACGTGGTCAAGCTCAGACACCGACATCGCATTTAAAAAGGAGAACGCAATGAAAAAATCCACCAGCCTGATGAAACCGATGAAACGCGGGGACATCACCGACCTCGTCGCCTTTAGCAAGATCACCCTGGGCATCAAATGGGCCGCCGTGGCCAAAAAAATCGACCAAAGCAAAGAATAGGCCACCGCCGCCTGCCTCGGCCAGATGCAAATGACGCAAAAACAGGCCGAAACGGTGGGCAAGATTTTCGACCTGCCCGAAGAGGCCGTGCTTATACTGCAGACAGCCCCCTACAAGGGTTCAATGCCGACTGCCATTCCGACCGACCCGCCGATCTACCGCTGGCACGAAATCGTCAGCGTCTACGGCACCACCATCAAGGAACTGATTCACGAGGAGTTCGGCGACGGCATCATGAGCGCGATCGACTTCTCCATGGACATACAGCGCCAGCCCGATCCGAAAGGAGACCGGGTGCATGTCGAACTGTCGGGCAAGTTCCTGCCTTACAGGACGTATTGAAGCCGGACGCGGTTTGGCCGCGCCGGTTTGATTCCGCGCGAATGGGTGGGCAGCCTTTGGGCCACTGCTCATCGCGCGGTGATTGCATGCCACAAATGCTGTTTTCTTATCATTCTTTTCCGGAGGCATTATGAATCGCAGAAAATTCCTGACCCAAGCCGGTGCCGGCGTCATCACCTCGGCGGCAGCGGCACAAGCGGTCGCCCAGGCCCCCTCCCTGCCCGAGGTACGCTGGCGCTGCGCTTCGAGCTTTCCCAAGAGCCTCGATACCATTTACGGCGGCGGCGAGACTATCGCCAAGCGCGTTGCTGCCATCACCGGCGGCAAGTTCCAGATCCGCGTGTTCGGTGCGGGCGAGATCGTGCCGGCCTTCGGCACGGTCGACGCGGTGCAGCAGGGCACGGTCGAGTGCACGCATACGGCGAGTTATTACTTCGTCGGCAAGAACAAGACCTTCGCCTTTGACACCACGCTGCCCTTCGGCATGAACCAGCGCCAGCAAAACGCCTGGATCTACTACGGTGGCGGACTGGAACTGGTGCGCGAGTTCTTCCGCGAGTTCAACATCATTTCCTTCCCGGCCGGCAACACCGGCTGCCAGATGGGCGGTTGGTTCAGGAAGGAAGTGAAGACCGTCAAGGACCTGAAGGGCATCAAGATGCGCATCGCCGGACTCGGCGGCGAAGTCATGGCACGACTGGGAGCGGTTCCGCAGCAGCTTCCCGGCGGCGACATTTACCCGGCGCTTGAGCGCGGTACCATCGACGCCGCTGAATGGGTTGGCCCTTACGACGACGAGAAACTCGGCTTTTACAAGATCGCCCCACATTACTACTACCCCGGCTGGTGGGAAGCCGACTCAATGTATTCCTTGTTCGTCAACACCAAGGAATGGGAAAAGCTGCCCAAGGAATATCAGGCTGCCATTGAGGCCGCATCCTACGAAGCCAATACCGACATGATGGCCAAGTACGACTTCCAGAATCCGCAGGCGCTGCTGCGGCTGGTCAAGAACGGCGTCAAGCTGCACGCCTTCTCGCCGGAAATCATGAAAGCGGCACACAAGGCTTCGTTCGAACTCTATGAGGAAGAGGCCGTCAAGAACCCGTCGTGGAAAAAGATCTATGAACCGTGGAAGAAATTCCGCCAGGACGAATTCCTATGGCACCGGGTGGCCGAACAGACGCTGAATACCTTCCTACTTAACAACCCGGATCCGATTCGCGGCAAGAAATAGCCGGTGCGGGTGATAAAAAGGCCCCGCGATCGGGGCCTTTTTATTTGGCATGTTTCACGGAGCTACTTCTGCTCCTTAATCATGCGCTCGATTGCTGCGGCAGGATCCTCTTCCTTTTTCGTGGCGGATGTCTCCTCCGCCTTGTCCGCCTCTGATTCAGGCGCATCGGCTGGCACAACGGACAGGTCGAGCTGGCGGCGGATCTCTTCGGCACCAGAACCGCTGATACCGCCTTTCACTTGGGACACATTACTGGTAACGATGCCCGGAAATGCGATGACAATGGACACCATCAGTACCTGGATGATGACAAAGGGGATCGCGCCCTTGTAAATATCCATGGTAGTGATTTCCCTGGGCGCCACGCTTCTCAGGTAAAACAGCGCAAAACCGAAGGGCGGATGCAGGAAGGAGGTCTGCATGTTTACCGCCAACAGCACACCGAACCAGACAAGATCGATGCCGAGCTTTTGCGCCACCGGCGCGAGCAGCGGCACAATAATAAAGGCGATCTCGAAGTAATCGAGAAAAAACGCGAGGACGAAGACGAATATATTCACCACGATCAGGAAACCCAGCGCACCGCCCGGCAGGCCCGACAACAGGTGCTCCACCCACAAATCACCGTTGACGCCGCGAAACACCAGGCTGAACACGGTCGAGCCAATCAGGATGAAAATTACGAAGCTGGTCATGGTGGCCGTCGATTCGACCGACTGCTTCATCAGGCCCCAATCGAGCTTGCGCCGCATCAGCGCCAGGATGATGGCGCCGCTCGCGCCCATGGCGCCGCCTTCGGTCGGGGTCGCCACGCCGAGAAAAATCGTCCCCAGCACCAGGAAAATCAGCACCAAGGGCGGAATAAGCGTGACCAGCACCTTGAACATCAGTGCCCTGCCTTTTAGTGTGCGCGCCTCCGGTGGCAGCGCCGGAACCGCTTCGGGCTTGACGATGGAAACAATGAACACGTAAAGCGCATAAAACGCGGTCAAGGTCAGGCCGGGGATCAGCGCCCCTTCGTAAAGATCGCCCACCGACGCACCGAGCTGGTCGGCCAGGATGATCAGCACCAATGAGGGCGGAATGATCTGGGCGAGGGTGCCCGAGGCGGCAATGACGCCGCAGGCCAGCGGCTTGGAATAGCCGTAGCGCATCATCACCGGCAGCGAAATCAGGCCCATCGCGATCACCGAAGCGGCCACCACACCGGTGGTGGCGGCGAGCAGGGCGCCGACAAAAATCACCGCATAAGCAAGCCCGCCGCGCACCGCCCCGAACAACTGCCCTATGGTATCGAGCAACTCCTCGGCCATGCCGCTGCGTTCAAGAATCAGGCCCATGAAGGTGAAAAACGGGATCGCGAGCAAGGTCGAATTGCCCATGATACCCAGCACCCGCTCGGGCAGGGCCTGCAGCAGGGACGGTTGCAGCAAACCCATCTCCATGCCAACAAAGCCGAAAAACAAACCGTTGGCGGCAAGGGAAAAGGCCACCGGATAGCCCGCCAGCAAAAACACCACCAGCCCGCCGAACATCAGCGGTGCCATCAAGTCGGGGGACATTACAACGCCTCCTTCTTGTGTTCAGCCGGATTGGGAATCAGGCCTTGCAAAAAAGCCGCGCGCTTGATGATCTCGGACACGCCCTGCAGCGCCAGCATGCTGAACGCGACCGGAATAAGCAGCCGCACCGGCCAGCGAATCAGGCCGCCGTTATCTGAGGACATTTCACTGATTTGGAACGAATTGACCAGCGTCGGCCAGCTGTACCAGATGATGATTAACACCATAGGCAACAGGGCGAACAGGCTGCCGACAATGTCGATCCAGGCCTGGGTGCGCGCCGACAGCTTCCCGGCAATGACATCAATACGCACATGGTCATTGCGCTTTAGCGCGTAAGCGGCCACCAGCAAAAACATCGCCGAATTGAGATACCACTGGATCTCCAGCCAACCGTTGGAACTGAGATTGACGGTATAGCGCACCAGGGCGTTGACGGTACAGATTACCACTGCAGCAAGAATCAGCCAGGCCGAGGCCTTGCCGATACGCTCATTGACAAGATCGATAAAACGCGAAAAGCGCAGAAGTGAGGACATGGATGGTAGACCAGGTTAAGGGCAACAAATCATGCTTAACGCTTGAGCAATCAGCATGCCGATCATACCCGTTTTCCCTGTCCGTAAATCCCAACTAAATGGGGAGTGCACCTGCTGAAAAAGCGCGCCAATCGGGCATTTCCAGCTTATCCACCGCATCTGCCTTACAATTCCGGATCCCCCCTACTGTTGGCGTCATCATGATCAATTCAATCCGCGGCATCCGCGGCATGGCCGTCGCACCCCATGCCCTCGCCAGCCAGTCCGCCCTCGCCGTGCTGCGCGAAGGCGGCAATGCCATCGAGGCCATGATCAGCGCGGCGGCGACCATCGCAGTGGTCTATCCGCACATGAACTCGATTGGCGGCGACAGCTTCTGGTTACTGTCGACGCCGGGCAAGGCGCCGGGCGCCATCGATGCCTGCGGCGCCGCCGCGCAGGCCGCCTCCATCGACTGGTACCGCGAGCGGCAAGTCACCACCAGCATCCCGTTTCGCGGTGGCATCGCCGCCAACACCGTGGCCGGCACCATTTCCGGCTGGGGCGCGGCGCACACGCTGTCGCGCGAATCCCTCAATGGCCGCATGCCACTGTCGCGCCTGCTCGAGGATGCGATTCACTACGCCGAAAACGGCATTCCGGTGACGCGCAGCCAGATGATGAACACCACGGGCAAGAAAGCCGAACTACTGCCGCAACCGGGCTTCGCCGAAACCTTCCTCGTCGATGGCAAGGTTCCGGCCACCGGCAGCCTGTTCATGCAAAAGCGCATCGGCGCCACATTGCGGCGCATCGCCGAGGCCGGCACCGATGACTACTACCGCGGCGAACTGGCGCATTCCATCGCCGCCGACCTCAAACGCGCCGGCAGCCCGATCGCGCTGGCCGACCTGAAAAACCACCGGGCCGGCCTGCGCGACCCCATGCATCTCGCCCACTCCGCCGGGGACGTCTACAACATGACGCCACCGACACAGGGCGTGATCTCGCTGCTGATCCTGGGCATCATGGACGAACTGGGCGTGCATCGCGTCGATGCCGCGGGCGCCGATTACATTCACCTTTGCGTCGAGGCCACCAAACAGGCCTTTCGTGTACGCGACCAATACGTAACCGACCCGGCCTACATGTCCGTCGACCCGCGCGAACTGCTGCAGCCCGGACACATCCGTGAACTGGCGGCCAAGGTCGACCGCAACCGCGCCGCGCCTTGGGGGGCGGGCAAAGGCCCGGGCGACACGGTCTGGATGGGCGTCATCGACGGAGAGGGCCGCATGGTGTCGTTTATCCAGAGCATTTATCACGAGTTCGGTTCGGGCGTGGTACTCAAGGAGTCGGGCATCAACTGGCAGAACCGCGGCTGCAGTTTCGCGCTCGATCCGGCCAAGCTCAACAGCCTGCGCCCCGGACGCAAACCCTTTCACACCCTCAACCCGGCAATGGCCCGCCTCAAGGACGGCCGCAGCATGGTCTACGGCACGATGGGGGGTGACGGCCAGCCGCAAACCCAGTCGGCGCTATTCAGCCGCATCGTCGGCTTCGGCATGGCGCCGCAGCAGGCAGTCAGCGCGCCGCGCTGGCTGCTCGGACGCACCTGGGGGCAGGTGAGCGAGACGCTCAAACTCGAATCGCGCTTCCCGGCGGAGGTGATCGCCAGGCTCAAGGCGATGGGGCATGACACCGAAGTGCTGGGCGAGTACGACGAGACGGTGGGCCATGCCGGCGCCATCGTGCGTCATCCGAATGGCGTACTGGAAGGCGGTGCCGATCCGCGCAGCGACGGGAGTGTTGCGGCGTTCTAATTCAGCGACAAGATAGGCACCGGCTGGAAACCCTTGCCTGGCGCTGGTTTCCAGCTTATCACGCAGTCCAGTTCACCGCCCCGGTCCAGGCGGTGAGCAGGACCACCACGCCAAAGGCGATGCGATACCAGGCAAATATGGTGAAGTCGTGGCTGGCGATGTAGCGCAGCAACCAGCGCACACACAGGAAGGCTGACACAAACGCCGACGCGAACCCGACCGCCCACATGCCCAGGTCATCGACCGACAACAAGGCCCGCTCCTTGTACAACTGGTAGGCGCTGGCCGCAAACAAGGTCGGAATCGCCAGAAAAAACGAGAACTCGGTCGAGGCCTTGCGCGACAGTCCGAAAAACAGGCCGCCGATGATGGTGGCACCCGAGCGCGAGGTACCGGGAATCAGCGCGAGCGCCTGCGCAAAGCCCAGCTTCAGCGCGTCGCGCCAGCCCATGTCATCGACCGTCTGCACGGTAATTTCATGCTTGCGACGCTCCGCCCACAAGATAATGAAACCGCCGACAATGAAAGCGAGTGCCACCGGCACCGGCTGAAACAGGTGCGCCTTGATAACCTTGCCAAAGGCGAGGCCCAGCACCGCCAAGGGCATGAAGGCGATGGCGATGTTGAGCACAAAGCGCTGCGCCGCACGGTCCGAAGCCAATCCGGTCACAACCGACATCAACTTCGCGCGGTACTCCCAGCACACGGCCAGGATGGCGCCGCACTGGATGACAATCTCGAACAACTTGCCGCGCTCGTCATTGAAGTCGAGCAAATCGCCGGCGAGAATGAGATGGCCGGTTGAGGACACCGGCAAAAACTCGGTCAGTCCCTCGACCACGCCGAGTATCAAGGCCTTGAGCAGCAGCGGAATATCCATGGGCGTCGCTAATCACTGCGAGAACTACCGCGGGGTTGGCGTTCTGAAACGCGAAACTGGTTGGGTACTGGTTTTGCCTATCGGTGTTACCGGCGCAATTATAGTGGAGTGACGGCGCATCCGAGACGCGAACGTTCGGTTCCGGGCATTGATCTGGGCTATGTCACGGGCACAGCGTCGGGAGCCCGGTAGCGCGCCATGAATCGCCGGTCGATACGGTCTTTCCAGCGCCACAGCCAGGCGCCTTGCAGTGCAAACCCTCCCCAGGACAAGACCGCGCGGCCGTCACCGGTCGCAATCAATGCCAGCGTGCGCTCCTGCGGACGGTATGCAACCAGTGCCGCACCGCGTAACGCGCTGACCAGATTCGCCGCCAAAGGCGGTCCCTGCCGTACTGCGTAGACACCCGATTTCGGACGCGCCTGGCCTGACATGGATGCCGCATCCCCGGCGACAAACACCTCGGCATGCGAGACACTTTGCAAAAAATGGTTGACCGTGACAAAACCGGCTGCATCGGTCGCCAGCCCGGCGCTGCGCAGACTGGGTGGCGGTGCCGCCCCCGTCGCCCAGATCACCGCGTCCGCTCCAACCGATTCGCCCTGTTCGAGGGTAAGGCCTTGCGCGCCGGCGGCGCACACCCGCGCTCCGGTGCGAATGCCAACCCCGTATTGCTGCAAACAACGATGCACGAGTCCGCGCGTGCTGCGACTGTGGCCCGGCAGGATGACTTGGTCGGAGGTCAGCAGCAGCAAGCGCGGCGAGGCCGCAGACAGGCGGGCACGCAAGGCAAGGCAGACCTCAACCCCGGCCGCGCCGCCACCGACAATGGCAATACGCGGGCTGTCCCGCATTGCCACGATGTTCTCGATGCCAGCGAGAAATCGCGGCAGCGGCTTGACCGGCAAAGCGTGTTCGGCGACGCCCGGAACGGATGGTGGCTGCGACCCGATGTCAATCGACAATACGTCGTAGGGCAGCGCGGTGCCGTCGGCAAAGCGGATTTGCCGGTGCGCGCATTCGAACGCGGCCGCCGCGCGCGGCTCAAAGCGGCATCCCGCCCACGCCGCCAGACGGCGCAGGTCGATATGGCACTCGTCGTAGCTATAGCGCCCGGCGATGTAACCGGGCAGCATGCCCGAATACCCGGCATGCTCGACCGGGCTCACCAGTACGGTTTCGACGCCCGGTTCGGGCGCCAGCGCCAGGCGCCGCAGTACCTCGACATGCGCGTGCCCGCCGCCAGCCAACACCAGGCGTTTCACGCGACATCCCGCAGCAGGTGGCTGAGCGCCGCGTCGGCGCGCAATCGGTCGAGATCGGCCGGTTCATCGACATCCCAGCGCGCCGGCAGTTCAAGCCACGTCCAGCCAAGCTCGCCCAGCCTCGCGCGCGTCTGCGCCATGACCTGTGACGTGCTCCAGGCGATGCCCTCGAACAGGCGCACATCAAAACGACGCAGGCCGATCAAACCATAGCCACCGTCGGCCACCGGAACAAATACCGCGTCATGCCCCTCGCGCAATGCCGCCACGGCGGCGTTGATGTCGGCGACGGTGATCGCAGGCACGTCGGTGCCGGCGATCAGCACCAACTCCGCCTTGGCAAAAGCCGACTGAAACGCCGCGGCCATGCGCGCCCCGATATCCCCCTCGCCCTGCAGGTGCAGCGTCAAATTCCACGTCGATTGGGCGGCAGCCAAGAACGCATCATCGCAGGTCGGCGTACACCACAACTGCACGGCGCCGGGCAGCGCGTTGGCGGCCGTCGCGATGCAGTGGCGGGCCATCGCGCAATAGAGCCGCGCCGCACCCGCAGCACCGAGCGCTGGAATGAGACGCGTCTTGACCCGCCCCGGCTGCGGCACTCTGGCAAAGACCAGAATGCTCGCCTTATGCAGTGCCGCCCCCGCGATAAAAGCGCGCAAGCCGTGCCGGAGAATCACCGCAAAAAAACCGCAGCCGCAACCACCACATCAATACGATGGTGCGCAGCACGCCGTTCTGCTCCCAGCGCCGTCCCGAGGTGATCACCTTGTCGCGCAGGCAGGCGGGCCGCGACAAACGCTTCAGATTGCCGCTCATGGCGATGTCCTCCATCAACTCTATCGATGGAAAACCCCCCACCGCATCAAATGCGCTGCGCGTCATGAACAAGGCCTGATCCCCGGTCGCAATCCCCGTCAGGCGCGAACGCACGTTCATCATGCCGGCCACCATCACCAGCGCCGTATGCCGCCCCTCGATACGCACATCGAACCTGCCCCATGCCTTGTCTCCATTTTCAAGAGCAGCACGGATTGTCTCATCGGCACCTTCTGACAGTCGCGTATCAGCATGCAGGAACAGCAGGATGTCGCCCTTGGCCACAGCCGCGCCGGCATTCATCTGGCTGGCACGACCGCGCGGCGTCTCGAGCAGCACGTCGGCCAGCGCACGCGCGAGCTCGGGCGTGGCGTCGCTGCTGCCACCATCGGCGACCACCACTTCACAAGCGCGTTCGCGCAAGGGCTGCAGGGCCCGCAAGGCGTCAACAATGAACGCCGCCTCATTGAGTGCGGGAACAATGATTGAAATGCGCGCCGCGCGGTTACGGCCTGACATCGTTCAGCGACCAGTCGTAGTCATCAAAGGCAATGGGGGCCCGCTGCGCCGCAATACGTTGTTGCTGAATCACATCGTCGGTGAGCAGCGTCGCATAGCGCGAGAAATACTGCTCGCGCGACGCCACACCCCCTATTCCGCTGGTCCAGTCTTCCTTGTACCAGTCGAAAATCCTTGATACCAGAAGCCTGTCGCCGGACGCATCGTAGCGATTGCGCGTGCGGTCAGCCAGAAAGCGGCGGGCCTGCTGTTCAAGCTGGGCATCGAGGCGCGTCGCCACATACGCCTCCTCGCGCAGCATCGGGCAGCCGACCGAGGCGCAGTTGACGGCAAAATGCACGCGCGGGTCGTCAAACACCCCTTTGGCGCGCAATAATCCGTGCTCAATGCCATCGAGCGAGGTCTGCGTGCCCAGCAGGCTGATGAAGCGGTCTTTCCACGGATTGCCAAACACCGATCCGAAATCACGGATCGAGCGCAGATCCGGATAGCGGGTCAACACCTTTTCCACGGTAAAGGCGTTGTAGGCGTTGATGAGAAAAGCCATTCTCTGCGCCCTGCTCCAATCCCGGTAGTCGGTTTCGCCGACGGCGGAGAGCGTGCCCAGGTAAGCCTTGAGCACGGCGCGATCAGCGGCGAAGCCGGCATAGCGCACACGCGAGGCCCTGCCCTCATCAGCGAGGACAACATGTTTTTTTAGCAAGGCCGTCCAGGCCGCATGCGCATGATCGAATTGCGCCATCGCCGGCGCAGTGCCGAGCAGCAACAGCGCCAGCGCCACCAGCCGCGCCGCGATGCCCGGCACTCCCAGCACGCTCAGCCGCGCCGCCATGTGTTGAATCGCCCGGCCCAGGCGAGCAGTTTTTGCGGCGCGTGATTGCGCCTCCAGTTGCCGGCGACGTATTTGTTCGCCTCGGCCATGGTCGGGTAGATATGGATCGTACCCAGAATCTTGTTGAGGCCGAGGCCATGACGCATGGCCAGCACGTACTCGGCAATGAGGTCGCCGGCATGTGCGCCGGCAATGGTGACGCCCAGAACGCGGTCCTTGCCCGGCACGGTCAGCACCTTGACCAGGCCGTGTGCTGCTTCGTCGGTTATGGCACGGTCCAGGTCGTCGATGCCGAAGGTCGTCACCTCGTACGGCACACCCTTCTCGATGGCCTCGGTTTCGTTCAGGCCCACGCGCGCCACCTCGGGGTCGGTAAACGTCGCCCATGGCACCACGGAAAAGTCCGCGCGGAATGTCCTGAACATCCCGAACAAGCCGTTCACCGACGCATACCAGGCGGTGTGGGCCGCCATATGCGTGAACTGGTAGGGGCCGGCCACGTCGCCACAGGCGAGAATATTCGGGTACACCGTACGCATGTATTCATCGACCTCGACGGTTCGCGAGGCAGTCACCGCAATGCCAAGCTCCTGCAGCCCGTAGCCGGTGGTGTTGGCAACGCGGCCGACCGCGCACAGCAGCGCGTCAAAGGCAACGCGCACCTCGCGTCCGTCGTGATCGGCGTAGAGTACTTTCTCGTCATCCTCAATGGCAAAGCGCACCGCCTTGTGCCCGAGCAACACATCAATGCCCTCCTTGCCGAATTTCGCCGCAACCATCGCCGAGAATTCCGGGTCCTCGCGCATCATCAGGCGCGGCAGCATTTCCACCTGCGTGACTTTTGCGCCCAGGCGCGCGAAGCTCTGCGCCAGCTCGCAGCCGATCGGCCCGCCGCCCAACACCACCATGCGCGCCGGCAGCGCGGCCATATCCCATACGGTATCCGAGGTCAGGCAGCCGACCTGATCAATGCCTGGAATCGGCGGCACAAAAGGCCGCGCTCCGGCGGCAATGACGATGGCCCGCGTGGTCAGGCGCCGGCTGGTGCCGTCCGCGCCGCGGATCTCCACCTCCCACGGCGACACCATGCGTGCCTCGCCCTGAATACACTCGACCCCGAGTTCCGTATAACGGGCGACCGAATCGTGCGGCTCCACGGTACTCACCACCCGTCTTACCCGCGCCATGACATCGGCGAAGTCCACCCGCGCCGAAGCCCCGGCTATGCCGTACTCTGCGGCGCGCCTGATCTGCGCCAGCACGGCGGCGGTCTTGATCAGCGCTTTCGACGGCACACATCCGGTGTTCAGGCAGTCCCCGCCCATCTTGTGTTTTTCGACCAGCGTGACTTTTGCCCTGACCACCGCAGCAATGTAAGAAGTCACCAAACCCGCCGATCCGGCGCCAATCACGATCAGGTTCCGGTCAAAGCGCTTCGGTTTCAGGTGCGCCCAGCGTGCGTACACGCGTCGCGCCTTCACCACATCGACAATTTTCTTCGCGATCAGCGGGAACACACCCAGCAGCACAAGCGACCCGATCAGGCCCGGCGACAAAATGCCCCGCAACGAATCGATCTGTGCCAGTTGCGTTCCGGCATTCACATAGACGAGCGTTCCGGCGAGCATGCCAAGCTGGCTCACCCAATAAAAGGTCCAGGTGCGGATCGCCGTCAGCCCCATCAGTAGATTGATGGCAAAAAACGGGAAAGCCGGCACCAAGCGCAGCGTGAAGAGGTAAAACCCGCCCTCCTTCTCGACGCCCTTGTTGATGACGCCCAGGCGCGCGCCGTAGCGCCCCTGGATGAAATCTCTGAACAGCAGCCGGCTGGCGAGAAAAGCGAGCGTCGCGCCGATCGACGACGCAAAGGACACCAGCAGCGTGCCCCACCCCAGTCCGAATATCGCGCCCGCAGCCAGAGTGAGAATCACCGCGCCCGGAAAAGACAAGGTCACGGAAATCACATAGACGACGAAATAGAGAAAACCTGCGGACACAGGCAATGCAGCGCGGTACGCGCTAATCGCCGCCTGCTGCGACTTGAGGTAATCAAGATTCAGGAAGCGTCCGAGGTCGAAAAAGAAATACATTCCGATCAGACAGGCGATCACTACGGCCAGCGCGAGCTTCTTATTCATGCCTGAATACCGTGTTCATGCAGCCGTAAATCCGGTTCCGTCTCGAACCGGATTTTCAAGCTGCAAAGTCCCCGAAAAAATCCGAAACAAGCGCCGGATACGATGCTACGTCAATGCGTCAAACCAGTGCGCCACCGCAACTGGATCCCTGGCCGGCGGTACACCCGTAGCAATGTGATTTCACCACGACCTGATGACCTGCGAGATCGCGCCCGACCAGGTCGGACAAATGGACGCGTGGCTTGCCATCTACACGAATGGGCAGATCAAGCATCTGGTTAAAATCGCAGTCATAGACAAAACCGCACCAGTCGACCGACATCAGGGTGCGGCACATTACTGCTTGCAGGTTCGCCGCCTGATAGCTGTCTCGCAACAGGCTCATATAGGCATTGAACTGGCCTTTGGACACCAGCGTCGATCCGAAACGCTGAATAGGCATATTGGCGAGCGCAAAGAGGCGGTTGAAGACGATACCGAAGTGTTCGCCCAGGATGCGCTTGTAATCGGCTTCGAGCGCGGCCTGCGGCGGCGGCAAGGAGGTGCCTTGCGGGTTGTAGACGAGGTCCAGGGTCAGCCCCGAGCCGGCGACACCATAGCCAAGCGCGTTGAGGCGACCGATCGCGCGGATACTCGATTCATACACACCCTTGCCGCGCTGCCGGTCGACGAGCTCCTCGGTGTAACAGGGCAGCGACGCAATGATCGCCACGCCGTTGGCGGCCAGAAAAGCCGCGAGATCCTCCTGCCCGGGCTCCTCGAGGATGGTCAGGTTGCAGCGGTCGGTGACGGCAACACCGAGGCCGCGCGCCGCCACGACGAGGTCGCGAAAATGCACATTCAGCTCGGGTGCGCCGCCAGTGAGGTCAAGGTGACGCACCCCTGACGCCGCCAGATATTCGAGCACGGTGTCGATCGTGGCCCGGTCCATCATCTCGGTCCGGGTCGGCCCGGCGTTGACATGGCAATGCAGGCAACTCTGATTGCACTTGTAGCCCAGATTGACCTGCAGCGTTTCGATTCGGCTGCGAGTCACGGCAGGAAACCCGGGTTTGAGTAACAGGGGAAGCGTCGCGTGCATTCAAATCATTCCATAGAGGGAAAATCAGGGATTCAGGGCTACGGCCAGAAAGTGAT
This sequence comes from Bordetella parapertussis, assembly GCA_945892985.1. Taxonomy (GTDB): domain Bacteria; phylum Pseudomonadota; class Gammaproteobacteria; order Burkholderiales; family SG8-39; genus CAITSH01. Next base: position 75,862 of record CAMDDU010000018.1, read on the forward strand.
GGAACGCACCCGCTGCCTTGCATTGGTCTGCCGGGCGCATTTCATATTGACCTGTACGACTCCGTTGGCCCAGATTGGTTTCGAGCCCACAGCAAGTTCTGATGAAAAAAAGCGTAAGGATTCCCAAAATGCGTCGACCAAAGCCAGGGAACAGCTTTCCCGCAGTCAATTTCGACGCTGATCAACTTTACCGGAGGATTCACCAATGAACCAGCAAACCCTTATTCGCGCCGCACTCGCCGGACTGTTCGCTGCCGGCACCTTCGCCACCACCGCCGCACAAGCAGCCGACAAACCGGCCAAGGAAAAATGCTACGGCATCGCCAAGGCCGGCCAGAACGATTGCGCCAACGCCTCGGGCACGCACTCCTGCGCCGGCCAGTCAAAAGCCGACATGTCCCCCGACGAGTGGAAATACACCGCCAAGGGTAGTTGCGAAAAAATGGGCGGCAAGCTTACCGCCGCCAAAATGATGGACAAGAAAATGGACAAGAAGTCTTAAGCCCACCGGCAAGACAGGGGTTTAAGTGCGCGCATTGGAGCGGACGAGTACTTTTCCGTTCAATGCGCGCCTGCCTTCCATGAAACCATCCCTCAACGGCGCCGGCATCGGCCTGCGCCCCCGCCACTACCGCGATTTCCTCGACACCGCGCCGCCTGTGCCATGGGTGGAGGTGCACAGCGAAAATTACTTCGGTGAGGGCGGCTACGATTTGCACGTACTTGAGCACGTGCGCGAAAATCATGCGCTGAGCCTGTACGGCGTCGGCCTCGCCCTTGGCTCAGCGGCAACTGCCGGGGACGATGCGCGCGTCGAGCGGCACCTGGCAAAGCTCAAACGCCTGGTTTCACGCGTTGAGCCCGCGCTCATTTCCGAGCACCTGTGCTGGGGTGCGCATCGAGGCCGCCATTTCAACGACCTGCTGCCACTGCCCCATACCGAAGCGGCGCTCACCCACATGGTGGCACGCGTGCAACGCGTACAAGAGGCGCTTGGCCGGCGCATCCTGCTCGAAAATGTATCCGGTTACGTTGCGTTTCGCGCCAGCGACATGTCAGAGGGCGAATTTCTGGCCGAACTCGCGCGGCGCGCGGGTTGCGGCATTCTGCTCGACGTCAACAATCTGTACGTCAACCAGGTCAACCACGGCAGCGACGCTCTGGCGGCCATGGCCGCGCTGCCGCGTGAAGGCGTGGCTGAAATCCACCTTGCCGGCCATCTGGCTACGGACGACATGCTTATCGACGATCACGGCTCGGCCGTGGCACCGCAGGTGTGGCGTTTGTACCAGGCGGCGCTCGCGCTATTTGGGTCGGTTCCGACGCTGATCGAATGGGACACCGATGTACCCGAACTGGACGTGCTGCTGGGCGAGGCGGCAAGCGCCGCAGCCCGCATGCTGGCCGAACATGTCTGAGCTGGCCGCAATCCAGTCCGGCTTTGCCGCCGCGCTCGTGCCGGGCGGCAAAGCCGATGCCAGGCTGGCGGGCGCGGTGCCGCTGTTTCGCGGCGAGCCCGCGCGTATCGTGCATGGCCTCGCCATTTACCGCGGCAACGCCAGTGCCAATGTGCACAAGGCGCTGGGCGCGATCTATCCGATCACGGCAACGATAACCGGTGCGGAATTTTTTGAAGGTCTGGCGCGCGAGTACGCGAAGCGGCATCCGTCGGCCAGCGGCGACCTGAACGAATACGGCGAGGCCTTTGGCGACTTTCTGGCCGCGTTTGAGCCGGCCCAGGAATTGCCCTACCTCGCCGATGTCGCGCGCATGGAATGGCTGGCGCACCGCGCACATTACGCCGCCGATCATCCCTTGCTCGACACCCGCCGGCTCGCCACCATCACCGAGGACGATTTCCCGCGCCTGCGCCTGTGGCTGCATCCGGCCTGCGCCCTGCTGCAATCGGATTGGCCGCTGGCGCGCATCTGGCAGGTCCATCAGCACGACTTCTCCGGAGAATTCAGCGTTGACCTGGGTGCCGGACCATCGACCGCCCTGATCATGCGTCCGCAGTTGCGCGTCGCGGTTGACGCGCTTAGTACGGGCGAATTCGCCTTTCTCGATGCGCTGGCCGGTGGCAACGCCATTGGCGCAGCCCTCAATGCAGCGACGGTCGCGGAACCGGGCTTCCTGGCCGACGCCGCCCTGCGCCGCTGGGTGGCCGGTCGCGTAATCATTGACTTCACACTCGCCTGACCCAGGCCCCGGCACACAACAGGAGCAGAACAATGAACCCAAGCATGGCCGCACTTCTCGACAACGCGCACACCTGGCTCAAACACGGCAGCACGCTGCTCGACCTGGGCATACGGCTTTACGTGGCGAAGATATTTTTCTGGGCCGGCCTGACCAAGATCGCGAGCTGGGAAAACACCGTCGCCTTATTTGAAGATGAATACCGTGTGCCACTGCTGCCGCCCGAACTGGCGGCGGCGCTCGGCACCTTCGGCGAACTGGTGTTTCCGGTGCTGCTCACCGTCGGCTTTGCCACGCGCTTTGCCGCACTATCGCTGTTTGTCGTCAACCTGCTGGCCGTGGTGTCGTACTGGCACGTGCTCAAGGACCTTGAGCCCGCGCTCGTCCAGCACTGGTATTGGGGCGTGCTGCTACTCGTCACGCTCACCCACGGCCCGGGCAAACTGGCGCTCGACGCATTGATCTGGAAGCGCTGGCCGCAGGCGAGGCCGGCATGAAGCGCCTGCAGTGGGCAAGCGTATTGGGTTTCGCCTGCATCGCCGGCCTGCCGGCGGTGGCGCTGACGGCCACTGCGGCGACTGGCGCCAGCGCCAACAATGCCACCAAAGCCGCCAATTCCGCAAAATCGACGCCGCTGCGCATGCCGGCGGCGCTGCTCAACAAAGCCGTGAGCCAGCAGATGCTCGCCGAGCGCATCACACGGACCTACTGCATGATCGGGCAGGGTGTGCTTGCCGAACGGGCGAAACACCAACAGGACGGCGACATGCGCAAATTCGAGCAGCAACTGAAGGAGCTGCAGACCACTGCGACGACCGCGGAGATCCGGGACAACTACGCCTTGCTCGAGCAGCTTTGGGACGACTTCAAGGCCATCAATTCGAAAAAGGCGACGCAGGAACAGGCAAAGCAATTGGCCGAACTGAACGAAGAGCTGGCCTGGATCGCCGAAAAGGGTGCGACACTCCTACAAGAGCATATCCGCCTGCCGCGCAGCGAAGCGATCGTGCTCGCAGGCCGCGCACGCACGCTGACCCAGCGCATGGCCAAGCTGTATTTTTTCCGCAGCTGGGGCCTGCGCGCAGAGGTCATCGCCAAGGACCTGAAAACCGCTGAAGCAGAATACCTGGCGACAATGCGCCGCCTGGTCACGCTGCCGCAAAACAACGCCGCCTCGCGCCAGGAACTCGCGCTGACCGACCAGCAGTGGCTGTTCTTTTCCGAAGCCCTTGCCAAGCTGGGCACGCGCGAAGAGCGCGGCGTGCACATGGACAATGTCGCCAAGATCAGCGACAACCTGCTGGTGACACTGGACCAGCTGGGCATGATTTTCGAAGAAAGCGGGCGCTGAGCCGGTCGTAAAATGACAGCGGCATGCCAGAAAGGCGAAAAACATCGCATCCACACGCCGCAGAAAGCCCAATCTATTGGCTGGAAACGCCCGACTGGCGGGCATTTCCAGACGATGTGCGAATTTAAGTTCGAAGCGCAATGGGTATGGGCTTGAGCCCGAAGAGTACCTCGTGAGGGGTCAGGTAGCCAAGACACTTGCGAGGTCGATGGTTTAGGCGGTCTTCAATCGATTGGAGTTTGG